>JBBKVQ010000147.1:0-16605 GCA_037968515.1 Bradymonadaceae bacterium
GTGCTCAAGAACCGGTAGACCTCTCATCGCCCGATGGTGCTCAAGAACCGGTAGACCTCTCATCGCCCGATGGTGCTCAAGAACCGGTAGACCTTTCATCGCCCGATGGTGCTCAAGAACCGGTAGACCTTTCATCGCCCGTTGCTGCGAAAGAACCGAGGGTTCCAAGGCCCCAGTCACCACCGCGCAAAGTGCCCAATACACCACCCGGCCGCTCTCCGCTGGCGGTGATCCAGGACAACCTCCTTGTCGTGGTCGGTGTCTTGATTCTGTTTATCGGTTTTGCGGCGTTGATTCAGTTCGGTGCCAGCGAAGGTTGGTTCTCGTTCCCGATCGAATTTCGGCTCGCAGGTATCGCGGCGGTTGGAGTTGCGGGGCTTGGGTTTGGCTGGCTCCAGCGGGATAAACGTCGCGGTTTCGGACTGAGCCTACAAGGCGGAGGAATTGGCATTCTGCTGCTGACCGTTTTTTCGGCGTTCAAATTCTACGAACTGCTGCCGCCGACGTTGGCGCTCAGCATCGCACTGGTGCTGGTTGCTTCGGCAGGTGCGCTTGCTGTGCTCCAAAACTCAAGCGCGCTCGTTGTGCTCGCGTATCTGGCTGGCTTTGCTGCGCCGCTCCTTATCAGCAGCGGTTCCGGCAATTATGTTGCTCTGTTTTCCTATTACGCCGTCCTGAATGTAGCTGTGATGGTTGTCGCCTGGTTCAAACCTTGGCGCTGGCTCAATTTGCTTGGGTTTTTCTTCACTTTCGGAATCGGAATCTTCTGGGGAGTCTTCGAGTATTCGGACGATAAACTTTGGAGCACGCTTCCTTTCGTCGTGATCTACTACGTGCTCTACGTTGCCATTCCAGTCTTCAACTCGCGATCTGCGAACGGCGAAACACCCGGCGCTATCGACGGAATTTTAATTTTCGGAAATCCGCTATTTTCGTACTTCGCTCTGTCTTTGCTTTTCCAGGAACAATTGCCGCTCGCCTTTGCAGCACTGGGTATGGCGGTCATTAACGCAGGTTTGGGTGGGGCACTTCTGCGTTTTACCGCAAATCAAACCCTTGGCCGTTATCACGCCGCGATTGCGCTGGTTTTTGCGACCTTAGCTGTCCCGCTGGCATTTTCGGCAGGCACTTCAGCGGGAATCTTCGCGATTGAAGGTCTTGTCATGGCGTGGCTGGGGCTGCGTGATAAAAACCCTTGGCTCCAAGCCGCGGCGCCCGTGTTATTCTTGCTTGCCGGCGCGCTTTACGCGGGCATGAACGCCCCAATTGACGACTCGGCGATCTTGAATGCGACGTTCATGAGTGGACTGCTCATCTCGATCGCTGGTTTTGCCGCCGCCGCAATTTACCACCGCGAAAAACACGCGACGGCGCTCGTCTTTTATCTCTGGGGATTGATGTGGTGGTTGGTGGCGCTTGCGGTAGAGGTTGAACGCTTCGGGCCGTTCATCCACCGGTTCGACATATTGATTGCCCTTAGCGCCCTCACAATTGCGTTGCTGGGCCTGGCACACCATTTCCTAAGCGCCACGGCGCTTCGCTGGACGATGGCGCTCAGTTTCATCGCCGTCGCCTTGCTTGGCCTGTTCAAATTGGACGCTGCCACACATATGTTTGCTGATTACGGTCTCTACGCATGGATCGCTTACGGCGTATTGGGCGGGTTAGGCCTGTACAGCCTGCGCGAATCAGAAGACGCAGCTCCGGGCCTTGGACATTCTGCGTGGCTATTTGGTTGGGTACTCGCTCTTTCCAGTTGGTTGGTCTCGACCGCAGAAACTCAAGGCCTGACACAAGGCTGGGTGGCTGCCGCCGCAGTTCTGCCGTCAATCGGCTTGGTCACTGGTCTGCTTTTTGCGCCGAAAATCATTGGTTTCCCGATGAAGAACTTCCAGAAGTGGCGCCCTGCCGCCACTGTATTCGCCCAGGTTATTGTCTTTTTGCTATGGGTCTTTTTGTTGTTCCAAGGCGGATCAGCTGGCTCGATGTGGTTGCCGATTATCAATCCGGTAGACCTGTCTTTGCTGGGTATCTTGGGGCTTTTTGCCGTCTGGTTGCGCTCAGACCTCGTCACCAAAAATGTGGGTTCTAGCTACCTGGCGATATTCTTCATGCTCTTCGTGACCCTGAGCAATATTACCTTAAGAAGCGTTCCACACTTCACCAATGCGCCATGGTCGATCGACCTTTGGGACTCCGCGGCTGCTCAGATGAGCCTCACCATCGTGTGGAGCTTGCTTGGGATGGCAAACTGGATTGTGGGTTCAAAACGTGGAAACCGCAGCCTGTGGAGGCTTGGTGCGTTCTTAATCTCGATTGTTTTGGTGAAACTCCTGGTGGTTGACCGCTCTCATCTGGGCGCGTTGATGGGGATTGGATCGTTTATCGGGTACGGCGTCCTTTGCCTGATCGTGGGCTACTTGGCCCCGGCCCCGCCAAGCAAAACACCGCAGAAAACGGCGCCAGAACCCGACGAGGTCCCGTAATGTTTCGAACTTCACTCATTTATTTAGTCATTCTATTTTTTGCGAGCCCCGCTTGGGCGGCCGATTCATTCGGGTGGCAATGGCCCCTAAGCCTGAGCGTTGATGACGGTGGCGCCTATCGTGTCGTGCTCACGCCCGAAATCTACGAACATATTCAGCGTAGCGATTTACGAGACATCACGGTTCGAAATACTGCCGGGCTTGAAGTTCCAACGGCTGTGATTGGTCCGGAAGAGCCGCTGGCGGCCGGCCCACGACATATCGATCTGCCGTTTTTTGAATTGCCACCAGATTACCGTGGAAGCAATCACTGGACGATCAGTCGCGAAACGCGAACTGAAGGCCAGATTAAATTTGCTCAGACTGAACATTCCTCGACTTGGTCTGGCCCATCTGCTGGACTCCTGATCGACGCGTCACGGGTGCGGGAACCGATCTTGGGACTGCATCTGGAGTGGCCGGATCAAGCCGTAGATGAGCCGGATCCCTTGGACTTAACCGTGATGGTAGAGACCAGCCCTGATCTTGAAAATTGGTATACCGTTTTGAAAAGCGGCCGATTGGTGGACCTGCAAAACGACACAGGCCACGTTCTGAAGAACCGGCTGGAGTTTTCTGGTGCCCAAAAATACCTGCGTGTCCGTCCTGTTAACGACTCGGGTTTTATTAAATTTACGAGCGTGGCAGCGGTCGCGAAATCGTCGCGAGCCGATGCAAACTGGGAGTGGAAGGTCTTAAAAGGCCAAGCCATCCAAGAAGAAAACCGCACGATCATCTCTTACATCAGCCCCGGTCGATATCCGGTGGAAGAAGCCGACATCGTCTTGGACAGCAACAGTGCTGCTGAATGGAGACTTGAGAGCCGTGACTCAGACAAGGCTGCCTGGAGCCATCGCGCTGGCCCGTGGATTGGGTTCAAGGTGGATGGTGAGGTCCAACGTCGTTCGGCGATTCAGAAACTGGGAACGCGTCAACGCGACCGACAATGGAGGCTGGTGAGTTCGGCAACAACTCAGGCCATCCCAGAACTGCGACTTGGTTTTCGTCCGGAAGTCCTTGTCTTTCTGGCGGAGGGCGAATCACCTTTTACGGTCGTGGCGGGTAGCACAAAGGGTGAAATCACCACGGTTCCGTTGGAACGATTACTGAACACCTTGAAAGGAAGTTTTGGTCCCGATTGGATGCCATCGCCGGCCTATATCGGTAAGCGTGCGGAGCTTGATGGCCCTGCCGCTGCTGCACCGGCGGACGAAGCACCCGAATGGGCGACTTGGTTGCTCTGGGGAATCTTGATTTTGGGCAGCGCATTTGTCGCTGGGTTGGCCATGCACCTGCTAAAAAATCCTGCAGAAAAATCTGAATAGCGCACAACAACAAAGAATGTGCTGCACCGTGGCGTCAGACAGTCCGCGTAATCGACAATTATGAGAACTTTTAAGAACCCTATTCATACGACGGAGTCACAAACAAAACGCGCTCTTCTTCAAGCTCTAACTCCTCACCATTTTCCAAAACAATACTGAGCCTCACATCTAAATAACCATCTGTTTCTGCAATAAAAACCTCGCCGACGTAGGACCTCGCCGCAATCGACCCTTCGAGAGGGAACTCATCTTTACGCACCGGTTCATCAAACAAACACTCATTCGACCCAAGATAAACAGTCGAAACATCGTAACCGTCGTTGACGGTCACGGAGCTCATCTCTCTTGGGTTCGAGTTCGAGAGCAAGACATGCAAACATTCCCCTCGTCCAACCCGTGAGCGAATCTCCACGAAATCGAATTGTGTGTCATGCGCCGAGATCGCACTGGTTTGGCCCGGGCCAATCAATACGTCGTCACTTTCGATGCGAGGAGAATCAGTCCCGACATCCTCGTTAAACTGCCAAGCGGAGTGCTGGTCCGAGCTGCAAGCTCCCGCAAAGAAAATAATGCTCGCTGTCAGCGACGCTTGGAAATGTTTACCCATCAACAGGTCCCCCCGGACAAACATAAATGATTGAATCCATGTCCTGAACTTTCAACACCGCGTCTCCAAATGGATTACCTGCCACAGCAGACACTCTTACCTGCAGTAGCACGTTGGATACTCCCATTGGAAATCCTTCGGGAGTGAGCTTCATCAAAAAACTGCCAGACCGTCGTCTGAACACGAAGACAACATCAAAGTTAGGAGCGCGAGTATTATGGAAAGAAGAGCACGCGTTGACACCATTTTTCTCCTCTTTCAGGAATTCAAAAAATCTAATGCGGACCGCCGACTGCTTGGCTCGCTATCCAGATCCGCCAATAGAGCCGTCGCTAAAAATCCCCACATTAAATCACTGGAAATGTCGGCCTCAATATCAATATGAAATAGATTTGCTCCGGCCAAAAACCCCATGCCCGACCAGCCTCGTTCCATGGTTCCGATCGGTTCGTCAAAGGCATCGAGGACCTCATAGGTCCACGGTTTTAGCAGCTTTCGCCGCACGTAATATGAGGTCGGTTCGCTGCCCATGCGAACTTCGTATTTACGCCTCAAAAAGCTGAATCTCCATTCGGTGAACCCAATATATCGGCCTTGAGGATTTTTAATTTGAATCGAATTTTCGCCCATGCCTGTTGAACGAACAAATTCTCGGCGCTGGTCGCAAAGATCATCTTCAACCACGAAGCTCAAATCTGGATCGGTAAAAATACTGTAGTCGGTCAGATTCTGCAGCATCTCGTTTTGCCGCTGAGAGATCCGGCCAAGCTCACGCCTATGAGCGTCGCGAACGATATATTGGCGTTTGAACATGTTGCCAAACAACTGTTTTGCGCCGCCAACCTGTTCAAGAATCAACTCTTGGTGGTCCGCCATGGAATTGCCGTTGGTTTGTGCGCCGTCGGCGTACTCTCTGGAGAGGTCCTTGCGGAATAGGTCCTCAGCGATACTCGACGTCTCGCGCTCTTGGCGCGGGTCAAAAGCCAGCTCTAACCCTGAAAAATCTCTGCCATCTTGCGCGCTTGCCGCAATCGGCTCTTCCTCGACCTCGTCGATTTCGTCGGCGAGCATTCGGGCCATTTCGGCCTCTTGAGCTTCGCGGTCGAGTCGCTGGATCACGACTCGCCGAACCTCGGCCCACTCGTCCCCATCGATGATTCCGTTACCGTCCGTGTCGAATCGAGCCAGCACTCGCGGATCGGTTGTGATCAGTTTTTTGATGCGAGTGAGTTCTTCCCTAAGTCGATCGGGGTCGACATCCATGATTATCCTGCAAAAGCGGAAGCTGCGTTGAAACGGTGCGATGAGCCCAAGTCTCGCACTTGGTGCTCATGGCCGCAACCGGAGGTCCGCACCCGCCGTCGGGCCTATCTGGAGGGTTTCGTTAAGTTTCGCGTGAATGTGTCGATGACTGGTATAGTCGTCTTTGTCGACAACGGACCCCCCATGCAAACGATTACCGCCAAATGGCTCAGAGTTCTTATCGGAGCCGGAATTTTGGCCTACGGCGTCAGCTTTGGTTGGCTGCGTTATACGGGCTATGTCGGCTTTGTGGTCGACCCGTATTGCATGATCGTGCTCAGCGCTGGTCTGGCTATTTCATTTCGTAATGTGAAGTGGGGACTCCTGATTGGGATTTCCGCGATCGCGCTAGATGTCTTTGCGACGTTGCTGCAGTCCGGCGAGTTCGGCTCCCAGCCCACGATCGTTGTGGCCCCGGCCCTGATTTTGCTGGTTATGCTGTTTTTTGGCCGAAAAGAAGGCCTGGCAGCGGGCGCCACGATCGCGGCGTCCATACCGCTCGCGATCGGAATATCCGGCCTATTAGGATGGGGCCCCGGCCTGCGAGACCCTACGGTAATGCACGGCTTGATCGTGCTCGAACTGGTCGTCGCGATGACAATTTTGGCGCTGTATATCCACACAAAGAGCCTAGAAGAAATTCACCGTGCGCATTCACAAGAGAACGAGCGTTTCAGACTTCTGGTCGAAAGCATGCCCGATGGCATTGTCCTGATGTCGCCCGACGGATTGGTCGAGGAGTTTAATCCCGCGGCCGAGAAATTTCTAAAGGTGAGGCGCGACCAAATCATCGGCCGTCGACTGGGGCTCCCCGTTTTTGGAATTCCCGAAAATTTGATAGCGGTTGTGCAAACCCAAACCGCACAAGAGGTGTGCATGGGTGACCGATGTTTGGAGGTTACTCCGTCGTCGACATGCGTAAAAGCGGGCTCACCGCGTGTACTGCTGATGCTGCGTGATGTTTCGACCCGAAAAGAATACGAGAAGCGAGCCGAAGAGCTTCAAGATCAAGTCATGCGAGCTCAGAAACTCGAAGCTGTGGGACGCCTCGCGGCAGGTGTTGCACATGATTTTAATAATATTTTGACCGTCGTTTCCGGGTATATCGGAATTCGCGAACTCGACGAGTTATCCGAAAACGATCCTGTGGCTGATATGAACGAAGCCGTAGAGATGGGAACCAAGCTCGTTCGGCAGTTGCTGGTGTTTTCGGCAGACGAGCCTTCATCCCGATGCTCCATCGATGTCGCGACCTCGGTGCAACGCATTGAGCCGATACTTCGGCGCTTGGTTGGTGACCCTATCGAGCTGGTCATCGCGTGCGACCCGCACTGTTTGATCACAGGGAATAAGGGGAAATTCGAACAAGTATTAGTCAATTTGGCCACGAACGCACGAGATGCGATGCCGGATGGCGGTAGGTTGACGATTTCAGCAGCCGTGCACGCAGAAAAAGTAGTCCTGACGGTCTCCGATACCGGCGAGGGCATTCCCCCGCAGATTCGCGACAAGATTTTTGACGTGTTTTTTACCACCAAGGACGCGAGTTTGGGCACCGGGCTTGGCCTGGCGACCGTTTACGCCATCGTGACTGAATTCTGCGGCGTCATCGAAGTCGAATCGTCCAGCGCCGGCACCACTTTCTCTATAGTTTGGCCTCTGGCAGATGAAGATGCTTCGATGGAATTGACCAGGGCTGCAACCACGACGCCGCAGCAACTCCATCAGCCGCGCTTGCTGTTGGTCGAGGATAATCATGCTGCGCGGGTTATGCTGACAAGGTACCTGCAAAAGAAGGGCTTCGCCGTGACTGCTGCCGTGTCGGGAACTGCGGTGCTTCACGACCTAGCGCTGCGCAGAAACCGGCCCGATATTATTGTCACAGATTTGGTTATGCCCGGCATTTCTGGCATCGAACTCATTAAATTGATGCGCGAACATTGGGGCGAAGTCCCCTACGTGCTGATGTCGGGATACACTGCAGAAACACTTGCAGACGAACCGCCAGAGACCATCCGCCACTTGCTCGAAAAGCCGTTTCGGCCGTCTGAGCTTGCACAGAGAATCATCGAAGCCCTTGGATGAAGCTGCTAAACGTCCATGTCGGACCACCGCTCCAAGTAGCGATAGAGCGACCTTAGGCTGATGCCAAGGGAGTCCGCGGCCGCTTGCCTGTTAGATCCGTGGTCCGGACGAAATCGGGGATTAGAGTCGGTTCCTTTATTCGCACATATTTTTTTTTCGGCGCGATTCGTGCCGGCAGAGATGTCATGATTCCCTAAATCCTAACGACGGGAGGTCATGGTGAATCAGATTATCGCGGACCGACGAATCATCCGAGCCAATGCACCATCCGTTCGTCAAATCCTGTTAAATATTCATGCGCCCAGTTTAGGCGATGATGCGCGGCGACCCGTAAATATAGCGATTGCTCTCGATACGTCGGAGTCGATGGAGGGCGATAAATTAAGAATGGCAAAGCTTGCAATCATTCAGGGATTAGGGCGGCTTGGGCCTCAAGACGGGTTTGCGTTCGTTAACTTCGCACGTGATGCATACACGGTAGTGTCCTATTCGCGCGCGTCCCCAGCGGCGATTGAACTCGCGAAAGTGGCTATCGAATCGGTTTGGTCGGGTGGTGTCACCAATTTGGGTGAGGGCCTTTTGCATGCGTATGAGGAACTCAAGAGTAAGAATGAAGACTCGATTAATCGTTGTCTGATTTTAACCGATGGATTGGCCAATCGCGGCATCACGGAAACCAACGATTTTCTTGCTTTGGTTAAGGCCGGAGCTCGCCGAAAGATTTCGACTTCGACCATTGGCATGGGCAACGATTACGACGATTACCTGATGCGGAAAATCGCGTTGGCCGGCCGGGGGAATTTCTACCGAGCCCGTCGCGCTAACGAGATAGCAAAATTAGTTGATCGGGAATTTGGCGAATCTTTGCAGGTCACTGCTGGTGACGTGAAAGTGCGTTTCCAATGGCCAGCTGGCATCGTCGTCCGAGTCTTGTCCGATTACGAAACTATTGAACGCCCGGGAAATGTTGAGATTGCCTTGGGCGACTTGGTTTCTGGCCAAATTACGGAAATTATAGTTGAGCTTGATTTTGACTCGGTCGCGACTTCTTTGGCCGTCGAGATTGAAGTTCAGGATGCGGACGGCCTCATGAACTTAGGATTCACCGCGGAGTATATTCGGGGAACCGAAGCCGAAGTCGCGGCTCAAGTTGCAGAGGCTGAATCCAGGTTCCGAGTCAGTCAGTTGCACGCAGCGCTGGCGACCAGAGAGGCGGTCATGTTGAACCGCTGGAAGCGACATGCCGAGGCTCAGGACCTGATTATGAAGACTGCTCAAGAGATTAGTGAACGAGCGGCAGGGTCTCAAAAAATGCTCGATTTGTCTGCCGAGCTTAAACGGCGTTCCTTTGAGTTTCGCAAGCCGATGCCAGAACCCGACCGAAAGGACTGGACGTCGAAGACGTCGATCTCTTGTCGCTGTGTAATAGTTCCGGTTGTAAAACGACCGCCAGACTCGCTGAAATTGGTCCAAGAAAAGCCAAGGGCCGCAAAAGCGACCCTTGAAATTGACTGAGAGACGGTAATAAGCGTTCCCCGCATTAGATTGGAGCATGACAGAGCGCGATGAAATTCACAATTATTAAACGACACGTCAATTTTTCGCTTTTGTCGGAACTGAAGGGATTTGCACCCATTGGATTGAAAAAAGCGCTTATTTTGCAGGACAGGTTGCGCTGGGAGTCCCCCACCCAAATTTCATATGCTGAATTGGGTGTCCGGCCGGGACATTCGGCGCCAAAATGACGTCCCATGTGGCCGCGTTTGGCGCATGGTAGAATTCCTGTCGCGCGTACCAGTTCTGCCATCCACCGCGTGCCGCTGCGATTTGTCCATCGTCCGAAATCGCCGCTGCGCCCACGGACTGAATGGGAATCGTCGCCTTGCTCCAGTTGATGCCATCGGGAGACGAAAATACGGCGCTGTTTCCGAAAATCCGGAAATTTTCACCGTCAAAAAGCAGGTCGGATCCGATCCCTTCATCAAGGTCTGCCGTCTGCCAATTTTGTCCGCCATCGATGGACCTGCAGCCGTTTCCACCGCTCCCGACGATCACGATCACCCGGTTTCCATAGGCAATGCCGCCCTCGAACTGGATTCCCGATCCGCATCCGGCCGGCAGGGTTGTTGGCTTCCACCACGTCTGGGCCCCGTCGGAACTGATCACGATGTCGACCGAAGCATCTTCGCCCACCATGATGAACCGCCCTGTCTCGTAGTCGGCGAATCCTATGCCACGCACGTTGTAGACACTCATTCCCGACGCAGCGGAATCTTCCCAGGTTAAGCCGCCGTCCGTGGACCGTTTTGGCGTGGGTTTGCCGGCCAGAAACACGCCGTTTCCGTAAGCGACGCCGCCGTAGGTCGTCCCTGGGATAACTTCGGTCCAATCCACACCGTTTGTGCTGCGGCGCACTCCACCGGGCTCGCCCCACCCAAACGTGGCCAGGAACACACCATCGCCCCATGCCAGGCCCCGTGCGGCTCCTTCGCCATGGTTACAATCGTAGCTGCCGGAGGCCTCGACGTAACACTGGCGCCCGGACAGGTCGTCTTGATCAAACTCCCACGAGGCACCGCCATCGCAAGAGACCATGATCCGTCCCAAATCCCCTTGTGCAATGAATAACGGAACCTGCGTGGGGCCTTCTGTGAAGTCTGCACTAGCATCCACGCCTGAATCAGGACTGATAAACCCCGCATCGACCAAATCGGGCAAATCACCGCCGTCAGCTAGCCCCGCCGTCGCGTCAACTTGCACGTCCGGTAGACCTGTGTCCGTTTGTTCCGGGTTTGTGATTTCGGCCGTGCACGCAAAATTAAGCGCGACCAAAGACAGCAGCCAGAGGTGTTTCATGGGGACTCAAAATGTTTAGGTGATGAACGGCATTAAATCGCCCAGACCCGCACGGTTATTGTACCAAGCGGGATCGCAATACCAATTCGCGGAGGGCTGAGTATAAAAGATTCCGTACCCGCCGTTGCCCTCGAGGTCGAATTCAGCCGGCGAAAGCCCCATGGACCGGCAGACATTGGCCAGCCACTGGTTATGCATTACCAGTCCGGGATGCATGAGCTCGGTTGGGTTTTCACCCGCCGATTTATCGATCAAAAGATTTCGATAATCTGCGTAGCGGCCCGTCTTAAAAAAACCACCGGCAGATCCTGCAGTGACAATTGGGAGCGAGAACGAGTGGTGCGTGTGGTTCCCACTCTCTTGGGACCACATCACGAGCGAGTTATCCAACATCGAGACGCCGGGCGCCTCTTCAACATCAAGCTTTTTGACCAGATCAAGGAACACTGCTTCAAAGAAGTTCTGGTGGCCCTCGACGATGACCTCTTGTTCTACGCCAGCAGGCAGGTTCGCCTTGTGGGCGACACTTTGATGCCAATCGCCTTGGAACGTCGAAAAAGTGTCGCCACAATGCATCGTGGCTACTCGGCAAGAGTTGCACAGAAATGCTGCCGCGATCACGTCGTTATGGAGCTGCCAAAAACCTTCCATGGCCGCGGGGTCATATGGGTAGGAGCTCTGTGAACGGTAGGAGCGCGAATCCACGGTAGGGACCACAATATCCACACAGTTTGATGTCGTATTCAGGCGTCGTTGCAGCTCGCCAATTCGGTCCATATGGTCATCGAGCCGCTGTTTGTCTGCGGCTGAAACTCGTCGGTTGCCATTGCGCAGCCTTCGATAATTCTCCATCACGCGGTCGACGACAGGTGTTCTTGTTGAGGTGGGGTCTTCATTGGGCACAAAAATCCGATTGAACAGCGCCAGAGAGCTATGTTCTGCGGCAATATCCTGAACTTCGCCGGCTCGGGTCGATGGACTTGACCAATTATAAGAAAGCCGTCCGTCCCCGATCACAAGTGAGCGTTCTAAAACGCCATCAAGCGAGGGATAAAACGATGGGGACCACGCCATGATTTGGTCGATCGTGGGTCGAAATTCAGTGATTCCGGTCGTCGGGTCATTTCCATCATTTCGTCCGTAATTCCCGAGATGGCCGCCGGTATGATGGGCGATGTACCAGGGCACATCGATGCCCTGCAAAACCATCATTTTTTCGGCAATCGACGAGGTCAGCGCCGCCGAATCTGCCGACAAAACTCGCGAAAGCGAAGCTTTGCCCGCGGCCGTCTCAAGCTGCAGGGCTCCACCCCGAACCGTCTGACCAGAAATGGCGGTGGACTCGGTAAGCGTCGAAAGGTCCGGATACATGTTCTGATTCCAGATCCCCCCATGATGCGTGGCCATGGCCACAAAACGTTTTGGGAAGACCGTGTCCTGAGCGCTCGCAGAACGCGGCAAAAGCGAGGGAAGAAAAGGTAGGGCCAGCGTGAATCCCCCAGCACCGCGAAGAAATTGACGTCGATTGAGGCTGGTCATGGATTCTCCAACAGGGTGCGTTGCTTAAATTCTGGGCGCAGGGCGAGTGAAATCATGACTTCCGGCAACGTGGCGCCACTTTGTGCAAGTGAGCGGACGGTCTCCAATACGCAGCCATCTTTTTGGTCATTTTCGACCCGTGCAAACGTGAAGCGCACATAATTTCTGGCAAAACACGAATAGAGCTGCCCGCTGTCGATGAGCACCGGTGTGAGCTCAGCTCCGCTGCTGACCTCGTGGATCGTGTCGAGCGGCACCCGCGGATGCGACAGCGTGTTGACCTCTTTGGTTCCTAGAATATTTCCATCCAGATCAAACAAGGTTTGGTGCGTGCGAGAGCGACCCAACGCATCATAATTTTCGGTGGGGAACCCCAGACCATTTATATAAGTCAGGTGGCAGCCAGCACAGCTGGTACCGGGGGCTTCGGTGATTTCTTCGACGACCTCTCGCGTGGTCATATCTGGTCGCAAATCGATCATCGTGTTGACGGCATTGGCGTCAGGTGGTGGAGGAATAGTGCAGAGCAAGCCTTCACGGATGAAAACACCCTTCATGATTGGGCGAGTGTTGACCACACCGGTTGCCAGAAATGCAGCACGCGTGAAAAGTCCAACTCGAGTTGGGTCAGAAAATGTTGGTGGTTCCGAGCCGCCATCCCAAATAGGTGTGTCGTAGATTTTGGCAAGTTCAGCCGACCGCGCGAACGATTTTTGACTCATAAAAAAGTCGTCAAAAGAACCCGGATTTTCCTGAAAATAATACGACCCTGCACTCACAACATCGGCCACCATGTCTTCTTTGAGATCGTCGCTCGGTGAGTCCTCTCCCGCGAATGCGTCATATAAAGGCGTGCCGACCAGTCCGTTCATTTCCGGCAATTCGTCGAGCCAGAGCCATTCTGTGACAAACCGTTGCACAGACCGGTTGGTTTTTGGGTCCTCGAAAATGCGTTTTACTTCGGCTTCATAAACGGCTGGATCACTAAGGGTGCCGTCGGCTGCTTTGGCCATCAGTTCTGAGTCAGGCATCGACTGCCAGAAATGAAAAGCAAGGCGATTGGCCAGTTCGAACGTGTCCAGATTATACTGATTTGGTTTGCCATCTACGCCGTCAGCGGCGCTTTCGACCTGATACAAAAAGTCGGGCGAGCTGAGCATGACCGCGATCATGTCACGCACGCCGGCAGTCGAGATCCCGCTGTCTGCATAAACACTCTGATAGAACGCAATATCGTCGCTTGTGACCGGTCGCCGAAGGGCCAATTGGCCAAAAGATTCGATGAAGTCAACGATGCAGGCGTCGTCGTTGGCGGTGTCGGAGTCGGTCGCGCAGGTGCCCAGCATTGCTTCGAGGTTTGCCGCGGACTCGCTGACTTGCGTGCCAATCACGGTTGCGGCCTCAAGAGTATGGTCGACAAATTGTTGCTGAATCGCTTGGTCGAGTCGACGGAAGCCGCCATGTTTGTTGTTGCCATCGAGCTGCGGCGCGTCCTCGGGAATCAACGAAACACGTGGTAGTGCAGCGGCATAAATCTGGTCAGCCTGATTTGGAACTACCTGCCTCAACAGATCTTGAACCGTGAACATATATTGTTCTTTGGACAGCCTTCGCAGCGGAATTTCGGGCAACTCGGCGTCTTCGTCACAGGCAAACTTAAAGTCGGGGCCGTTCAACCCATTATTACCGTTGGTGCTGCCGTTATTGGTGTTCTGAGTCCCGCCGGGGCGGTCACCTTGGGGCGTCAGCGATACTTCGCCCTGACAGCCAGCTAGAGCTAGTCCAACTGCGAAGAGGGTCGGCAGTATTTGTCGATTCATTAGGACCTTCAAGAGTTGGCTACGCGTTCAGAATACTACGGGAATCGGCAATAATCACAACTTGGTTGGTCAACGAGCCAAGAACACCGGTACGCGCCTTTCTGATTGCATGGCCCCAAATTGGGCATCTAGACTGGCGCAATGAGCGACGATGAATCCCCCAAACCCACAGCATTGACCCCCGACGTATCCGAAAACGCGGAGCTCGCCGTGGCGGTGAACCGCCCTTGGACAGACCCTCAATCGTTCTTGTTGATTCCGTTGGGGGTGGTCGGAGTATTTGTCGCGCGGCTGGCCGAAATGGCCGCCATGCCCACCAGTGTAGTTGTGGGCGTATGGTTTGTTTTTTATCTGAATTCGGGGCTTGTTGAGCATCGCCAAAACCCACTGATCGCGACGTACCGGATTGGATTGGTGGGCGTATGCGGTATCGCCGTTGCGCTCGCTTCATCGGCGGATTGGATGTGGATTTCGTGGGGCGCAGGCATCGTCGCCTACGTGATTGCCGCGGCGCTTAGCTACGTCTGGCGATCCATCCGCAACTAATGAAGATCCTTCACCAGCCTTTGCCATATTTAATAAGGCCGCGCAGGTATTCGCCGTACGTCGATTTACCTAGCAACGACGCCGCTCGTTCAAGTCCCGAATCATCAATAAAACCCTCGCGCCAGGCGATTTCTTCGGGGCAAGCGATCTTCAAGCCCTGACGGTTTTCGATGGTCTCGACAAAGTTGGACGCTTCAAGCAACGAGCCGTGGGTGCCAGTGTCCAACCACGCAAATCCACGACCGAGCTTCTTCAATTTGAGGGAGCCTTTTTCCAAATACTTGCGATTCACGTCGGTGATCTCAAGCTCACCGCGTGGCGATGGCTTGAGGTTCTTGGCAATTTCGACCACCGAGTTGTCGTAGAAATAAAGACCAGTGACCGCCCAGTTTGAACGCGGTTTTTCGGGCTTTTCTTCGATGCTGATCACGGTCGCGTTTGCATCAAATTCTGCGACGCCATAGCGCTCGGGATCGCCTACTTGATAACCAAAAACCACTGCACCGTTTTTGATTTCTGCGGCGTCGCGCACTTTTTCGCGAAGGTCAGAACCGTAGAAAATATTATCACCGAGCACCAAACACACCGAATCGTCGCCGATGAATTCTTCACCGATAATAAATGCCTGAGCCAGGCCATCGGGTGAGGGCTGTTCCGCGTAAGAGAATTTGACGCCCCATTGTTCACCTGACTCCAACATGCGTCGGAAAAGTGGCAGATCGTGGGGCGTAGAAATGATCAGGATTTCTGTGATTCCCGCGAGCAGCAAAACGGAAAGCGGATAATAGATCATCGGCTTATCGTAGATCGGCAGCAGTTGTTTACTAATGACCTTTGTCACAGGGTGCAGACGTGAGCCGGAGCCCCCAGCCAGAATGATTCCTTTCATTTCGATGCTCCAATTCCAAGCCGTTCAATTTTTTCTTCATCGCCCAGGACTTCGCGGCACCAGCCGAGGTTTTCGAGGTACCACGCGACCGTTTTTCGAATCCCCGATTCGAAGGTTTCGGCAGGTTTCCAGCCAAGTTCGTTTTCGATCTTTGAGGCGTCGATTGCGTAGCGCAAGTCGTGGCCAGGCCGGTCCGTGACAAACGAAATCAGTGACGCGTGTGAAAAACTAGGGTCGTGCTCGTCCAGAATCGAACAGATCGTCCGCACGACCTCGATGTTCTGCATCTCGTTATGGCCACCTATATTATAGGTCTCTCCGATTCTGCCTTCTTCGACGACTTTCATCAGTGCTCGCACGTGGTCGTCTACAAAAAGCCAGTCGCGGACATTTTCGCCCGTTCCATAGACCGGGATTTTTTCGCGGCTTCGGGCCTTGAGTAGCACAACTGGGATCAGCTTTTCGGGGAACTGGTAGGGGCCGTAGTTGTTTGAACAGTTGGTGATCACGACCGGCAGCCCAAAGGTATGGAACCAGGCCCTAACCAAATGGTCGCTAGCGGCCTTGCTCGCTGAATACGGTGAGCGAGGTGAGTAGGGCGTTTCTTCGGTGAACATGCCGGTTTCGCCGAGTTCTCCAAACACCTCATCGGTCGAGATATGGTGAAAGCGGAAGCGGTTTTTTTCGGTGTCGCTCAGCGTGTCGAAATACGTCCGTGCGGTCTCCAGCATCACCGAGGTTCCCACGATATTCGTGTGAATGAACTCGGCAGGGCCATCGATCGATCGATCCACATGAGACTCGGCCGCAAGATGCATCACAAAACGAGGTTTATGTGCCTCGAAGGCCTTCTGCATGGCGACACGGTCACAAACGTCGGCTTGGATGAACGTGTAGCGTGGATGGGCCGAAAGACCAGGCAGCGAGGCGAGGTTTCCAGCGTAGGTGAGCTTGTCGACGTTGATGACATGGTAGTCGGTATGGGCGATCAAGTGTCGCACAAGTGCCGAGCCAATAAAGCCGGCGCCGCCGGTAACAAGAATCGTATCCGCCATGGTGTTCCTATCGAGTCGAATTTTGGCCCATACGCATATCATGGAAGTACGACCGC
>JBBKVQ010000148.1:0-2978 GCA_037968515.1 Bradymonadaceae bacterium
GCAAGGAAGTCGGCGGTTCACCGGGTCGATAGCCATTGAACTCGACGATGCCATCGGAACCTTTGGTCGTGCTTACCTCGAGGACACTCGCCTACTTTTTGTGTCGGAACTTCAGCCTGTGATCACAAGGTCCAATCTTCCGGCGACCGCCCACGTGTTCGACGAGATTGCTGTTTCCGGGTCAGGCATGCTTATGCCGGATGAAGGAACGACTTGGGCGGTGGTCGATTCAGGCGAAATTCTTCATGAAGATGGATCGGTACGGCAGATCACCAACGCACGGACCGCCGTTATCTGGAGCGGCTCACGTGACTCTGGAATTCTGAAGGTCGCGCCCGAGATTTTTGGGGTCAGAGTAGGGCGTTTTCGAGGCGACCTTCGATTCGAAAATAAGCTGCGGACAGGTGAACTGATCCTTGGCACCTCCAATGTTCCAGCGGACCTGACCCTGGAACGAAGTCGTATCGAAAAGCTCGATCCGCCTGCAGGATCGCGGGGGCAGCGGATTCAGATTGAGGGCAAGGGTTTCCTCCCCGACAACACTGAGCGTGGATACGGTATGTATCTTCGGTTCGAAGGCACCTTTGTTCCCACCGACCTCGAAATTGCCCCTCGTACTTACGAAGGCACATCAGCCGTAATCCGTGCGCCCTACCGTGTGTTGGACGGGTCTCATATCGATCAACTCGTATGGGCGGACGTCACGCCAAACGGGCAGCTTTCGGGGCTGGGCGCGACGCCTGGCCGGTTTACCGGTCGGATCACGCCCGTGCTCTACGATGTCACAGGCGAGGAAGCTGGCGAGGAATGGACGGGTGTTTTTGACGTGCTGCCCACCCACCAAATGGTTTTTGTCAGGTTTCTTCCCGGTTTTTCGCGTGCACTTCAAAACTACGGATTGGCCAACGTAGAAGCGGAAATCCGGTCACGAATCATGTTTGTGCTAAGTCGCGACTATACAAGGGTTAACGTTAGTTTTGTCGACAAGGTTCCAACAGATTTTGTCGAATACACGACTATCGAGATTGGTGGGCCCGACCCAAGTGGCTTGCTTAATTTTGGCTACGACAACTCGTTCAACGATGGTGGAAAAGACCTTGGGAATCTTTATCTGAGCGACTATTTGGGCGGTGTTAATGTCCACAGTCAGGAAGCTGGCTACCTGCCCTATGGTGGCGTTTTTATCGAGTCATTTGTGGCATTTAGTTCGGAACTCTTCCCGCAGAACTATGGAACCAGCGCCAGTTTTGATCGGATCATGAAGGCAGTGATGCCCGCACTAGGTGGGGCGCCGGTCTCGGGCGAAGAGTGGCCCGAGGGGCCTCGCACCACGGCAATCGAAGCCGCGATCAACCTGATTGGCAACTTGGCGGGCCATACCGCTTCTCATGAAGTAGGACATTCGTTTGGCTTGGCGTTTTTTCCGCCAACCGTCGAAGGATACGACGAACGTTTTCATAACGATCCTCCTGGCACCAACTGGCTAATGGACACCGGCAGTGATCGCCCTTTCGAGGAGCGCGCCGAAATCGACGGAATGGGACCGGCGGTGTTTAACCCGTCGAACAGAAGCTACCTTGAGCGAATTCTGCCCAAGCCTTAGCCTTTAGCATCCTTGACATTTCGCGGGACGTGAGCCTAATATCCCGCGCACTTTGACGCTGGTTACTCTCCATGGGTGGGTTTCCGGCAAAACATGTACCAGGAGCACCCCATGGCATTGCATCAAGACGTTAAGAAAGAAATTATGGCGAAGTTCTCACGCGGCGAAGGAGACACGGGTTCACCCGAAGTCCAGATCGCCATGCTGACGACCCGCATCGCGCAGCTGCAAGAACACTTTGCATCTCACAAGCATGACCACCACTCACGTCGTGGCCTGCTCAAGATTGTCGGCCAGCGTCGCCGCCTTCTTGCCTACCTGCGCAAAACAGATGTTCCGCGATACCGCGAACTTATCAAGGCACTTGGCCTTCGTAAGTGATCTGAAGCCCCCGCGATGGGGGCTTTTTTTTTAGTATTTTGGCTCTCATCCGCTGTGGATGGGGCTTTACAAGGGTGGTCCGGCAAAAAAAAGCGAAATCGGGCCACACAACCAATAAGGATAAGTAAATATGACGATTATTAGAGAAGGAGCTCGCCTCGGCGACCAAGAGTTGATCATCGAGACAGGCCGCATGGCTCGCCAAGCAGGCGGCTCAGTTGTCGTTCAATACGGCGACTCTCAGGTGCTTTGCACCGCTACCGGTGGCGCATTTAAGAACATGGGATTTTTCCCGCTCGTTTGTGATTACGTCGAAAATCAGTGGGCCGCGGGCAATATCCCCGGTGGCTACCTCAAGCGAGAGGGTCGTGGCAGCACCAAGGCAATTCTTACGAGTCGCCTGATTGACCGCCCACTTCGCCCGTTGTTTCCAGAAGCTTACCAGAACGAAACACAGATCGTGGCTTGGGTTCTGTCGGCTGACTGTGTCAACGACTCCGACGTGATCTCGATCACAGGCTGCTCGGCAGCTCTCATGCTCAGCGATATCCCGTTCAACGGTCCTGTCGCTGGTGTTCGCGTAGGCCTTATCGACGGCAAGTTCGTCGCTAACCCTACCTTCGAGCAGCGTGAAAACTCCGAAATGGACATCATCCTGGCCGTGACGCCTACCGCCATCGTGATGGTTGAGGGTGAGGCCAAGGAAGTTCCAGAAAACGTGATGATGGACGCGCTTGAATTCGGCCAGAACGCAGTCAAGGACATCCTTGAAATGCAGATCCGGCTCAAGAAGGCCGTCGGCAAAGCGAAAATGGAAGTTGCCGCGATGACCGACCTATCGGCCATCACCAAGGACATCGAGAAGAAATTCGGCAAGAAGATCCTCGAAGCTCAGTCGATTCACGACAAAGGCATCCGTTACAAAACGACTGGCGAACTCGAAACCGAAGTCCTTGCTGCATTTGCTGAAAAATACGCAGATCGCAAAGACGAC
>JBBKVQ010000149.1:0-25276 GCA_037968515.1 Bradymonadaceae bacterium
CCGTTGACACACAATTTTCAGGTCTGATACACCATGCACGGATTATGCAAAAAACGACGTGCTTTGAAGCAGGATGCGCCATGAGTGATCCCGCCGGGTGGAAAATGCGTATTAAATTATAGTGGGCATTGCTCGCGCTTGTGGCGTCCACAGGCTGTGGTCCGGTTCAGTCGACCTCACGAATCGGGGAAGCGGCTGTTGCGCTTGAACGAGCTCGTGTCGCTCAGGCCGACCAAAAGGCCCCTTACGAATATTACAGCGCCAAATTCTACATGCATAAATCGCGTGAAGAATGGGGCTATTCAGACTTCGAGGCATCCTTCGATTACGCTACGGAAGCCAAACGGGCTGCCGAAGCTGCGTTGTCGAAAGCCAAAGAAGACCCTTGGAAGGGCTCGCCAGCCGACAAGATGATCACTCCCGAGGACATGAAGGACACCGGTCGCCCAGAGGGCA
This sequence comes from Bradymonadaceae bacterium, assembly GCA_037968515.1. Lineage (GTDB taxonomy): Bacteria > Myxococcota_A > Bradymonadia > Bradymonadales > Bradymonadaceae > JBFFMO01. Next base: position 457 of record JBBKVQ010000149.1, read on the forward strand.
ACCCGGCCGCCGATCATGACCGTTTGACGGAAGGAGGCATCCGATGAATCGTTTTTTGACCATCGCATTCTTCGGCATTTTTTCGTTCGTGGCTTCTGGCTGCACCACTGGGGCGACGCTTCGGGGTCGCGCCATGGAAATCCAAGCGATCAACAAGTCGATCCATGAGCGCGCCTACACATGCGCGCCAAAACAGCTCGCTTTTTCGGAGTCCAGCGTCGAGTTCGGACTCTACGAACTTCGCCAGGGCAATTTCGTGAAGGCGCAAGCTCACCTCGAGCTCGCCGAAGAAAATGCCCGTCAGGCTGATAAGTTGTCGGATCACGAAGAGTGTCTCGACAAGAATATCGCGCTGGTGGTCGAAAAGACGCCAACCGTGAAAATCGAACCTAAACCAGAAGACCAAGACGGCGACGGGATCCTCGATAAGGTGGACCAATGTCCTGCGGATCCCGAAGACTTCGACACGTTCGAAGACGAAGATGGCTGTCCCGATCGTGATAACGACAAGGACGGCATCCTCGATCCCGCCGATATGTGTCTCTTCGTTCCAGAAGATATGGACGGTTTCCAAGACAACGACGGCTGTCCCGAGATCGACAACGATCTTGATGGAATCGCAGACATCAACGACCAGTGCCCTGATAAGTCGGAAGATTTCGACGGGTTCCAGGACGATGATGGCTGCCCTGACAACGATAACGACGGTGATAATATTGCCGACGCTCTCGACCAGTGCCCGCTTGAGCCCGAGACCTATAATGGCAACAAGGACGAGGACGGCTGTCCAGACAAGGAATTACGCGCCAAGATTGAGGGTGATCAGATCAAACTGAATGAGAAGGTGTTCTTCAAGACCGCCAAGGCCGATATCTTGCCACAGAGCTTTCCGCTCCTTGATGACGTAGTCGAGATTTTGCGTGAAAACACAGGAATCACGATCCGCGTTGAAGGTCATACCGATAGCCGTGGTCGAGACTCGTACAACAAGACACTCTCGGATCAACGCGCTTCAAGTGTTCGCATGTACTTGATCGAACGAGGCATTGAGCCATCACGAATCGCGTCGATTGGGTATGGCGAAGAGCGCCCCATCGATGACAACTCAACCGAGGCGGGTCGCGCGACCAACCGACGTGTTGAGATTCACATCACAAAACAGTAGATTCGGGGCGGCCCACTTAGGGCCGCTCGAACACTGAATGGTTGGCATAAATGCAACGTCGTACGCTGTCGCGGCCCTTTGGCCGCATCTTTGCTCTGATTCTGGCACTCTCAAGCTTCACCCTCACTTCCGTGGTTTCTCCCTCGGTGGTGTGGGCTCAAGATGTGGAGTCCAAGCTCAAAAAAGCGTTGACCGCCGCGGTTGATGATTACGATGTTTTGCAGATTCAAGACGCGGAAAAGCGTTTGGAAGATGCCATCAAACTCGCCGACAAAAACTCATACACCGGTCCTGCACTGGCTAATGTTTGGGCGATGTTGGGCGTTGTGCGGTTTGCGGCGACACGAGACGAAGCGATCACCGAAGACGCCTTTGTTGCAGCGCTCGAAAGTGACCCCAAGGTCGTCCTCGACCCCAACTATGCAACACCGACGCTCGAAGACGTGATGAAACGCGCCCAAAAACGCGTCAAACCCAGCGATACGGGGACCTCAAACACCGATCCAGTGGTCACGCAGTTGACCCATAAGCCGATCGCGACCGCAGATGCTGGCAAAGACCTGACGTTCGAGACCGTCGTGCCGGCAGATATGCCGGTTTACCGCATGTACCTGCTCTTTCGTCGATTTGAGGAGCCGGATTTCAGCCGAGTTGAACTCAAGCCGACGAGCACTACGCGGTTTGCCGCGACGATCGCTGGCAAAGAAGTTCGTACGAGTCAGATCGACTACTTCATTTTTGCGGAAGACCGTGGTGGTAATATCATCGCCCGAATTGGCTCTGATACCGAGCCATTGAACACCGTCGTGCTTGGCAGCGGCGATATTGCGAAGCCCAAAAAGACCGATCCAGATCCTGAGCCAAGCTCGGGCCGTCAATGGGCCTACTTCACTCTGATGGGCGGCACTGATTTCGGTTTCCTTGCTGGAAGCAAAGCCACAGCAAACCCTGAGCGAAATGTGAAAGCCGGCCTCGCGCCAGCCTTTGGCCATGCGCTCGTTGACGCTGGGGTGATGATCACCGAGGCAATGCATCTTGGACTGTATTTTAGATACCAGTTTGCACCGACACAGGACTTCACTGGATTGGTGGTCGATAAGGGCGATGGATTTTTCAATACGAAGGAAGAGTGCTTCGGACTTGGGCTTCCCGGCGATTGTTTGCTCGGTCTTAAGTACAAATGGTTCTTCCAGGATTCCGAATCGATCCGAGTGTATTCATCGATCGGCGGTGGTGTGGGGCGTGTGCGAAACTGGGTACGTCTCAAAGAAGAAGACCCAAGTCCGCTTTGTGATGGCAAAGAGGTTCTGAGCGAAGAAGGAGTGGACTTCTGCTACCTGCGCGACACCGTACGCACCGGTTGGGTTCATTTCGGAGTGGGCGGTGGGTTGGCATTCCCAATCACCAGCTTCTTAGACCTGACGACCGATATGTACCTGATGCTCTTGGTCCCCGACACCTCGGTGAACCTTGATATCTCGGCTGGCCTGACCTTCCGGTTCTGAAAAAGCGGCTAATCGCATCCTGGCAGGATACCGGCGCACCCGCTGGCTCGCCCCTCAGACCATTCGCGACAACGTCTCGAGCAGTCCATGTGCGGTCCCAATCGGATCGGCCGACTCTGCTGGTGAAAGCGTATAAATCAACTTCATATCGGCGGTCAGCCGCAACTTCCCTCGCGTGATCTCGATGTAGTCGAGCACCTTGCGTGGGTTGATGGGTGTGGTCGAATTCAGGTCGATCTGCATCGCCGACGGCCCTACATCGAGCTTCTCGGCCCTGAGTGCTCGAAGCCGTATCTTCAATTCCACCACGGCCTTTAGATTCAACACAGGTTGCGGCGCCTGACCAAACCGGTCACACAGCTCTCCATACGTGTCGAAGAGCTCGTCCATCGTACGGGCGAGCGAGAACCGCTTGTAGAACATGAGCCGAAGTGAGGTTGCCTCGATGTAGTCGTCGGGGATGTAGGCCTCGATCCGCAGATTGACCTCTGGCTCGACGTCGTTTTCGTGCAGGTTTCCCCGAAGGTCGTTTACCGTCTCTTCGAGCAGCTCGTTATAGAGGTCGAGCCCAACCGCCGAGACATGTCCCGACTGATCGTCGGACAAGAGATTTCCCGAGCCTCGGATCTCGAGGTCGTAGGTTGCGACCTGAAAACCACTGCCAAGCTCGGTATGGGTCTGGATCACTTCGAGCCGCTTCTCGGCATCGGCGTTGAGTTTGTCTTTGGCTGGAACCAGCAAGTATGCGTAAGCGCGCTCCTTTCCGCGTCCTACACGCCCGCGTAACTGGTAGAGCTGCGATAGGCCAAACATATCCGCGCGATTGACGATGATCGTGTTTGCGTTCGGAATATCGAGCCCACTCTCAATGATGGTCGAGGCCAACAAGACGTTAGTCTCGCCGCGGACATACGCGACCATGACTTCTTCGAGCTTGTTTTCGTTCATCTGGCCATGGGCGACCCGGACGCGCGCCTCGGGGACGAGTGTCGCGATGTGTTCACGCATCTCTTCGATGGTCTGGACGCGGTTATGAACAAAAAACACCTGACCACCGCGTGAAAGCTCACGCATGATGGCTTCGCGAATGATTCCGTCGTTGAAACGCGCCAGATGCGTTCGAACTGAAAGCCGGTCGTGTGGTGGTGTCGCGATGATCGAGAGATCTCGGATCCCCAGAAGACTCATCTGCAGAGTTCGTGGAATTGGCGTGGCTGTGAGGGTCAGGCAGTCGATATTGGCCCGCATCTGCTTGATCTGTTCCTTATGGGAAACACCAAATCGTTGTTCCTCATCGACGACCAGCAGACGCAGATCCCTGAACTCCACGCTCTTGCCTAATAATCGATGCGTTCCAATGAGGATATCGACTTTGCCGTGGCGCGTGGCCTCGATGATGTCTTTTGATTCTTTCGTGGTGCGGAATCGGTTCAGCGACTCGACGCGCACTCCGAACGGTTCGCATCGTTTTCGGAACGAAACCAGATGTTGTTCGCAAAGGATCGTGGTCGGCACCAACACGGCTGTTTGTTTACCATCTAACGCCGCTTTCATCGCTGCGCGAATGGCCACTTCGGTTTTGCCAAATCCCACATCGCCACAAACCAAGCGGTCCATCGGTCGTGGCCGCTGCATGTCGTCGAGCACTTCCTCGATCGTTCGGGCTTGATCGGCCGTTTCCTCAAAAGGGAACGCTGCCTCGAACTCAAAATAGGATTCGTCTGGGGGCGAAAACGCGTGACCCTTGCGAAGCTCGCGCTCTGCGTAAAGTTGCAGCAAGTCTTGCGCGATATCGCGGATCTGCGACTTGACCTTGTCTTTGGTCTTTTGCCAGTTGGTTCCGCCCAACTTGTCGAGCCGCACTCCATTGGGTGAACCAATATATTTTTGCACTCTCCCGAGACGATAAACGGGCAGGTAGAGCTTGTCCGCGCCTGCGTATTCCAGGTGCAAGAAGTCGTTCGCGATGCCGGCCACTTCGAGGCGAACTAGGCCCTGATATCGGCCAATGCCGAAGTCCAAGTGCACGACAAAGTCGCCAGGGGTGAGATCGCGGAAATGACTGATCGCCGTGTGTTCCGAAAACGACGCCGTGGTTGCCGAGACTCCGCGGTTTCCAAAAATCTCGTGCCCCGAGATGATCGCGAGGCTGAGTAGCTCGGATCGAAAACCCTCGGAAATCTCTCCGTGGTAGATTTCGATCACACCCGCAGGCGGAGGAACAGGTTCACTCACATCGATGGGCGGCTCTAAGATGATCGGGTCTTCGCCGATCCGTTTGAGCAACGATTCGAGACGCTCGATCTGGCCCCGGGTTCGGCATGCAAAACAAATGCGGCCGAATCGCTGTTTCCAAAAGTCGAGGTCATCTTGCAACCACGTCATCGTCTCTTCGACGCTGTTATGACGTTTTCGCAGCTGCACGATGTCCGAGTTTGGTCGAGCCGTGAACGCAAATGAGTTTTCGTCCGGAGCCAACGGGAGCGGCGAATCGGCCGTCTCGATCGCTATTCGGCGAAACTCAACCCGATTGGCGCCACGCAAAAACTGCAACGCCGTGTCGGCATCTTTGTAGTGATCCTCGTACGGCAAGGCCAGATCTTGGTCTTCGATGGTTTGAGCGTGTTCAATACGGCGCTTTTCCTCGAGGTCCACTGCCTGTGAAACCACGTGGTCGGGCTCATCGATCGCAAGTAAGAAGTTGCTGGGTAGGTAATCGAAGATGTCGTCGAGGCCATCGTAGAAGGCCGGCAACAGCGAATCGATGCCCACAAAATGGAGGCCTGCGTCTAGGTCGGAAATGACCGCCGACATGGCCTTTGATGGAACGTGCAACGAACTTCCCAGAGCTCGGATTTTCGTCCGAGCCGTCCGAATAGTTTCGGTGTTCAACACCTCTGTACGGGCGGGAAAGATGTCGCAGGTCTCGACCGAGGCCAAGGTTCGCTGGGTTTTAGCATCGAAGGCGCGCATTTCGGCGATATCGTCGCCCCACCGCTCGATCCGGACGGGATTTTCATGGGCCGGGCTGAACACGTCGACCACGTCACCACGGATCGCAAACGTTGCCGGGTCCTCGACCAGCGTGACTTCCGAGAACCCGCAGGTCGTAAACGCCTCACGCAGCCGGGTGTTATTCCACTCAGCGCTGATCGTTAAGGTCGTGCTCCACTTCTTCATGGATGCCATGGGCATCGTCTTGCGCATGCAGGCGCGAATCGATGTAACGACAAAGCGTGGTGGCGAGGGACGGGTCAAAGACCACAGCGCATGCATCCGCGCCAAAGTAAGTTTCCGATCTGCAGACGCCTGGTGATAGGGTCCCACATCAAACTCAGGGAAGAGCACCACATCGTCATCGAGGGTTTCCTCGGGCTGGCGACTTACAAAGAGACGAAGATCTCGCGCGAGGTCTCTCGCCTTTTCCGAATCCGCCGCGACGATCAGCACTGGGCTTTGGGCCCGGCGAGAGAGATCGGCCAGGAGCGCCGCTTTGAGCCCTGGTGATACGCCGGTGACTTGGGCATGCGCACCGGGTTTTCGAAGCTGGGTGATCAGGTCATCGATCGGATAGCTTTCGGACACGAAGTCTTGCACCCCGGGTCTATTGACCTCAGAGGTGTGCAATTTGGAGTCATCTTGGGACATGGATTCTACCCGGAGCAACGGGGGATGGCCGATTTATCGAGCCCCGAGGTCAATGTCAACGTTATGTCGGCGGTTCTACGAGAATTGGATCGACCTTTGCACATTCAAATGTGCAACGCCCTCTTGATTCAAAAAACGCAAGAAACGTCATAAAGATCAAAAGAGTCGTTGAAGGTACCAATTTCCTTTGTTAAGTTGATTAAACACACCGCAGAAAAACTTGTCTTGAGTCTAAAACAATCGGAAGATTGGTATAGGCACCATACAAGTGTGGTGAGGAGTAACGGATGACGAACAGCAAGATGACAGCGTGGGAAGGAACCAAAAGTTTTTTTCAACAATTTCATCAAGATGAGTCAGGTGTAGCGATGACGGAATACATCATCGTTTTTAGCCTGGTGAGTCTGGGAGCGACCATTTCGCTGATTGGCTGTGCGGTTTATGTAAAAGCTTACCGTGACTTTTTGGTCTGGTGGCTCGCACACCCTGCGGTTTGAAGACCTAGGGTTTGTTGTCCGTAAGTGTGACTTCGTGTCACATAGGGAACAAGGCGAATAGCTGAGTTTCCGATGAAACGGCGGGGTCGTTTCAGTTTTCTCGAATGGCACAATTAGTGCTCTTTAAGAAGACACACTCTAACCGAGGCGTTCGCTGAAATATTGCGTTGCTTGGCTGGGAAACCAGTCGATAGAGTGGTGAAAGCACAAGCTTTCACAGAACATTAAAAAAATAGGCCCTAGAGGCCCAGACAAGATTGGAGAGACTCATGGATATCAAAAGCCTTATTATCGGATTTCACAACGACGAAGACGGCGCGACGGCTACGGAGTATATTATTCTCCTCATCCTCATCGCTTGTTTCGTTATTGCGATCGTCAAAATGTTCGGCTCGACGGTTTCGTCGAAGTTCAACAAAGCCAACGATTCGGTCACAAACGACGTGACATTCTAAGACCCACCGGTCTTCGAATCAAAAAGCCGACCTTCGGGTCGGCTTTTTCGTTTCTTGCAGCTACACTCATCGCAGTTACTACCTGTCTGTGTCCCGAAAGTTCCTCATGGTCGATACTCAACGATTCAATATAGGTCCTGCTGCGGTTCAAACCGTATCGCGTGTCGCCCACGAACTAGCGCGTCGCCACGGCAAGGCAGCCGTCTTGCAAGTTGTTCCCTATGTGCCTCTTGACGTGGATTGTGTTGCTCGAATTCTAGAAAGTCTTGATGACCTGCCGACCACCATTAGCGTTCAAGGCGATGACGGCATCAAGTACTACACGTTCAAGGACGATATGCCCGAGACTCGAATTGAAACTGCCGAGCATCTCGTCGAAACCACGCAATTCGGACGCAACGTAAAGAGTCTTTGCGATGACCCGTTGTGGTCCAGACGAGCGCGGGCCCAACACACCTTGCTTTCTCTTGTTGCCGGCTCGTCTCGCGCCCGCTTCTCGTGTGACTTCTTAGCATCACGAACCAAGCTGCCGATCTCTAAAATCCAGAGCGCTCTGAACGACTTCGTGTCGCAGAATTACGTGCAAATGGAGGCCGGAGATGGTGATGAGGCGATGTATGTGTTCCCCGAAATCGAATATCCATCTGCGCTTCTTGAGGTAAATCTGAGCGCACTCGCGCCAGCTGAAGAATCTGGCCGTGTTCGAAAACTGTGGTGGTTGTTAGCCTTGGCCGCCACCATTGTTCTGATTTTTGTTGTTATGGAGTGGATGTGAAGTTGTTGCTAATTGTGCTTCTGGCTCTGACGTCTTGCGACAAGTCGGAGAAACCCTATTTCACACCAGAGCAGGGCGATGTCCAACCGAACACAAACTCAACGAATGAAGTAGAATCGCCGGGTGAAGATGCCGGAGTGCCTGATGCTGCGGTTGAGTCAGCCAAGACGAACGACCTCGCCTTGGCCCGTGCTCTACCGTTGGAGGGTACGCCATATGACAACATGGAAGGCGAGTTGGTCCTGAAGTACGAGGGGCCAAGCGGGGAATTCGATCTGTATCGCGCGGTGGGTGATCGCCAATCCGTTGGAGGAAAAGCTAGCCTGGAGTCCGGCATGGTCGTTGGGATTAGTCGTTCCATGGTCCTAGTAAGCCAGCCCCGAATATTGACCGCAAAACAGGATCTCGACGTGATCGCTACTCGTTGGGACCGCGCGGCAAGTCGAACCGGCAAAGAAGACCTTCATCCGATCAAGAAAGGAGAGAAGGTCAACTTGCTGAAGGCCGAGAAAGATGGCCAATGTTGGATGGCGATAGCAGCTGACCAGTTTGTTGCTGGCTGTCCGATTGTCGAGGACTTCGAAGCCGAGGGCTGGACCGGTGATCCCATGCCAATTGTTTCAGAGTGGTGGGTAAAAACGGCCATTGGTGGAGCCAGAGGTTGGTTACCCGTCGATGAAGTCAGCTTTTCTTGGGAATTTAAGCAGACTAAGAAGAGGCGATGAGATGAGAGCTGTAATTCAACGGGTCTCCCAAGCAAGTGTGACGGTCGACGGCGTCGTGATCGGCGCGATTAAGCGAGGACTGATGATTTTGTTGGGCGCTGGACAAGGCGACACCGAGACGGATTTGGACTACGTGCTTGAAAAGGTGCTGAACCTGCGCATTTTCTCTGACGAGAACGAGAAGATGAACTTTTCGCTCCTTGATATTGAGGGCGAGCTATTGGTCGTGAGCCAGTTTACGCTTTACGGGGATATTCGAAAAGGCCGCAGGCCGAGCTTTGGTGGGGCCTTGGAGCCGGCACCAGCGAGCGACATGATTGACCTGTTTGTTCAGAAAGCTCGGGCCAGGGGAGTGCTTGTAGAGACGGGGAAGTTCGGCGCAAACATGGATGTTGCTCTTACGAATCAAGGTCCCGTGACGATTATCATCGATTCTAAAAACTAAGGTTCACGCACATGAATGATACGATTTTTGGAAAAATTATTCGCGGCGAACTGCCATGCGATAAAATCTATGAAGACGAGCACTGCCTTGGATTTAGCGACATCAATCCCGGTGCGCCGACCCATATCCTGCTGATTCCCAAGAAGTTCATTTTGAACCTCTTTGAGGCGACACCCGAAGACAAAGAGCTCTTGGGACACCTGATGGTGGTCAGCGCTAAGATTGCCAGTGAGCAAGGGTTGGAAGGGTATCGGTTGGTCGTGAATAATGGCGAATCTGCTGGTCAAAGCGTGTTTCACCTGCATCTGCACATCATGGGTGGGCGTCCTTTGGAGTGGCCTCCCGGTTGATTTCAAGAGTCGATACGACTTCAACGTGAACTTTTTCATCATGTTGACGCCACGCCAAAATTTGGCGGTAGACCTCAACGATCAACTCGGAACGGAGTTCGTGTAATCGGGCCAGCTGACCACGTGTCAACGGCGCTAGCAGCCGCGATCGAACGCTGGCCCATTCCTGAGCCGATAGTTGCATTTCGTCGGCGCGCAGACGCTGCCAGATTTCAAGCTGGATCGCCTCAAGTTGAACCGGAGCGCTGGCTGCTCCCTGCAGTGTTTCCCACATTTCTTCGCTAAAAAGCCTCGCAGAGTCTGGGCAAGATGGGCGATCGGTCAATTCTTCGGGCCGGTCCATCCAACGAATCATTTGTGGAACCAAACGTTCCAGCCGAGCTTCTGTGCTGTCCTGTTTCAGCAAAACAACCCGAAATCGGGCGAACCCCATCGTGGTTACTCGCAGCAATACCCAGGTTTCGTCGGCGATGCCGATGACATGCCCATGCCGGGCGCAATTTTGCATCGATTTATCTTGATGGTTTCTAGCGGCCAGCCTGTCCAGCTGCGTTAAAGCCTCCAATGGGTTCGTGGATTTGGGTCGAGCCCGAGAAAGCGAGCTGATGCCCGTTTGGGTCGTTTCAGCCTGCCTTAGTTTGAAGGTCAATCGACGCCGCATACCAAGGGTATCAGCCCATTGATGGGGCCGCGGCAGCAAGACTTGCACACACGTGGCTTGGCTTCCCGGACGAACCAACCGCCCGATGCGTTGTTCAATGGAGTGAGGGGTCCAAGGTAGATCCAAGAATATCATGCGTTCGCAGTCTTGAAGGTTTACGCCCTCCGACAGGCAATCCGTGCAAATCAGGATTTGAAGTTCTTGGTGGCTCGAGAGTTCCACTCCATGAGCCCGGGGGGCGAATCGACACAGCAGGTCGTCGCCCTTGGTTTTCCCGATCCCGGTCGATAATGCTGTGCTGCCCGTGATCAGACCGATCCTGGCGCTTGCTCCCAAGATCAGCTGCAGTTCACGAAACAAGCCCTCGGCCGAACGTTGGTAGGTGGCGAAGACCAGGCATTTCTGACCGTCTTTCACATAATCTGCCACGGCGTCGGTCATTCCCCCGGGCTCGTCAATCGTCTGTTTAACTCGAGCGCTTAGCGAGTGGAGGGTTTTTTCATCTTCCATAACCCGCTGCCGATCCGGGCCCGCAGTGCGCTTCTCGAACATGAAGTGCAGGACTGCTTGTTCTCCTGATTCACCAAAAAAATCCCCGAAATCTGAACGTTCTAGGCGCCGCCCCTGAGCATCGAGTTCGAGCCACCGTGTATGAAATGCCGCCAAATGGTTGATTGTCCGTTGCAACGAATGGGGGCCACCCTCCCAAGAGCGGAGCACGTGGTCGACAAAGAGGCCGCGCGGCCAGTCGCCCTCTAGTAGGTCGAGGTGCATGTGGCGCAGTTGGGGTTCGAGATGCTCCCACAGCCACCGTTCACACGCCGTGGGCTCGTACCTGAGCATGCGCAGTGCCACATCGGGCCTGCTTTTCATGATGCCTTGGGACACTCGTTCTCGTCGCACGCAGAAGAGGCGCAGGAGTTCCGTGACATCGCCTTGGCCACTGGCCGCGGCGACGAACGCGTCACGTAGGCCAATTCCGGTCCATGGACGGGTGTCGTGGTCGGCCAGAAAAAACCGAAGCAGATGATAGAGGTCCCAAACTGAGTTCACCACGGGAGTGGCGGTCACAAGGAGCAGCGGAGTGCCGTGCGATAAAGCCTCAAGGCAGGCGTATCGTTTGGTTCCCGGATTTCGGAAATGATGGGCTTCATCAACGATAATCACTGAACACTCATCTTTGAATGAGGCACGACTCATGGCCGTGTGAGTAATGACGCGGAATTCTCCCTGCAGTCCGACACTTTCGGCGGCTTGCTCCCACATCTTTTTGAGTCGGGCCCCAGCGCAAATAAGCACGGGTCTCTCATCCCGAGTTCGTCGGCGAATACGGGTAGCCGCGTGGATACTCATTCGTGTTTTTCCCAATCCCACACCGTCGGCGAGCACGGCCCCGCCAAACAGTTGGGCCATGTCGACAAGCCTCATGACACCCTCGCGTTGGAATTCTTCGAGGTCATCGGTTTGAATAGCTGGCTGTGCGATCGTGGTGATCAGGTTATTCATCCAGTCTCGAGTGTTCATGCGGCATGGCTCACGTCGTCGCATGGGTGAGGCTCCGCCCAGGCCCTCAATATCTGGAGATCGTCGTGGTTCAGACCCAGACTCGTCGCGACATATTGGTCATTCATGGGAACTCCCTGTTTCGTCTCGAGAAGTAGCTGCTCACTCACCGGGAGCATTCGAATGCACCATGCAAAGTGTCGGCGGTACCCCCCGCGCGCCCGTTCGGAGTAGGCTCGTGCTGCCGCGCGCATTGGTAGTGACCCTAGAAGGCCACACAGACTTTCGGCGTGTTCGTTCGACTGACAGGCTAGGTAGTAGATGGTGTTGAGCGGGACTGAGCCTTCTGCTGCGATACTTGGCGACAGTGTCTGGGCAATGTCACGCCAGACTACTTTTGGTGCCAGGGTGTCTTCGCGCCCGCGAAACACCTGCCAGGTTGGTTTGCCGGCATCGTAGTCGGAGCGCCTTTTCAACACGTCGTCGTGCTTAATGAACCACGCTGAAACTTGCGCTGGCAAATCGTCGAGTTCGTTTCCGTCCTTGTCGTAAGGCCAGATGATGACTTCTTTGGTTCCTTCGGGGTCGGAGCCTTTCAAGACAGGACGAAACAACTGCTGCACGTCGTTGCCGATTTCCCCCACCAAGTCGCCTGCTCTGCCAACGAAGACGTGATTCGCGCCTGTGAAGATGCCTCTCAGAGGCTCAAAATTGCCGGGGCCGTTCTTGTGCATCTTTGCCAAAACTCGGTCGACTTCGGGTGGCACAAGCACCCATGGCGACCCATCTTTGGGCAAGGTTTGTGACCAGCTTGCGAACTGGTCCCCCGACCACACTCTAACATCAGTGGCAGTCCGACTCTGAGCTCGGCGCGCATGCAGGCATGCAGGGTAGGTGGTTGCATCGAACATGGCTCTGGAAGCTTCAGAAAAATCCTCGATGCTCATGACCTCATGTCGGCCAAGAACTCGTCGGATGCCGGTACCCTGTAGCGATCGGAACATTTTGCTTGGGACGAGTGCGACCAGATGGCCACCGGGTTTGAGCAGTTCAAGCGAACGTTCCAGAAACACGTTGGCAAGGTCGACCTGAGCGCCGAATGGGACCCGGATACCGCGGGACTTTGCGAGCTTCCAAAGTGTCGATTGAGTGCTCTGATATCTAGCCCCTAGGACCGCAGCTCGCGTACGTTCGAGCCGATGCGCTCTGACCCAAGGAGGATTGGTCAAAATGAGGTCAAACCCGCCATTGGAAAAAACGTCGGGGAATTTGGCCGCCCACGTGAGCAGGAATGCGTCGTCGGTCTCCAATACCCGGGTTAACAGAGCTTCAAGCCCTTTCAGTTCGGCTTTCAGCGACTTAAGTGCCTTTGTGTTCTGACGTCTTTCGGTCGTCACGCCAAACATATCTGGGTGGTCGGAGACCGCGTTTAGTTGGGATTCATCCGCACGAAGTCGACGAAGTCTGGTTTCCAGAATCTCTGTCGTTAGCTGGAGTTCAGCGTGTTCCAGTTCGGCGCGCAATTCGGACTTTTGGGTGCCATGACAAGTCAGGAACCGTCGCTGAGCCTCGTTCAAACGTCGTGCAGTTGACCCACGCAGCACCCGCGAATTTGCCACCGTTCCACGTTTGGTGCGGCGCTCGACCAGATCCGAGGTCTCGATAAGTGCATCACCCGTGACGATGCGATGAGACAAGTTGGGTAGGGGAGGCATGGTTGCCACCGCATTATCAGGGGTGGCGCCCAGCAGCGCGATCCAGATTCGCAGCTCACACAGCCGAGTCGCCGTGAAGTTAATATCCACTCCAAAAATATGGTTGTGCACGAGTTCCCGCAGCCGTACGTGGTCGACTGGGCCGTCGACTAGGGTCCAGAGGTGGCGAAGTTGCTGAAGGGCTTCTAGAAGGAAGGCGCCGGTCCCTGCAGCTGGGTCTAGGACTCGCAGTTTTTCGAGCGCTGCCCTGAGGCCATCGCGAGTGTCCAGATCGACACTGGTGGCGCTCCAGAGCCTTGAAACACGGTCTGCGGTCCAAGAGGTCTCTTGTCGGATATGATGTTCCAGTCCGCGTCGGACCATCTGTGTGACGACGTCGACGGGGGTATAGAAGCTGCCAGAACGCGCTCTAGCGTCGCCGTACATGAGCCCTTCGAAGACCTTTCCCAGCATCTCAGGGTCGATCGATGAGCTTTGACTATGAGCAGGGGACCCCAGGTCGAAATGGTATCGCTCCAGCAGCTCGTCGAGGATCTGGTTCCAGACGTCATCGTTCCAATCCAAGTCGGGGTGGCGCAGTTCCACGGGGGTCGGGTCGAACAATCCACCATTCAGGAATGGGACCGTCCCAAGGTCTTTGGCACGTTGATCGCGGTCCGGAAGCGGGGTGTTCAGTGCACCAAAGAACAGCGCTCGTAGCGACGAGCGGTAAAACGACGTGTCTCGCGGCCTAGCCCTCCAGCTTCTGAGAATGAATTTCGGGTCGTTGTTGAGGGCGTTTCGTGACTGCAGGAAGTACATGAACAGCAGGCGCAGCATCGTGTTTAGGGCGATGGAATGCCGCTCAGAATCTTCGTCTGGTCCGTTGATGATGTTAGCTTTTAGTCGGTCTACCGAATCACGAAATCCGATAAAAAACGCTCGGGTGACGGCCTCTTGGTCAAGCGTGTCCTCGAAGTGCCGTCGCACGGCACGGCCGCGCTCGCGCTCATCAGGTGACACCACGTCCCGAATAGACAGACCCTCCAGCTGTTGCAGGCTCATCCGCTCCGGCTCATCACGCGCGATCACCATCCGGCGGACGTCGAAACCCCCATCACTTCGGTCACACCCCAACATCACCACCACCCGGCGCGCGCTGACCCACCACCACAGCGTGACGTCCTCCGGATTGCGGCGATGCACTGCGCGCATCGCCGCGCGGCTCGTGCCGTGCTCCGGATCCCCCTCTACGACCAATAAGCGCGCCCCAGGGGCCGACGACATCAACGTCACATTGAAGCCCTCAAGCATTCCAAGGCCCCAACCCGCAAGCGTGCTGGCGCATAATCGCAGCGGCCGCGCCTCGAAACCGAGTCGCTGCGCCAAACCGCGCCAATCCCCAAGATTTAACATGTCCTCGATTGACCGCTTTTGCATGGAACACCTCCCGAATTTTTGGTTCGAGAGGGTTATCGGTCAATGAGGTTTAAAAGTTGCGAATCACTCTTTGTCTTCTTCGATCTCTTTGGCCAACTCATCCGCTTTGGCCTCCGCATTTTCGGCCGTAATCTCGGTCTCAGCCGCGTTTTTGTACTCGATCGGGATGATCGTTTCTTCAACGACAACCATTGGGGCTGCAGGCTGAGCCGCGGTCTGCGCCGCAGTCGATGCGGCAGGCTCGTCGGCTTTTTTATCACAACCCGATGTCCATAATGCCGCGATCGCGACCATCAAAAAAACTCGCTTCATTTTGACTCCTCAAGTGCTTTGGTTTCCAAGCGCTTCACCGCCTTATTATGGCGTGCAAGCTCTTTCTCGCGCAGGACTTTTGCACGTTCTTTGAGCTTCTCGCTACTCTGCTCTGAACCAAGCGTTTCGAGCCGCTTGATTTTTGCCAGGCGCCGCAGGTGCTTTTCAGCTTCGTTGCGCTGTTGGGTCAACGTGTCCCGCGGAGCTTCTCCCGAGTCGATGCCAGGGGCCTCGTTCTCGTCGCCATCCTCACCTTCAAGAGACTCGCCAGCTTCATCGGACTTGCCGCGCTCGTCCGACTTACCTCGCTCGTCAGACTTACCTCGGTCCTTGTCCTTGTCCTTGTCCTTGTCCTTGTCCTTGTCCTTATCCTTGTCCTTGTCCTTGTCCTTGTCCTTGTCTTTCTTGTTGTTGGGATTGGCTTTGGCTTTCATTTCGTCAGCCTTTTCGTTGCCTTTCTGTCCCTTGTTATCGGCAAACGCAGGGCCACTGAAGAGCAGAATGGCGCATATTACCCACAAAATTTTCATAGTTTTTTCTCCACGTTAGAAGCCTCTCAACTAGATATTGATCATCGCCGTAGGGTTTGTCCACCTTGTCCCTTGCGTGGTAACAAGCGACTCGCTAAGGTCCCGCGCCGCGAGGTAAGACATGAAAAAATTGGCAATAGCTCTCCTTCTGCTCGCTGCTTGCAGCGACGACGCAACCAATTCCGCGCAAAATAACGGGGAACAAGACACTGGAACTGACGCGACGAGTAGCGCTGACGTTAGCGTTGACACCGGTTCGACCGAAGCGGACGCCGGCTCAGACGTACTCGATGACGCGTCGACTGAACCTGACGCAAACATTATCGTCGACCTTTCGCCGCTCGGAGGCGATCGCCCGGTGACGCCGATTTTGCCAGAGCCCTACATTTCGAGCGAAAAACACCCGCTCCTAATTATTCTTCACGGCTACGGTGCAAGCGGCGCGTTGCAGCGTATTTATTTTCGTACGGACAGTGTTCAGGATGACGTGAACATGATCGTGCTTGCCCCTGATGGCACTACGAATGCGACGGCTCAGAAGTTCTGGAACGCATCCGACTATTGCTGCGATTTCGCGAACACTGAAGTCGACGATGTTGCCTACATCACCGGTTTGATCGCGGAGGCCAAACAGCGATTTAATGTCGACGAAAAACGCGTGTTCCTGATGGGGCACTCGAACGGCGGTTTTATGAGCTATCGCATAGCTTGTGAGCGCCCTGATTTGATCGCTGGGATTATCAGCCTGGCGGGCGCAATGCCGTTGGATACCTCAAGCTGCACACCGACCGAACCTGTCGCCGTTGCGCAGGTTCATGGCACTGCGGACACCACAATATTTTTCAACGGGCTGGCCGAATCCGCCGTTTCCGCGGGGTATCCATCGGCATCCAAATCATTGGATTTCTGGATCGACCATAATGGATGCGACACCACGCCAGAAACCAAAGATGCGATCGACATCAGCGCCGAGCTAGGCGCTGAAACCGATATCGATGCCTCACCAAATTGTACCGGTGGCGCCGCAGAGCTTTGGACCATGAACCTCGCCGGGCATATCCCCGGACTTAACTTTGATTTTCCAGTGAAAGCTATGGAATTTCTCCTCGCACACCCCAAGCCATAAATGGAATTTTTTGCCGCCAGCCCTCGGGGCCTCGAGGATCTTCTTGCAAAAGAACTGCAGGATCTTGGAATTAAAAGCGCTCGCGCAAAACGTGGCGGAGTCATGTTTTCAGGCACCATCGAGGACGGCTACCGCGCCGTCTTATGGAGCCGGCTTGCGTCGAATATGTTGCTTCAGATTCTGAAGTTTCGCGCGCCTGATGAAGATTCGCTCTATCGGGGCGCCGGAAAGGTTCAATGGGATGACCATCTGCGTGTGGAGGACTCGTTTGTGGTCCACACGACGCTGGTCCGCGCCCGTTTCGATCACACCCATTTTGCGTCGTTAAGGATCAAAGACGCGATTGTCGACCAGTTCCGAAAGGCTTACGACAAGCGCCCGAACGTCGATACGGTCGAACCCGACTTGTACATCCACTGCCACGTCGACGGCGATGATGCGACCATCTACATCGACCTTGCGGGCGAGAGCCTCCATCGGCGTGGTTATCGCTCGCGGTCGACCGAAGCCCCTCTCAAGGAAAACGTCGCGGCTTCCTGCCTGATTCGAGCCGGTTGGCCCGCCATTGCGGCCCAGGGCGGGGCGTTCATGGACCCGATGTGCGGTTCTGGAACCTTTCTGATTGAGGCGGCCATGATGGCCACCGACACCGCGCCGTCCTTGGGTCGCGAGTCCTTTGGTCTGGAACGATGGCGTCAGCACTCTGCCGCCACGTGGGGCGCGCTGATCGAAGAAGCCAGTCAGCGCAGTGATGCAGGTCTGGCAAAATGCCCCAAAATCGTGGGTTCGGATCGAAGCCCTGATGCCGTTGATGCGTCCCGCGAAAATATTTTAAATGCGGGATTTGGCGATTTGATTGAAGTCGAAAAACTCGAGGTTCGCGATGCTCGGCCATGCGCTGAATCCGGCCTTGTGATGACTAATCCGCCCTATGGTATTCGCATTGAAGATTCCGAGCGGCAGGCTCACCGGTCGCTTGGAAACACATTGATCGCACATTTTGATGGTTGGAAAGCCAGCATTATTACTGCAGGAAAGGACCTCGGAATGGAGGTCGGAATTCGTGCCAAAAAAGTGATTCAGGTCGATAATGGCCCGATTCAATGTGTGCAATTAAATTTTGAAATTGAAGAGCGGAATATCTTTCATGAACGGAGGATTAAGTCCCTCCCAGAAATGAATACGGATTTAGAAGAGGAGATGAAAAATGGCTGAAGCACCCACATTTATTCGCATGAAAGAGGACATGAAGGACGCGATGCGCGCCAAAGACGCCCCTCGTCTGGGTTCAATCCGCATGCTCATTTCAGCGCTCAAGAATTTGGCCATCGAGCTTCGTCGTGACGTCACCGAGGAAGAGATCCTCGACGTGATGGCTACGGAAGCCAAAAAACGTCGGGAGTCCATCGAGCTTTACACGACTGGAGCTCGCCCCGATCTTGTGGCGATCGAAGAAGCCGACCTCGTGGTGATCGCTGCCTATCTGCCTGAGCCACTTAGCGAAGCTGAAGTGGTCGCAATGATCGAAGCGCGCATCGCAGAGACTGGCGCGTCGACCAAAAAAGATATTGGCAAGGTGATGGGCCCGATTGTGGCCGAGACCAAGGGTCGTTTTGACGGAAGTCAGATCAAAGACCTCGTCATGGCTCGACTCGCCTAACTGGTATGCGGGTCTCGAACCGCCTGCGCTTCCCGATAACCTGACACCCGACACCTGTCAGGGTTTCGGCACTTTGATTAAGCTAATCATTGCGCTGCCACTCACAAAATACAGGAGCGTCAAAGGGTGGAACCCTGCGCCAAGCATGGTGTAGCTTCCGCCCCAAATACTTGCGTGAGTGTTACCCGTCCAAAACGCCACGCCAAGCACCGCCACCAGCGCCAAGCTGGTCGGAATCGGTGTGCCCTCGTAGTATTTCACCTTGCCAGACTCATCGGCCATGTCGCCGGCAGTCACATTATAGCGTGCAAGCCGCGAGATTCCGCAGCACACAAAGTAGGCAAGTATGGCGATGTCCCAGCCGCCCCTAAGTCCGAGGGTGAAGGCGAGTACCGCGGGCGCGACACCAAAAGAAACGATGTCTGCCAACGAGTCCAGGTCGGCACCCAAGCTCGACCATTTCTGGCGTTTACGGGCAACCCACCCATCAAATGCGTCAAAGATCAGCGCAATGGGCAGAAGAACGAAGGCCATCCATAAAAAATCGTCGTTTTTTGTGTCCAAATAATTCAAACACAAAAAAATCGAAACGGTTCCACACGCAGCATTCGAGAGCGTTAGGAGGTCGGCTAGGGCGTAAGACCTCAACATTGAAAAGTGCTTTTTCTGGTTCTGGTTCACTCGGCCTCTATTACATGAATTTCATAACGCGCAAAGTTGTCGACTTTGAGCTGTTTGATCCCAAAAACGACGCGGCTTTCACCGGGGCTAATCTCGGGTGTGGCAGAGTAAGCCACCATTATTGTCGCGGAGTCTATCACTTTGTCATTGGTATCGATAAGTCGATACTCCAACTTCAAGCTCCTCAGAGTTTGTTCCCCCACATTGCGTAGCTCCCACTCGGTCTTAAAAAACGCAAGACCAGCGATGGCGTCTTTGGGATTACCCACCGTGGTTTTTCGCTCAAAAAAGTCGAGCCTTGTCGAAGGCGGCCGTGGGATATCCCAAATCAGTGGAACCGGAATCAAGGCTGGGTACTCGGGTGGTGCCGGCACGAAGTCTAAAACTTCGACCTTGAACCGCGCCAACTTGACGCCCGGTTGGCTCTTCACGGTGCTCGAGATCACCTGTACATCACCGGGTCGCATTGTCCCGTTATGGGTGTCCAAAAACGTGACCGTGCTCACCGCTAAATTCGCACCGTCCTCGCCGACCAGCTCAAGTCTGCCCTTAAGTTTCGTGAACTCGTTCTTGCCGGCGTTTTTCAACAGTGCTGAATAGACAAAAAATGACCCGGAATCGTAGTCGTTTTGTGTGACCCGTTTGGGAACAAGCTCAAGACCAGAGGTCGAGTCGACATCAAACTGTACTTCGACTTTTGCTGTGTCCGAGACTACCGGGCCTCCCACCTGCTTCACATCTTTGGGAAGATGATGCACCACGGTCTCAGTCCCCGGGCTCTTGTCCGGCATGGGGTCAGGGCTTATCGCCACGTACATTCCAGCCCCAATCCCAGCTAGCAGGAGCAAACCGACCGCTAAGAGTCTGATACCTGTACCGCCCGTGCTCCCTTTAGTCTCAGCTTTCCGAGCTTTCTCAGCCCCTGCCAATAAGGCGTAGGAAGTGTGATGCCCAGGCTCAAGCTCCAGACAGCGGTTTGCGTATTCCTCGACCGCATCCAAGTCGGAAAAGTCGTTCGTGGCCTGAAAACGCCCAAAATGAGCGCTCGCTAGGTCGGTCCAGATCGCTAGTCGAGTGGGCGCAAGTGCGCTCGCTTTCCGAAGTTCCGAAAGGGCGTTGTCCCAAAGGCTATGGGTGACGTAGTTCCGAGCTCGCTCAAGATGGGCCTGTACCTCCACCTCGATGCCCGCAAGATCGGCATCCGTCCAGCCTAACTCGGTGATGATCTCGCGCAGGTCTTCCGGACTTAGCGCAGCCCGTTTGCGTTCGCGGGCCTTCTCTAGTTCGTCGATGTATGCGCGCAGATCCATAAATCTACCTGTAAATTTCCGCAATTGAGGTCTGATTATAGGCAGCAGTCAACTCGCCGTCAGCCTCAAACTAGGAAGACGGGTGCTTCGCCCGATCCTGCGGTCGTTGACTGTCGGCAATGCGACCGATATGTCTTAACCATACAAAAAAGTGAGGAGCATTTATGGCAGATATCGACAGTATTCTAAAAGAAGACCGACAGTTTGCGCCCGATTCAGCGTTCGCAAAACAGGCCAACCTTACTCCAGAAATCTACAAGGCGCTTAAGGACGAGGCCGCGAGCGACCACGAGGCCTTCTGGGCTCGGCAAGCACGCGAGGAACTCATCTGGGACAAAGACTTTGATACGACGCTAGAGTGGAAGGCGCCGTTTTCCAAGTGGTTCCTTGGCGGCAAACTAAACATGTCGGTTCAGTGTCTAGACCGGCATCTTAACGACTCCACCCGAAACAAAGCTGCACTGGTTTGGGAAGGCGAGCCAGGCGACCAGAAGACGCTGACCTATCAGCAGCTTCATGCCGAGGTTTGTAAGTTCGCAAATGCCCTCACGTCGCTTGGAATCAAGGCCGGAGACCGAGTTGCGATCTATATGCCGATGATCCCCGAGCTAACGATCGCGGTGCTCGGCTGCGCGCGCCTGGGGGCCGCTCATAACGTTATTTTTGGTGGATTTGCCCCGAATGCAATTCGCGATCGCGTCGAGGACTCGGAGTGTAAACTCATCATCACAGCCGACGGTGGATGGCGCCGTGGATCGGTGCTCGCCCTTAAAGAAAACGTCGACGAAGCGGTCGAAGGCGGCTGTCCCACGGTCGAGAATGTGATTGTCGTCAAACGGACAGATAACCCTGTGAAATGGCGAGAAGGGCGCGATCACTGGTGGCATGATTTGGTGGATTCGCAGTCGACTCGGCACACTCCAGAGGCCTTCGATTCCGAACATCCGCTCTTCATTCTGTATACGAGCGGCACGACAGGGAAACCCAAAGGTGTCGTTCACGCCACAGCGGGTTACGCTCTTTGGACCAAACTGACTTGCAAATGGGTGTTCGACCTTAAGGCACAGGATATGTACTGGTGCACCGCTGACGTCGGTTGGGTCACGGGTCATAGTTATGTCGTGTACGGCCCCATGCAATGCGGTGCGACCGTGCTGATGTACGAAGGCGCGCCGAATTTTCCCGAAGCGAACCGTTTCTGGGACATCATCGAACGCCATCGCGTCAATATCTTCTACACCGCCCCGACAGCCATCCGTGCGTTCATGAAATGGGGCGACGACCACGTCCTCAAACACGATATCTCGAGCCTTCGATTGCTGGGTACGGTGGGCGAGCCCATCAATCCCGAAGCCTGGATCTGGTACCGCGAGATGATTGGCAAAAACGAATGCCCGATCGTCGACACATGGTGGCAGACCGAGACCGGCGGCATGATGATTTCGCCTATACCCGGTGTCACGACGACCGTTCCGGGCTCGGCAACCCACGCGCTGCCTGGAATCGATGCGGCCGTGGTCGACAGCGACGGCAACGAAGTCGGCGCTAATCAGGGCGGCTTCTTGGTGGTCCGCAAACCATGGCCAAGCATGTTGCGTACGATCTACGGAAACCCGGAGCGTTTTAAAAACGGCTATTATGGGCGATTTCCAGAACTCTATTTTGCTGGCGACGGAGCTCGCAAAGATGAACGCGGCAATTTCTGGATCATGGGGCGAGTCGACGACGTGATCAATGTCGCCGGGCACCGGCTTGGAACGATGGAAATCGAGAGCGCGTTGGTCAGCCATCCAGCGGTGTGTGAAGCAGCCGTGGTGCCACGGCCCGATGATTTGAAGGGCCAAGCCATCGTCGCGTTTGTCACCCTCGAGGGAGGCATTCAGGAAAGTGCCGCGCTTTCTAAAGAACTTGGTGAGCACGTGGCCAATGAAATCGGTGCCATCGCACGGCCGGCCGAAATCCGTTTCACAGATGCGCTGCCCAAAACCCGAAGCGGGAAAATCATGCGTCGCTTATTGGCGGATATCGCCTCGGGTCGTCAGACTGGCGACACTACAACACTCGAGGACGCATCGATTCTGGACCGACTGCGCGACGAATGAGGTCTACGACACCTCGACCACGCGCCCGGCATAATAGGAATAATTTTCTGGGACTTTCGAAATCACGTGCACCAGACGCCGTTCGCCGGGCTCTATTGCAGGTCCACCGGTCCAAGCAGCAAGGGCTTCTCGAGTATCGATGACCTTATCATTTTGATCCAAGAACTTGAGGTCTAATTTCAGAACTTTTACCGCTCGTCCTGAGTTTTGAACTTCGATCGTCAGATGACAAAATAAGCGCGTTCCGTCGCCAAAAGCCTGGGTCTTGTGCAGGCGTTCGCGAAAGACCACCAGCACGCCCGCGGGCACTTTCATGTCCCAGTCGATTCGGGCTTCTTTTGTCGGAGGCGCCTTGATCGGAGGCGCGTACTCCATTTCCACGGTCGAGATTTCGATGCGATTCGAAGTCTGTGTCAGGGGCATCCTAAATTCCCACGCTTGGGAATCACCCGGCTGCAGGTTCGCCTGATGGGAACCGATGACCTCGGTGTCGGATTCTCCGACCGCATTCTGCCCATCAAACGCCGTGATTTTGATGCCCAGCAGACTAATGGTCTGATCGCCTTGATTAAAAAACGTTCCCGACACCAGCAGAAAAGGCTGCGCCCGAGCCATAAAAACAGCTCGATCTGTACGGAAACTAATTCCCTTGATGTAGGTCACGACAGGGATCGACTCTTGTTCGAGTAGCTTCTTTTTTGGTCCGAGTAGCGAAAAAAACCAACCGAATAGAGCATTAAATAGTCTTGTGATCATGGTCCGAGTATTCCTGCGTCCATCTCTTTATTGCCGACGTCTTCGCTATGCGCCGTCGGCGCACCTTCTTTCTGTCTATCATGCGCCGGCGGCGTAGTTTCATTTTTTCCGGGTAAATCGATATCCGGCTTTCGAATTGGCGCATTGGGCAATTGGCTTAATGCAGGCGGGCGTGGAACCAGCGCAACGCCGAAGTTCAGAACCTGAGTGACCTCCGCCGTCGTGTAAAGTGCTGTCAGCGTCGTGAACTTGTCGTTTTGACGGCACTCCACCCGGTTTACAAGATTTGCCACGGTGCCACGCGCTAGAAATGGAACACCAGCAATTAGTTTTTGTTTCATGGCGGGACAGGCGTCGGCAAATCGGGCAGCGTCCTGCGGCGTTCCAAAAAGCATATCGATTTTGACCAAGGGTGCCTCCACATTGGAAATCGACACTTTTGCTGAATCGAATCTAATTTTCCCTAGACCCGGCAAAATCACCATGGCGCCATGGGCGCTCATTAATAACAGAGTATCTTCCGGCGCGGTGCGTTCAATCTGTTCAAGGCCGTCGATCATCGAGAGCTTGGCTTCCGACCCTGCCCGGAGTTCGCTGTCAGCAGGCAACTCATCGGTAAGTTGAGGCAACCATTCAGGCCGAGCCAGCACAGCTAGCCCTGGGCGCGCCAACAGTATTCTTCTGGGGTCTTGATAGCGTGAAGTGTCGGGCACCAATTCGCGGGACTCTAATCCACGGTAGGGCCGCCACACCATTGGGGCTTCAAACCGACTGTCGAGCGCTGTTTTCATCGCGCCATCGCTCAGATTATGGCGCACAGCCAGAAACGTCTGTTGCAGATATTGCGGTTGAGCTGACGCCATGAACATAGAATTCAGGTCGTTGATGGGATCTACGCCCGTGTTTTCAAGCGCGATGCGATAATCTGGAACCAATTCCATGATTTTTCGAACGGGTTCCTCAAACGCTGTTCCTCGCACCCGATCAAGCCTTAACAGCGCAGAAAAAATCGCGTTTCCGGGCCCATAACCCTCCATCGCCGGCAAACCGGTGGGCCCGCTGCGGTCCATCCCTGGCATCTGTTCGGCTTCGAAGGGGTTCTTTTCGTTCTTCTTGAGCTCTTTCCGCTCCACCCTCGCCAGGTTTTGCTCGGACTCGACCGGCTTTGGTTTCGGTTTAGGCTTGGGTTTGACTTCCTCGACAACCGGCTCAGGTTCAGGTTCAGGTTCAGGTTCGGGTGGTTTTGGTTCGACTGCAGGCTCGGGCTCGGGCTGCGGCGGTCGTTCGACCTCCACACTGGCAAAGCGGCCACCCGAAGCGCCCACCCCTTGCAGGTCATCCATGTTTTCGAGCCACTTCACGTCGATTTCTGTAACCGCATCTGGGTCAAAAGACAGGTATGCCGTGGCCATAATCGCGCCATGAACAAGCATGCTGACCAGCAAAGAAGCCAACGAAATGCGCGTGACATTATCTGTCC
>JBBKVQ010000150.1:0-12169 GCA_037968515.1 Bradymonadaceae bacterium
CGATTTGCGCCCGGTCCGCGTGGCTCCAGCCGCGCCAGCGAGTTTTGCGATTGGTCCGCGTGGCTCCAGCCGCGCCTTCGATTTGCGCCCGGTCCGCGTGGCTCCAGCCGCGCCAGCGATTTGCGCGACTATTCAGACACATGCGAGCCATAAATAAGGCTCGCGGACCAATCGCATGCCAGCCAAAGGGCTCGCGGACCCATCGGAAAAACAAGCTCGACCCCTATGCGAGGGCCTGCTCTAGCCGCGCCATCTATGATGGGTCCGCCTGCACTGCAGTTCTATGATGGGTTTCGAAGCCTCCGCCAGAGCTTTGTGCCTCTGCGCCGTATAACGGTGCCTGGGTGACCTTGCGCTGCGCGCTTTGGACGCTGGATCCGCCTTATTCCGACCGAGCAAAACCGGTATCCTCCGGAGCCTAGTCGCCCAGAATAAGCGCCGCGGAAGCGACTAGGATGGGAATGGAGCTTGTCCAGAAACCCAGAATCCGCAGCCCTAAAACGGGTCGAAGGTGAAAGTAAGCTGCGTAGGACAGCCGCGAAAAGAAGTACACCAACCCCAAAATAATCAAAGGCGTTGGATCCGCTCCACCAACTTCAAGCAGTCCCATCAGGCAAATCATGATCGGAAGAGATTCGATTTGGTTCCCGTGGGCCCGAATGGCGTGGCGTAATCGTTCTGAATCCCCTTCGCCGAAGGGATGGCCGGATTTCAGGCGGTGAAACACCACCAGTCCAGCAAGAATGATCGTGAAGATTGCCAAGGTGGCTGCGAAGAATGAAGTGATTTCAAGATTCAACAAATGACACGTCCTAGGTTAGTTGACCTTGGATCGACGAAGTGACGACCCCCAACCGGACAAGAAAACGCCCCTCAGCCCTGCTTTTCTTGCAAGAGGCGACGTTCGGAGGCGTTACGTGCGTGTTGCAAGGCGAGTGTCATCGCGTGTTTTGACTCAACAAAACGTCCGGCTTGGCGCAATAACTCAGAGCGCGCAGCGTGATAGAACGGGTATTCGGCCAATCGAGTGAAGTCAGCTCCATTGAATTCTTGCAAACCACGCTCAGGACCAAATGCGCGTCCGACTGCTATCGCTCGGTTGAGCCGCACGACGGCGGTATCCTCGAAGTCGAGAAGTTGGTTGTAAAGGCTCACAATGAGTTCCCAATCTGTGTCTTCGAGGGACTTCGCGGCTGCGTGGGTTGCAGCCAGCGCAGCCTGTAGGTGAAGCGCGCTCGCCTCGTTGCCCTGAGCGGACCTGCGCAGATGAGCGAAGCCAGCTGCAGTTAGCCCCGCGCTCCAGTTGGAGCGATCTTGGTCCTTCAACATCAACAACTCTCCGTCGCCATTCGTTCGTGAATCTAGCCGTGCGGCGTGGAAACACATCATCGCCATCAGTGCGTGTGTTGACGGTGTGGCTAACATGGTTTGTTCGACTAAGAGGCCACCCATTCGAAGGGCTTCGAAGCATAGCTCAGCTCGGATGGGGGATTCGGTTTGTGACGAGTGGTAACCCTCGTTGAACATCAGGTAGATCGCACGATGGACGGTTGGCAAACATTTGAGAGCCTCGTCAGTTTGATTGACGTCGAAGAGCCCTCGTTTGCGTATTGTCGCTTTTGCGCGCGTCAAACGTCGGGCAACCGCGTCTGTCGACTCCAAGAACGCAGCCGAGATCTCACGGGCCGAAAAGCCGCTTAATGTGTTCAAAATGATGGCGACCCGGGCGTTCTCAGCAATTCCCGGGGCACAACACGAAAACATCAAACGAACTTCGTCATTCGTAAATTCTCGCGAGAAAAATGCAGCGACCGACCCTTCGATCGAGTCTTGTGACTCGTGGGCCAACATGGGATCTAGTCGCCGCTTGGCAGATTGATGGCGAAGATGATCGATCGCCTTGTTCTTGGCGACTTGGGTCAACCAGGCCGCTGGATTCGCGGGCATTTCTCCTAGTCGCCAAGTCTCCAACGCTGTCAGGAGGGTGTCCTGCACAATGTCCTCAGCGACTTGGAAATCTCGAGAACCCAGCACGCGTACAAGCACGGCCGTAAGCCGGCCGGCCTCGTGCCGAAACAAGTGGTCAACGGTTCCAAAATGTGGGTTGTCAGCCATCAATCGTCGCCTTATTCCAGAATATTGGGGACCAACTGGCGTACCTCGATCAGGCTTCCGAGCGCGACTCCAGGACATGCTTTGGCAGTCTCAATCGCGTGCTGCATGGATTCGCATGACGCAATCACGTATCCCCCCACGACGTCTTTGGCTTCTACATAGGGACCATCCACCACCAAATCCTGCCGTACGCACGCTGCTGGTTCGCCCAGCGGTTGCCCACCCTTTAAACGTCCCGAGGCTGCCAAGCCTCCCATCCAGATCTTCCATTCCTCCAGATGTTTTTGCATTTCCGCTGGAGACAACTCAGCCATCGGATTGCCTTCGTTTCGAATCAGTAACAAGTAGTCGATCATTGGAGTTCCTGTCGTAAGCAGCGCGTTTTGCACCGCGTTTGTTTTCCCGACGAGTCAGAATGGGCAAACCGGACAAGAAAATTCAATTGGTAAACTTTTTTGTCTTAGGGGTTGGCGACCAATGGCAATGCGGTTAAAACCATCGGCAAATTGACCCATCAAATGTTCGGGGGAAGACGTGATTAACAAATTAATAGGCTTGGCTTTAGTTCTCTTTGCGTTTGGATGTGGGTCGTCATCGTCGGCCTATATCCCCGAGAACAACTGGCCTTCCAAGGAAGCCGCAGAGAAGCTTGCGAACAGGCCATTACCCCAAGTCAGTGCGCCAACAAAAGAACGGTCACCCGTCGTGGAACAATGGGCACTGCTGGGTGAACTGCCTCAATCATTTGGGTATTCTAAGCCGGTGCTCATCGCGAATTGGGAAAAAGGGGTAGAAACTCTTATCACCAAAAATGCCGATCATCGGCTGTCTTCAGCAGAGATGTGTGTTGCGCGACAGGTCGCCGCCTTTGTTGCGGTTCATAATTCGTTTCCAGAACAACCGATAGAGAGCTTCATCTCGGCTCGGTGCGGCGCGACAACGTACAACCCCAGCATCATGACCTTATCATTCGATAGCGGTACCGAACCCGATGTGGCATGGGGCGCGAACCAAGCACAAATTTCTAAATGGGCGACTGAACACCTTGCGTCGTTTGCGTCAGCAAATATTGGAATCGCAGCTCTAAACCAAAACGGACAGTTGAGATTCGTCATGATCGCGTCCAAACGCAGCGTCGATATCCAACCGATGACGTTTGTTCAGAATGGCTCAGTTGTGATCCGAGGTGTTTCGAATGTGCCAAATACAGCGGGCGTGAGCGCTTCGATCACACGTGGTGAATTTGGTTTTGCTTCGTGCGAGCGCGATTCTCGGATTTCCTTTCCTGAGTTCGCATTTACATGTCCGGTGGAGTCATCGGATTCGTTTGCGTACGTAGATTTCTGGGTTGGACGCGAAGGTAGGATCTTAGGAAACAACGCCGCACGGGTAATGGTGGCAACGACCACGCCACCGCAGGAATATGTGATTCCTGCCATTCGTCGAGCAGTCGCTCTCTCGGTTACCGGACAAGAGACAGCCAACGCGGAGATTAAGGGTGTGCCAATCGTCGAGACCAGCTCAAAGCGTGATTTGTATTCCTTGGAAGTGCTTCGCGTGATCAATCATGTCCGTGCGCAAGCGGGTTTGCTGCCCATAGACTTGGCTGTTGAACAATCGAAATTCAACTCAAAGATTGCACCGTTTATGTTTTCGCAGGCGGCTCGAGAAGACGTAAATGCCGAAAACGAAACCGCGTTGGCGGTTCTTGCAGGATGGAATGTCGGAGGTTTTATCGTCAACGGTTCTTTTCAGATGAAATCGATGGGAAACTTGGACCCCAGCGCGTTGGTGGACGCTATTTTGGAGTCTGCATCGGGCAGAGAGCTGTTATTGGCTCCCGGTGTGTCAACCTTGGCATTGGGCACAGTGGACTCTGGCGAGGGCGTGGACGTCGTGGTCTCGAGTTACGAGTTACTGCCGGAAATGGACTTCAATAGACGCGTTGGAGAAGCTTTGCGCGATCTCAACCGGATGCGTGCACAACGGAATCTTCCTGCGATCCAAGAGAGCATCAAGTTGCGAGGTATCGCCCGCGACACCGCAGCACGTATCGAAAGAAATGAAATGGACCTGGATGCTGCGGCCAAGAAGATGACCGAACAATACATGTTGAAATACAACAAAGGGGTCAAATACTGGCGCTTCGTGGTCAATGACTTTGACGACATGAATTTCGCGAAGGAACTTGTAGAAACCCAGAAGGGACGGATTTCAATTCTAGTGGCGCCCTACCGCCCCGAGGGTTACGCGTGGGGTTACTACGCAATCGTGATCGTCGTAGAGAATTGAGATTCAGGGAAGCCCCTGCTAGTCTCGTCGCCGTCACCCATTTTACGGAGTTCTAAATGAAGACAATTCTTATCAGCAGTATCGCAATTCTTGGAATGATGTTGGCATTTCCTTCATTCGCATGCGACGGCCACAAAGACGGTGCTACGGCCCAAAAAGACAAAACGAGCTGTGGCTCTTGTGGAACGGATAAATGCTCATGTGAAAAGGCAAAAGATGGCGAGTCTTGCGGAGCATGTGGCACGGACAAGTGCACATGTGGTGGCAAAGACGAGGCCAAAACGGACGCAAAAAAGGCTTCCTGAGCCTTCGTCCATTTGGAGTGAAAAAGCTGCCTCGGCAGCTTTTTTTTTGTCCGGGAACACCCAGTACGAGGCCGAGTTTGAAAAACACGATCGTGATTGATCACCCGCTGGTGCAGCACAAACTGACCCAACTACGAAAAAGGGAAACGCCCTCGGCGAGTTTCCGCAGCCTCATGTCGGAAATCAGTTTGCTGGTAGGCTATGAAGTCACGCGGGATTTGCCCTTAGCTTTCAAAAATATCGACACGCCGTTGGCCTCGGTCGACGCGCCTGTTTTAGGTGGTGAAAAGGTCGCGCTCATCAGTATTATGCGTGCGGGACAGGGGATTTTGGACGGAATGTTGGAGCTCCTGCCTTCGGCTGTAGTGGGTCATATTGGGCTGTATCGAGACCCGCACACATTTGTCGCCGTCGAGTATTTCTTCAAAGTACCGGCCCGCTTGGCCGAGCGCGATTGCATCATCGTAGATCCCTTGCTTGCGACCGGACATTCGGCCGTAGCCGCCGTTGATCGCCTAAAAGAAAAACAGCCGCGATCGATTCGGTTCATGTGTTTGCTGGCTGCGCCAGAGGGCATCGAATACCTGCATCGCTATCATCCAGATGTGAGTGTTTACACGGCATCGGTTGACGATCGCCTCGACGAACGCGGGTTCATTTTGCCTGGATTGGGTGATGCAGGTGACCGACTTTACGGAACTGTCTGACGCGCTGCGTCGGATCGGCGTATACATTCTTGACCGTACCGCGCTTTCGGGCGAAGTTGACGCGAGCGTGTAATCGCGGCTTCGGCAACCCGTGTCGTTGCCGTCGTGCGCGAGTCTTTTCCAAGTCAGGCAGAAGTCTATGGACGTTCGTTCTCGACCAGATTCTTCAATAATCGCCACGAGTGTTATGGCGGTCATGTTGGCAACGGCCCTTGTGGGCTGCGATAAACCGCTTGTCGGTGTCGCAGGCACTCCCCAAGTGGCCGGTGGCATTGAGTTTCAAATTTCGGACTACGACGTCCGTTATCTTGAGATCAATGATGGGGATAATACCTACGAGTATCCTCGTCCTGTGTTGAGGGTTCCGCTCTCGATCAAAAATGTGGCTGAAGAAAGCTTTGTTTACAGCCCGTCTCATGGCGCGTTGCAGATGACCGAAGCAGCCACACCGATCCTGTATCTTGATCCAGGCGCGGAAGCGGATCTTCCTCCAGCCAGCAAAAACTTGATTTCAGGGGTGGTGCTCGATAAGGGCGCCGTGGAAGGCCAAGTGGTCAACTCCACTACCCTTGCGAAAGGGGACTCGCTTCAGGATATTTTACTTTTCGAAGTTCCAGATGGTCCGCAGAAGCTTATCCTCAGCATCCCGCCAGCCATGCATCGAGGCAAATTGCCGCTCTTGTTCCGTATTGATTACAAACCTGTGGAGCCCAAGGGGCCCAAGGTGTTTGCGGTCGGTCAGGAAGAAGATTTTGATGGGGTGACTTTTTCGGTCACCGGATCGGAACTTGGGTACGTCAAAACAAAAGACGCGGCTCAAGGAGAAGGATTTAGTTCCGACCCCCTTTTCAAGGTCTCCTACGAGATCAAAAACGGCACAGCGGCTGCAATTAAGTTTGAACCTGGTCACAAGGCAGTGAACCTGCGAGGTGCGGCGATTTACGGCGCAGACTCGGCATTCAATCGCGTGAAGTTTGCTGCGACGACGATGGTCGATGGCCAAGTTCAGAACTCGGTCACGGTCGAGCCGGGCAAGTCGGCGACCGATTTTGTGCTGTTTGAGGCTCCGCCAAAAGAAGTCACTCAGGTGAGCTTCGAATACCCTGCATCTCTTTTCGGCCGAACGGGGCTCGCCCGTTTCAACGTTCCTTTCGAATGGAAAGACGTTCCGCAGCCGAAAGAGCTACAGAAGTAATCCAATGGCTATCTCAACAAAACCAGCCAGCGGCTTTCGCGACTTTCTTCCTAAAGACGTTCGTCGTCGACAGTTTGTGTTCGACACCATCGAGCGTGTTTATCGATCGTTCGGTTTTGAACGTTTGGATACACCCTGCGTGGAGCGGCTCGACACACTTTTGGGCAAATACGGGGAAGAAGGCGACCAGCTTGTTTTCAAGATTTTGCAGCGCGGCGACAAGCTCGATCGAGCTTTGCAGGCCGACGAGGTCAAGGATACCGACCTCGCCGACGCCGGGCTTCGCTACGATTTGACCGTGCCTCTTGCCCGTGTGTACGCCCAGTATCGCAACGATCTGCCGCGTTTTTTCAAACGTTACCAAATCGCGCCGGTGTGGCGGGCCGATAGGCCTCAAAAAGGAAGATACCGCGAGTTTTTCCAGTGTGACGTCGATGTTGTGGGTTCTTCTTCAATGACGGTCGAAGCCGAAGTTACAGCTGCACTTGCCACGATTTTGAAGGAACTGGGATTCAACGACGTTCGGATTCACGTCAATCATCGCAAGGTTTTGCTGGCGCTGATGCAGGTTTCGGGGATTCCCCAATCCCAAGAGACCGACGCCCTGATCGCGATTGATAAGCTCGACAAGATTGGCCGTGATGGGGTCATCACAGAACTTACGTCCCGTGGCATCGCTGATGATGCCGTGGCGAAGTTGATGGCGATACTTGAAGGCTGTGCCGGTCCGGGGCAGGCAGGCTTTTCCAATGAGGCGATGCTCTCGCACTTGCAGCAGGCACTGCAGACTTCGGCCGACGGTCAATCTGCAGTGGCGGATCTCTCGGATTTGTTGGAGTACGCAGCTGGCGGGCCTGCCGCGTCCTTGATTGTTTTGGACCCCTACTTGGCCCGAGGCCTATCGTATTATACCGGTCCTATTTTTGAGATCCGTAGCGATGATTTTGCCGGCAGTCTTGGCGGCGGTGGTCGCTACGACGGCTTGATTGGCATGTTCATCAAGGGCGACGTCCCAGCATGCGGGTTTTCGCTTGGGGTTGAACGAATTTTGGTGCTGATGGAAGAGCGCGGTTTATTTGGTGACGACGAGACCGACGTCGACGTGATGTTGATGCTTTGGGACAAAGAGACCACCGCGTCGACGATGGCACTCGCCAGTGAGCTGCGTGCTCAAGGGCTTTGTGTGGATGTATATCCCGACCACGACAAGTACTCGAAGCAGTTCAAGTACGCAGAATCACGAAATATCCCAGTGGTATTGATGACGGGTGCTGAAGAACTCGAGGCCAACGAAGTCACGGTCAAAAACCTGGCTAGTGGCACTCAAGTCCGTGTGCCCCGTGATCAAGCTGTGGCCGCTATCCGCGAACTCAGCGTCATTTCGCCGGGTTAACGACCCGAGCCACAAAAAGAATCTCACCCGTGGGTTTATCCACGATTAGAAACGTGAAGGGGCGATTGGCTACGAACGACGTGCGGGGGGCCTCGGGCATGCCGCGCGTGCTCATGATGACGGCTGTCGAAGCGGCAGCTTCGGTGCCAGCTTCGTCGACGTTGATGAAGCCCTCGTGAAGAATCGCCGATACAAAAAGCGGATCGTCGTTTTTCTTCACCATCCCCGAGAAATCAGCCAACGACTCGTCGAACGCGTCGACCATGCCCATGGTTTTCAGGGTCTTGGTCAGTTCGATGGCGGTTCTGATTTTGAACTTTGGCAACTGAATCTGCAGCCGCTCCGAAGACATGCCCGCCATGATGGACGCGAATCGACCCGATGAAAGGGCGGCATCGGTTTCTTCGTACTTTCCGGGTTCGGGCAGCACAATCAGCGCCACGACCGATCCGCCCGCGTAGGGCAGCTCGATGGCCTGGTAGGACGAGTTTCGGGTGTAACCCACCGTCTCTGTCAGGTTCATGAACGGAACGGTGACCTGTTTCTTTTCCAGCGTAGTGAAAGCGCCGTCAGCAGTTGCGCTCTTTGGGAAAGGCACCCGCCACGGCGCGTTGAAGTAGACGGCATTTGTCAGCACAACACGGGTCAGGGATGTGATGACGCCTTCGGGGATGAGGGCCGGAATTCGCTGTTCGGTGGCGTCCGAAATCGAACCGTTGATGACGTCCCGCGCCTTTTCTGACGCTGCAAAATCAAGGGCCTTTGGCGCCATCAGGAAGGAGTTCTCGACCGTTCGAAGAAACGAGGTGTCGAGCGTGTGTCCGGAATGGATCCAAATATTATTTGCGACCCGCAGTCTGAAACCACGTTCGCCAGCGTCTTTTTCTCGGGCCGCCAGCGTGTCGAACAACGTCCTTTGGTGTTTCGCGTCCTGAGATTCAGCCGAAACATGAAGCACCTGTTTCATTTGTGCAGCGGTTTTTCCCGCGGCCCCAACATAGAGCGCATTCAGGAGCGTCGCGATGCTGTGCGGCGAATATACAAGGTTCTCGACTGGGAGGACCTTGTGCAAATCAAACGCAAAGGCGCTGTGGCCCGATACAAGTTCATTCACTCCACTCACCACGGCTTGTTTTTTTACTTCTTCTTTCGCGGGTTCTTCGCGATCGGACTCGTCGGACCCGATGGTCGCTTCTTCGGTCGCCGCGGGCTGAGGGCCAGACCCCACTGGCGCGGATTTTTGCTCGGCGGCGCACGAGGCAAGAAGCATAAGACAAACGAGGTACTTGAGATTCTTCATGTGCTCTCCCGGACTGAGTCGGTCTGAACGTATCATGGCAATTTTGGATCTACAGCGCATGCCGCAAACGACACCAATTCTCCATCCGACAGTCGTTTCAAAGCGATATCGAAGAGTTCGGACAGATTTGTCTGATTCATTACCTGAGAAGGGGGCCCATCAAAATGAACGGCCCCGTTACCCAGGCCAACGACCCGATCAAAATAGCGGTAGGCAAGACCCAGGTCATGGAGAATCGCGACCGCCGTCCCTCCACCTAGGACGTGCTCCCGCACGAGTTCTAGGAGCAAAACCTGGTGCTTCAGGTCGAGATTCGAAGTCGGTTCATCCAGAAGCCAAACGGGTGCCTTCATTGCGAGCGTCCGTGCCATCAATACCCGTTGAAACTCGCCCGAACTCAGGCTTGTGACGGCCTTACCTGCGTACTGGTCGACTCCAAGTCTTTCGAGGGCCAAATGGGCATCAGCTACCTGTGATGCTGATTCAAGCGCCCAACGTCCGTTGGCCATGTGGAATGCCATCAGAACGAATTCCAAGACCGAGTACTCGAACACCACTGCGTGAGACTGAGGCACAAACGAGACAAAACGAGCCCAGGTCTTAATATTGGGACAAGCACTGCAAGTTACGCTGCCTTTATCGACCTCGCGAATTCTGGCAAGTGCCCGCAGGAGCGTGGACTTCCCGGCGCCGTTGGGTCCGATGATCGCTACCGACTCGCCTGGTGAGGCCCCAAAGTTGATGCCCCGAAGCACATCACGATTTCCGAGCCGAACATGGACATCTTTGGCCGTGATCACTCGGCCCCCTGGCGCAGCAGATTTCTGCGAAGAAAGTAGATGAACAGCGGCGCACCAATGCAAGCGGTTACCACGCCCACGGGCAGGGACGTGCCCAACGTTGTAAACGAGAGTCTTGCGAGCAGGTCGCAGGTCACCAAGAAAGCGCCGCCTATCAGGGCGCTCATGGGCAATAACAGTCGGTGATCGGGACCGACGATCAGCCGAACGCCATGCGGCACGACAAGCCCCACAAACCCGATCAATCCTGTGTATGCAACGCTCACAGCAACCGCCAAGCTCGCCACGATCACCACCCAACGACGCGTTGCCGCAACATTGACTCCCAGTCCCCTTGCCTCATCTTCACCCAGACTCAAAAGGTTGAGTTCGCGAGAGAATCCGATCAACACAAGACAACACCCGACAACGACCCCGCTGAGTACCAGCGTCTCGCTCATTGGCGTGCCCTCCACCGACAGCGTGCCCATCAGATAAAACAGAAGCTCCTGAGCCTTTTGCGCCGACAGGATGGCTTTCAAGAACATGATCACAGCAGAGGCAAAGGCGTTGAACACCACACCGGTTAAAAGCAGGACATAGGTGGACAAGCGTCCTCCGGGCAGCCAGCGACTCACCGTCAGAATCAACGCCAACGATCCCAGCGCTCCAGCGAACGACGCCGTCGGCACGGCCAGCGCAATCCCGGTCCCAAAAGTGGCGAGCATGAGCGACCCGCCCAAAGCCGCCCCGCCCGAGACGCCCAAAATGAAGGGATCTGCCAATGGGTTTCGAAGTACCGCCTGAAAGACCGCACCAGAGATAGCCAACGCCGCGCCCACGACAGTCGCAAAGATTACGCGTGGCATCCGCGCGTAGAGCAACACTTGGCTGTCTCCGAACAGATCGAAGATGTTTCGGGTCGTCGAACCCCAGGCCAATCCCGCCAGTATCGCCAGTAGGAGCGAAATCGTACCGCCGATCAGATAAACCGTAAGTCGGGTGCGAGTGAGGGCGTGGCGTGGCATCTTAATGAGCGTGTGGTTTGCCGCGAATCGCAAGGGCGAGTCGGCGGTAGGCGTCGACGATCCGAGGACCGGGCCTCATCATCGAAGAATCATCGAAACGATACACATTATGGGTCTGAACGGCTTCCAGTCCGGGAATCTCGTCCCAAAATATGTTCTGGGATTCTTCGGTCATCGAAAGATCGAGAATTCGGTCCGGGTTGAGCTCAATCACTTTCTCGATATCCACGGTCGGCCAGTTCTGCCCGCCCTCAAGTACATTTCGCCCACCGGCACGAGTGAGCAGATCGTCGGCGAATGTGCCGGGTCCCGCGGCGATAATTGGCTTTCGCCCAAACACCATCAGCACCGACGGGCGGTCCTTGAGAGCAACGCCATCCAGCCCTTTTAAGGATTCGCGCATGTCTGCAGATAGCTTGTTACCCAAGTCCTCGCTTTTTCCGCCAAGTGCTTGTCCGACCCTCGTCACGCCTGCAAAGGTCTCTTCCAGGCTTTCCATACGAAGAAACAGATAAGGAATCTTGGCTTGATCGAGGGCACGGGTGATTGCGGGATCGCCACTTGAAGTCACTCCGATCACCAAATCAGGCTTCAGCGTGAGAATCGCCTCGATGTCTGGGTCGATTAACCCGCCAACCTTAGGCAGATTTAAGGCTTCTTTGGGGTAATCGCAGAACCGAGTCACACCAACAAGCCGGTCTCCGGCTTCCAATGCAAACATGATTTCGGTGAGGTTGGGAGCCAACGACACGACCCTTTGGGGCGCACTTGGAATCGTCTGACTTTGGGGATTAGACGACGCGTGTGGAGCGGTAGCCTTTCGTTCGCACGAAATGCACAAGGTGAGCACGACAACAAATAGAATCCAAAGAGGATTTGTCGTACCTGAAGTTCGTTGATATGCTTCCAAGCAGAACACCGGAGTCACAAGCCGTTATGCAGTTAACACGCCTTTGCGGCCTTCCGCAAACAGCTGGGTAAGTTGCCGACTCATGTCTAAAGAATTATTGAATCAAGGCGAGATCGAAGCTCTGCTTAATGAACTCGAAGCCAAA
>JBBKVQ010000151.1:0-7015 GCA_037968515.1 Bradymonadaceae bacterium
GTTGTGACTGGTCCGCGTGGCTCCAGCCGCGCCTGCGATGGGTCTGCGTGGCTCCAGCGGGCGCCTGCGACGGGTACGCGTGGCTCCAGCCGCGCTGCGATTCTGCGACCAGTGTGCCTGCGATGGGGTACGCGCGGCTCTAGTGCCGCGCCTGCGACGCGCAGACGGCCGAGCGCTGACTTACTAGTACGACGTGCTAGGGCGCGGTCAAAAGGGTTGAAACGCATCAAGTCTCCTGCGAACACCGATTGAGTGCATCCCGCCACCCATCTCCAATAAAACCAATCCCAAGAACCGTAATGATTATGGCAATGCCTGGGAAGAACACGAAGTGGTTCAGTATCAGCGCGCCGCTCAGCAATGAAAACGCGGTGCCATGCCACGACCTCCATGTTGGGGCGATCATTAGCAGCACGACCGCAAGACCCACGTCCAGTCGCGGCAGCTCGCGAAACGAGTGATGGATGACAGGATCGCTGAGCGCGCGAACCGCCAACGAAATGGCACAGCCGAGCGTAATCATGCCAAATTGCATCCCTACCCTAGCATTTGGCTTGGCCAGACGCATGACGACCAGTCCGACGCTCGCGCTGAGCACTCCAATGGGGAGGTAGTGCCAAAGGTGCAGCCCGGGGCAGCCGTTGGGCGGAAACTCGAAGATCAAACAGCCCGACTCGTACGGAAACGACCAGACGCAAAGCAATGCAAGAACGATGAAAATCCTCGGCCAACGTATGGTGTCATCCAAACCAGTGACTCAAAACGACCGAGCCACTCAAGATTGAAAGTACCGTGCCAAACCATGACCTCGACAGAGGGGCGAGCATGAGCAACATCAACGCGAGGCCGATGTCCAGACGCGGGAAGACGTACCAGTCGTGGATGATGACCGGGTCGATGGCCGCCCTGACGCTTAGTGCTGCGAAGAACCCAGCCGTAATGATACCGAACTCAAGTGCACGATCATCTTGCGTTGCGCGGGCGGGTCGGACGGCGGGCAATTCAAAAATGTGTTCGTGGATTGCTCGCCGTCGGGCGAGTCGGGCGCCTGTTAAAACTAGGCTCGCGAGGAAGATCCCTACAGGCAGGTATTCCCATAGGTGCAAGTGCAGGCAGGCTTCCCGTGCGAAGTTTCCAATGATGCACGCATTGAAGGCCGCGCTAAGAAAGGCGGACAAGAAACCACCCACAGCAAGCGCGATAGGAAATTGGGACATTGGGACCTCCTCGTTAGTGCAACTAAGCGCACTATCTAGGACGTGTGTGAACCCCACGTGAATTCAGCGTGATTTGTCGGCTAAACCCCGGATCGATAGGCCTGCCGGTGGGTTATAGCCGAGAGTTGCTGCTCGTAGTCGTAAGCCCTGACGGTGACGTCTGACCCTATAAGCGTCGTCGCACCCACAGGAACCCAATGAAAAGCAGCAGGAACGAGCCGTCTGGGCCCTTGGAAGTCGCACACCCACAACCGCTGTCAGCCTCGCCCGAACCTCTATTTGTGGATGGGATAGAGCCGTCTGCCGAATCCACGATTCCCATATCTAATTCATCGGTCCCCATATCATCGCCCATATCATCAACAGGTAAGCCCATGTCCGACGGCGGGTTTCCCATGTCTTCTGCTGGTTCTTCGGCACAGATCCCGGCGGTAGGCGCGCACACTTCCGAAGTTCCCACTTCGATGCCAGACAGGCCGATGGCCCGCACCACAAAACACTCTTCGACGCCGTTCAACTCGTTGGGAAGCAACTCCGCCCTTGCTGTTTGGGCCGGCACCAGGGCGACGGGTTCAGTGTCGCCAGCGCGATAGACCAAAAGCCCTGCTGCCTGTTCTGGCACCGGGTTCTCGAAGTTAAATCCGACCCGCGGAAAGACATCATTATCATTGCAGCTGGTAAGTTCTGCAGGCGATGTGATGCAAGTTGTCGATACCGACGTTGCGCCAGCAAATACAGGCGCCACAGCATTTTGTTCGCCTGTCGTGAACTTAAGCGACGGCGCACCACAGACCGAACCTTCACCAAATCCCAATTCATATTCCGTGTTTGGCGCGAGTGGTAAAAGAGGTTCAAGTACCGCCACGTAATTTCCGACTTCGGCACCTGGATTATGTCCGTCGAAAACACGCACCGAGCCAAGAATTCCTTGTTGAGTGGCAGCCTCGACCAGCACAAGTCCCGACTGCGGCTCGGCAAATCCCGGAGTCGAGTTAAAAAACACAAAAATTCGGGTATCGACGGGGACGTCGGCTTCCTGATTGGCAGGGACCGTGGAGGTAACACAATAACCTGCTTCGCAGGCCCAGGTTATCACCGGTGTCAGAGTCAATACGACGAGCGCGAGTGCGGCTATCCGAAAGAGCATAAAAATCCTTGTTTGGGAGCTGAATTTACTTGATTGCCCGAAGCCCGACAATGACGGGCCGCTGGACTTCCTAGGGCTGAGCCCCCATGATTCCGTCATCGATTCCAAATTGGGGGAAACGCGTGCAGCATTTTAAGTGGATTTTGGTCATCGCCCTTATTGCGATGATCGGTTGTGGCGACTGCGATGATAGCGGTCCAGAGACTACTCCGGGAGAGTCCGGGGCATGGACTTCGGAAGCCTGCGATAACGCTGAGGACGACGATGGTGACGGGTTTGCGGATTGTCTGGACAGTGATTGTTTCACTCACGAAGCTTGTGTCTTCGAACCCGACGCAACCGCACCTGATCTACCTCTTAACGGCATCGTTAGCCTGTGGGACCAGTCTCGCTGGCTCTTCGAAACTGGCAAAGTGCAACGGGGTTTGGCGAAAGACAAAATCACTCCGCTGACGATCGGAACCGTGCGCGGTCGAGTTGTCGATACCGCCGGAATGCCGCTGCCGTCTGCGGCAATCAGCATTGCCAACGATTCCGAGTGCGGCCGCACGTACACACGCTCCGACGGTCTTTTTGACCTCGCGTATTCTGCAACCGACCGTCTTGTGCTTCGTGTCAGCGCCAAAGGATATGTGACCAGTGACCGTGTTCTGCGAAGCAAAATGCAGTCGGCTACGTCGCTAGAAAACATCGTTTTGGTACCGCTGCAGGACGAGGCGACCACGGTCGACTTCAGCAAAACCCAACTGGTGACCGGCCTGCAGACTGAAGACGACGACGGCGCGCGGCGCACGGCCGCGATCTTTCCGAACGGCGTCAAAGCCAGCCTGGTCTTTCCGAATGGGTCTCGTCGCGATCTAGAATCCATGCAAGTCCGCTTAACCGAGGTGACGGTTGGAGACGACGGCCGTCAAGCCATGATGGCCGACCTCCCTGCCACGTCCCTGTACACTTACGCCGCAGAATTCACCGTGGACGAAGCGGTCGCCGAATTTGCCGAACGGGTGGAGTTTTCAGAACCCGTTTTTATGTATGTCGATAATTTCTTGGGATTTGCTGCAGGCACCCTGGTGCCATCAGGGTTTTACGATCGACGCCAAACAGCGTGGGAGCCCATGCCCAACGGCATGGTGCTTGATGTCTTAGAAGTATCGGGCGGAAAGGTGACACTCAGTGTGGGCGAGGGACCGCTGACAGAAGCGTATAAAACGAGTTTGGGTATCACCGACGCTGAGCTTCAAGAGTTGAGCAAGTTGGTGAAATCCGGGGACTCGGTTTGGCGTGTACCCACGACTCACTTCAGTCCGTTTGACTTCAATTGGAGCGGAGTCTATCCGCCCGGAACCGCTCCGTCTCCGGCACCATCCGACACGTTTCCCGACTCATGCACTTCTGGACAAGAGGCGGGGTCAATCATCGGGTGTTCCAACCAAACCCTGGGCGAATCCATTCCGCTCAATGGAACCCCGTTCGCGCTTACCTACCAAAGCTCACGCGTAGCTGGTCGCAAACCAGTGATCAGCGTTCCGGTTCGTCCTAGCGGGACGTCGCGCCCAATTGCCGCCAAGGTCAGCGTCACCGCCGCGGGACAGCGTTTTGGTGACCGGGAATATCTTGATGCGAGCGACGTACCCGCGATCGAAGAGTTCATCTGGGATGGGCTTGATGGCTTCGGTCGCCCGATACAGGGGGCGGCGGCAGTTGAAGTCGAAGTAACCCTCTTTTTCCCCGGCTTTTACTCAGTTGCTACCCGTGGTGGCTCGTCGAACGGGCTGCTTCAAGGCATCCCAGAGTTTCTGCCTGAGTTTGGCGCTTATCCAACCGAAGAAGGCGTGGAGGTCGGCCTTGGACGCGCTTATATTGTGATCAAGCGCAAGTACACGCAGTTGGTCACAACGGGCACGTACGACGTCGCCCGGGAAGGCCTCGGAGGCTGGACTATAGGCCCTCAGCACCGCTACGACCCGGTCGGTCGCGTGATGTATTATGGCAATGGTCAGGACCTACAGGCCGGGCCCGGCGATCGCGTCTTGTCGTTGATTAGTGGCGGGATAGATGCTGGGAATGGGTGGTCGGCGCCCAACGGCAGCGATGCGCGTGATTTGCAGTTCTTCTCGATTGTTGGGTTAACCGTGGGCTGGGACGGCACCGTGTATGTGAGCGATGGATATACCATCCGAGCCATCGACCCCAGTACACATCAAATCCGAACAGTCGTTGGAATGCCGTGGCCATATCTGAAAGACGGCGTCCCGACCTTCGACATAGACGGGTTACGGGAAGAGTTTGGCGACAGCGGTTTGGCAGTTAACGCCCCATGGGCATTCGAGACGATCCGTGTCGGCAAGGACGGCAACCTCTATGCTTTGGCCGAAGACAGGACAATCTGGCGGCTGGAGGGCGATATCCTGCGACGAGTGGCCGGCGGCGGGGATCCCGGGGAGCCTCAAGACGGCGTCGATGCGATGGCCTTCAGCGCGGATTGGCGACTCTTTGATGTTTCGCAAGATGGCACCATCTACCTAGCCGGAAAGCAAAGCATTTATCGCGTCACCACCGATGGCAGACTGCGACATGTAATTGTGTCATCAGAACAAAATTGCGCAGTCGACGACGCGCCGTGTGGCGACAATCAGCCAGCAATCAAGGCGCAGTTAACCCAGATTCGCTCCATTGCATTAAGCGATTCCGGTGACCTTTATTTTTCTGAAGACGCATCCGAGGGGCGGTCCAGTATCCGCAAAATTAGACCCGATGGGTTCATCGAAACGGTTGCGGATGTGCCGGCTGCCACGCAAATCCAGGTGGGTGACGGAGACCTGATTTACCTGTCAACAGTGGGGCAATTTGGCGCCGCAGTGCTTCAACTACAACCCGATGGCGAGCTCGTGGCCCGAGCCGGGATTTATGATCCTGATTACGATTATCTGGATTATACCGATGCTTTTGCGGAAATAAAAAATAACCAATCGGCCAAACGCCCACTGCGTAATTCGGTGTTTGCGTTAGGCATAAATTCCTCAATTGTTTTTGCGACTGGTCAACTCACCCGGGTTCAGGAAATGTTTCCCGGATACACAGGCTTAAACTACCAAATCTCCACACCAGATGGCGCCCGAATCGACGAGTTTTCGCCTGATGGCCGCCACCTTGCGACCTTCGACGCGTTGACGGGAGCCGAGCTGATCCGTTTTGAGTACGACTCCGAAGGCCGATTGCTCAAGACTCTATACCGAGGTCAAAATCCGTCTGAAGTCGTCCGCGAAAACGGTCAACCGACCAAAATTAAGGGGCCAGATGGGGTTGAGTGGTCGTTGACCACCGCTGGCGGAATGCTCACGGCACTCGTCAGCCCCGAGGGCGAGCGATGGGAATTTGAATACGATAACGGGCTGATGACCCAGATGGTGAATCCGCGCGGCGAAGAATGGCGTTTCTCCTACGACCTCGCCGGCCGCCTGATTTCAGACGAGCAACCCAACGCAGGCATGGCGCG
Organism: Bradymonadaceae bacterium; assembly: GCA_037968515.1. Classification (GTDB taxonomy): domain Bacteria; phylum Myxococcota_A; class Bradymonadia; order Bradymonadales; family Bradymonadaceae; genus JBFFMO01. The sequence continues at coordinate 5,861 of JBBKVQ010000151.1, forward strand.
TCTTGAGCGGGACAAAGATCGTAACTCGGTCAAATTCACCAGTCCTACGGGGCGTGAAACCACCTATTTTTCGACACCGCCCAATAATCAAATTGCCGACAGACGCGTGAAGACTGGGGATTTCGAGAGCGGAACGACTCAGCTGAGCGACGGTTGGGCCGAATCTTTTGCGCAGGACGGAACAAAGTCTCGTACTCGAACCCAATCCCATCCCATCTACGGAATGATTGCTGGCTACGCTGCCGAAGCTTGGCTTGAAACTCCGTCAGGACTGCGCACAGAAGTGTCTGCTGGGTTATCCGTCTTGAACGCCGATACGGACCTGACATCCGGTCTCGCGTCGTTCACCAGCACTTTGACGCATTCACGAGGCACAGCGCAGACCACCTGGGACCGAGCAACACTGACGCTGAGTTCGAAATCCGCCGAAAACCGGGCGTCTAAGACAATTCTGGATTCTGACGGCCGTCCGGCCCGTGTGGAATCGCCAGGAATCGAGCCCGTCGTTTTTGAATACGACGCACGCAATCGGCCAATACGCGCAACTCAAGGCGCACGAAGCGTGAGCACAGCCTATGGCGTGGATGGGTTTGTGGAATCAGTGACTGGCGCCGACGGCACCGTCCGCCTAAGTCGCGACGCCATGGGACGAGTCACCCGCGGAACCCGAGTCGACATGACTTCTGTGGATTTTGCCTACGACCTTTTGGGCAACATCACCGAGGTCTCACCGCCAGACCGTCCCGCCTACACGATGAGCAGCGATTACCGCGGCGACATGCTGGACATGACGACTCCAGGCGGAACACAGCACTCGTATGTGTTCGACCTCGACCACCGTTTGACCTCCGCCACGATGGGTGATGGCCGCGGATGGACACTCGCCTACGACTCCAGCAATCGACTCGACCAAATTAATGTTGGCGTTGATATATACGACTTCAATTACGGCGATGACGCCCATTTGGCCGAGGTTCTAGGCGGCGAAGCCAATATCGCGTTTGTCTGGGATGGCCCGTTGCCGATCAGCCAAACGACCAGCGGCGCGGTCAACGGCAGCGTGGATTGGACGTGGGAGGACGGTACGCTGAGCCTTGGCTCGATGTCGATCAACGGCGAGGTCATCGACTACATCTACGACAACGACGGCTTGCC
>JBBKVQ010000152.1:0-14572 GCA_037968515.1 Bradymonadaceae bacterium
TTGTCGTGAATCCCGGGTGAGGTAAGATGCTTCCATCCAACGCGCGGCATGGAGGCCCCAATGAGATTCAGCAGCGACGATATCCTCAAACAGAAGTTTCAGAAAAAGATGCGGGGCTACGACCCTGAGCAGGTTCAAGAGTTTTTGGACGGCTTGGCGCGTGAGTGGGACCACCTCTCCGAGGAGCTCAAGCGCGCTCAACGCGAGGGCGAGAGCTCAGCCAGGGAACTCAAAGACTATCGGCGTCGGGAGCGCAGCCTTCAGGATGCGCTAGATATGGCCCGACAGGTTGCCGAGGACGTTCGCCAGCAGGCCGAACGCGACGCAGAGTTGATTATCGCCGAGGCCGAACTGAAAGCGGAGCGCATCTTGTCCGGTGTGGAATCTCGCCTAAGAGTGATCCGAGAAGAAATGATCAGCGTTCAACATCAACGGATTCGATTCGAGGCCGAGCTCAGAGCCGCCATCGAGGGGCATAGCCGTATGCTGGACGTATTCAGCGGGGTCGAAGTCCAAGACATCGACGTCGCCGCGCAGGACCTGCTCTAAGCGTTGAAGCGGTCGGTGAATTCATCAGAAGCATTAAAGGCGCGCCCCATTGGGCGCGCCTTTATTTTTTGTGTCACTGCGTCGGTTTTTCGGTAAAAAAAAAGCGCACCCAAGGGCGCGCTTTTTGTCAGCAATAGCTGAAATTAGATGCAAGCAGCTGTAGGTGCTTTTCCAGCGTGTGGGCAGTGTGTCAACGCGTCATTTGCAGCTGCACCGGTGTGGTACTGACGGCAAGCGAGGTTGTCGCCTGACATATCGCCGGCGGTGCCAGGAGCAAATGCTGCACAGTCTGCTTCACAACCAGCAGCGTCGGTGTAATCGACCAAGAAGAGGGCAGCACAATTGGTCTCGTAGTCAGCACAGTAGGTTTCGCAAGCGGTCGGAGCCACTGCGTCTACGCAAGCTGCTGTAGGAGTTTTTCCAGCGTGTGGGCAGTGAGTTGTTGCATCGGCTGCAGCAGCACCGGTGTGGTACTGGCGGCAAGCGAGGTTGTCGCCAGCCATGTCACCATCGGTGCCAGCTTCGAACTCTGCACACGCGGTTTCACAACCAGCAGCGTCGGTGTAGTCGGTACCGAACTGAGTTCCACAATTCGTCTCATAATCGGCACAATAGGTTTCACATGCTGTGGCACCCGTCGTTTCGTTATTCGTCGTGTTGTTGGTCTCGTTATTCGTCGTGTTGTTCGTGTCGTTGTTGGTGTCGTTGTTCGTGGTGTTATTTGTGTTTGTGGTGTTGTTCGACGGGGTTTCGTCGTCGTCTCCACAAGCTGCGATCAACGATGTCATGGCGAGTGCAAAAATAAGCTTCTTCATTATCAACTCCAAAAGTAGATTTAAGGCCGTGAGCATTTGAATTCACGGTTCTGGCATTAGATAATGCATATGACATGCCAAAGAATGAAAAATCGCTAAGCTCCCGTGAGAATTGGGGTTGGCGGATGACGTCTGGAGTGGGCGCTCTGTGTGCTCGGACATTGATGTCATAGAGGTATGGAAATCTTTATCCAGTTTGACTTGAGACTGCAGTGCTTATCACTCGATAGCTCGGTCTCAGCGTGAAACCTTCCACGGTATTGCGGAGTCTTAGAGCAAACTGAGGTGTTTATGCGAATCGTTGCCTGGGTGCTATTCTTTCTCTTATCCTTAGGCAGCGTAACGGCTTGGGCGACCACGCTCGCGGATTTCACAACGGAATCAAGCGCCGACGGCTTGTCTTTCCATTACCTGCCTGCGTACGAGAACGCGACGCGTCCGATGCGTGAGCGCGCGTCAGATGACTTGGACGTCCTTCGCGAAGAACTTGGATACGAGGACTTGTCGGGCATTGATGTCTGGGTCGTAAAAGATGTCTCGGATTATTTCACAGTACATGGCCTCCCGGACCTCTCGCCTGAATGGGCAGCGGGCCTGTCGTTGTCCAACCGTTCCGTGGTCATCATTCAGATGAAAGCGACGCCAGGAACGGACGTGAATGAATTCGAAACGACCTTTCATCACGAACTCGTTCACGTGGCGCTCGACCGCGCTGCAGGCGGGCAACGCTTGCCACGGTGGTTCCATGAAGGTTTTGCGACGATGCATGCCGATGAATGGTCACCAGAACGTAGTGAGATGTTGTCTCGGGCAGCAGCTCAGGGAGCTCTGACGTCGTTTGATGACCTGTCCGTATATTTTCCGGAACACCATAATTCTGCATCGCTCGCGTACGCGCAGAGCTTTCATTTTGTTCGCGAGTGGCAGTCCCGTTACGGCGATGACGTCTACTCAAAAGTCCTCAAAAGAGTGCGGTCAGGAGAGCCTTTTCCTAAGGCTTTTCGAAATGTTACGGATGATTCTTTGGTCGTCGCAGAAGCGCGTTGGCTTCAGGGCGTCAAGAGCGGTTCCAGCATGTGGTCGATGTTCAACGACGGTGCTCTGGTATTTTTTGGCGCGTCGATCCTTTTCCTTGTAGCTTGGTTTCTGCGGAGGAACCGTAACGCTCGAAAACTTGTGTCCATGGATACGGACAGCACCAAGCACTGGGACTACGACGAAAAGGCGTACCCCTTGCCTGGAGAGCATTTACGGTAATTCTTCGTGATGGTGCCAAGGACGGCACAATACGAGGAGAGCTAGGATGGCGAATCAGTCGACCAATACCCCTGTTGCGCAAGACAAAACCCTGAGAGCCGCCCGATTCGTGCGCGGCGAGCATGCCACGGATCGCAATGCGACGTGGCGGCCTCCAGAAGAAATTGCGAAACGTCGTGACATCGTTGAGGCCTACCGCATGTCGGCTGGCCACGATGCAGCCGCACTCATCAACGATGAAGCCACTCGCGCACTAATGGGCTTCAGCGCAGCACTTGCTGACGAATCGCTTGGGCACGTTGATCGGGCGCATATCGCGTTGAAACGCTACGGCGCACCGGACCAAGTTGCCGCTGCGGCACTTCAATTGCGTCTGTCGCGAATCGACGGCGATATTGACGGCGTGACTCATGCGTTGGACGGCTTATTTGCCGTGACGAGCGACAGTTTTCGGGCACTGGTGGGGCTTCAATCGGCACTGATGGCCTGGCGAAAGGGCGCCGCACCCTCGGTCGTGCTCGCTCAGATTGCCCAAGCTACGGCGGGAGCCGAGGAATCACTTGGAGGGTTTGCGGTTGTTGCCGCAACTCGACTTGCGGTCGACGTGTTGCTGGAAGGCGGTCGATACGAACAAGCCCTTGAATCGCTTGATGCTGCGTTGAATCATCCACGCGTCTCGCGCACTGAAAAGTCTGCACTCGCAGCGGTTTATGCGGTGTGGGCGAGCGTGTTTGGGAACCGAGAAAAAGCCGTCGAATTGTTGGCTCGTCAGTCGCAGAAAGGACTGCTCCACGAAGATGTTGAGCGTACGCTTCTTCACCTATTGTACGAGCTTGACCGCGGGGCCGAGGCGTTTGATGTGTTGGCTCGTTCGACCATGGCACGTCAGCGGCCCGAACTTGCCGCTGCGCTTGCATCACATGTTCAGGCACTCGATGCCGAGGCATCATGGGAAACTTTGCGACGTGCGCTTCGCGACTTCCCGGAAGACGAGGCTTTGGTTGAGTTTGCGGTTCAAACTCTGATCGAAATGAACGCGTTCGAAGACGACCTGATTGACCTTTTGAATCGCCGCCTCGAGACCGGGCTTTCAGATGCTCGCCGCGTGTGGACGCTTTGTCATCTTGGTCGGGTTTACGAAGCACGAACTGGAATGGAAACAGCTGCGGCCGAGGTCTATCGCGAAGCGCTCGTGATTGCTCCGGCACATGCCACAGCTACGCGTGCCCTAGGTCGGCTATTCAGCCGGCTCGGCGAGTGGCAGGCGCTTGGCGCGCTCTATGAGCAAGAAATCGCTGGCGAGAAAAACACCCAGGGTGTTTGGAGACGCCATTTTCAGGCTGCCGAAGTTTTTGAACATCGTGTCGCGAACGACCGACAGGCGATCAAACATTATCGAGCCGTGTTGAATCTGCGGCCAGGCTTCCTGCCCGCGCTGAAAGGCGCCGCGCGGATTCTTGAACGGCACGAGGAATGGGCGGCGTTGGCGGACCTCTTTTTGTCGTCTGTGTCGGTGGCGTCGAATCGCCGCCAGAAACTGTATCTGTTGGATAAGGTGGCCGTGGTCGCCGAAACGCATCTGCAGAATCTCGATGTTGCGATTGGTGCGTGGGAGGAAATTCTGCACCTTGAGCCCGAGCACCCGACTGCGTTTGCCGCATTGGGACGCCTGTATGCACGTGCAGAGCGATGGCCGTCTCTGGTGCATCTGAATGAGCGCGAACTCGAACTCATCGACGAGGCCGACGAAGCCGCTGCAATGTGGGTTCGAAACGCAGAAATCGCCAATTCGAAGCTCAATGACGCGGCCTTGGCCGAGCGTTCCTATCGAGCAGCACTCTTGCTGGTTCCCGATTTCATTCCGGCTCTTGAAGGGTTGGGACGCATGCTGGTGGGCGGGGATCGATTTTCTGAATTGATTCAAATGACCGACCGGCAAATTGAGGCCACGGTTGATGATGCCGAAAAATGGCGTCGTCTTGGTGCTGTCGCAGAACTGGTGGAAACGCGGCCTGGCCACGAGCTCGACGCGATCGCGCTGTACGAGCGCATGCATGGTGAACGTCCACACGACACGCATGTCTCGGAAACCCTTGCGGTGTTGTATCGGCGGTCAGGCCAGTGGCGAAACCTGTGCGCTTTGAATGCTCGACTTTGCGACCGTGCTGAAGTTGCGGATCGCGCCAGACTGCGCGGTGAAAAAGGGTATGTGTTCGAATGGAAACTTGAGGATTCGGCGGCAGCATTCGAAAACTACGTTTTGTCGCTCGAAGAAGTGCCCGAGCAGATTCATATCGTCGAAGGCCTGATGCGAACTTGGTCGGGATCTGGTGTCGATCCAGCGGTTTTGGCTGATGACCTTGAAGACCTTGCGGGTCGAACCACAGATGCTGCCTGCCGATCAGCCTATAATCTATTGATCGCACGGCTGAGGGAACGTTCAGACAAATCTGCAGAACGTAGCGTAACTTTCCGTCTGCATGGCGATGCCGAGGTGTTCGAAAATCAGGCCGTTATTCGCCTGGCTCGTGCATGCTCTGGCCAACGTCGGTCACTTGCAGAATTCCGTACGGCCCGTCCTTTGAGCGCGGGTGAGCAAGTCATGGACGCCGAGCTTACCTCGCCCGATGCTCAGGTTCGTAAGGCGCTGATTGAAGTGCTGGCCGAGATGACAGCGAACGAGCGTCAGTGGGCGTTGGCGTCACTGCCATCCGAACACGTGCGCGGTTTTGTGAGTTCCGACGATAACGATTGGGAACGCGTGCGCGCCGAGTTTGCACGCGTGCTGGAAGGCGACGAGTTTTCTGACGAGGCCACCACGGCTTCAGAAATTCGCCTGCGAGCCATCGAAGCAAGACTGGCCGGCGACCTCGAGGCCTGCATCGAGTTTACCGAGAGTGAGCTCGCACTCGTTCGTAACCGCGATATCGGTATTCTTCGCTGTGTAGAGCTTGCCAACGCAACGAATGACCGAGCATGGCTTTCACGTGCGACTGATCTGGCATACCCCGCCGATGGTTCGCCTTTGGACGACGGGGCTGTATTTGAGCGACTCCGTTATGCTTTGGAAGAAGGCAAACAGTGGGACCGATTGCGCTTTGTGCTTGAGGTCCATGTCGAGAATCCGGCTCATTCAACCGAACGACGGGCGGGGCTCTTTGAAGACCTTGGTGCGTTGCTTGAGCGCGAGTTTGCCGATCTGGACGCCACCGCAATTGCCTATCAGCACAGCGCCAACCTGGTGGACTCCCGCGGGATTCAGGCTGCGTTGGTAAGAGTGCATGAAGGCCGCGGTGATATCGAATCTGCTTGCGAGGCACAGGCACGCCACCACGAACTGACGCTCGACAGCGATGTTACCATCGAGGAACGCCACGTTTCGGGGCTGTTGTTGGCGGATCTGCTTGCTCGAACCGGGCAGGGCGAAGAATCCGTTCACTTGCTTGAAGGCTTGCTCCATCCGGCAGTCGATGTTCCTTCGTACCGCACAGTGCAGCGTGTTCTGGCCCACATGCATGCTGACCATGGCGACCTTGCCCGCGCGGCCACACTGCTTGAGGCGTTGATCGACCGCAAACCGACGCTCGAAGACGCGCCGGACTGGCGTCGTTTGGTGCGCTTGAAACGCGAAGACTTCGGCGACCTTGTTGCCGCTTACGGGCTTCAGTGGAAGCTGGTTCGTTCGTTGCCAGGTTGTGTTGAAGACGTCGAGGAGTTGTTCGAGCTGGCGTTCGACATGAATGAGCTTGGCGACTGCTGCACCAAATTGGTGGCTTTTGCCCGTGAACTCAAAGAAGAGCCGATTCGTTGGACGCTGATTGGGCGCGCGGCTGAAGCATTTGACGAAGATCTGCATTGGGCCGACGAAGCGGCGCGTTTGTATCGCGAGCTGGTCGAGGTCACTGTCGGTGAGCGCCAGCTGCATTTCCGCCGCCGTTTGAGCTTCTGCTTGAGCAAGTCGGCTGGACGAGAAGCAGAAGCAATCAAACACTTCACGGCTCTGGCCAAGGCTGAGCCGTTTGAACTGTCGAATTATCAGGGGCTCGCTGATTTGTACGAACGCATGCAGGCATATGACCGCGCGCGCTTGTCACGCCAGATGCTTAGGGCGCTGCGGGTGGCCGTTCCCTCCGATGATATTCGAATCAAAACAGTTCCGTCACGGGCGCTCGAGTCGGCCGACATACAGTCGTTGCTGGTTCCCGATATGCTGCGACACGGTGTCTGGGATGTATTGAGTGCTGCGATGCCGCTGGCCGAAAAAATGTGGCCCGACGCGCTGCCTCAGAAGAAGGCCTTGGACGGAGAAAAAGTCCGCGACACTCGTATTCTTCAGATTCTAGAAAACGCGTTTGCGATGTTTGGAATCAAGCGAGTTCGTGCAGTTTCCAGTGATACAGGCCCAATCGTGCCCTTTGTATTCGAAGACGGCACCGTTTGGTTCAACGAAGAAGTGCTGGCGAGCGCGCCAGAGGCTCAGGTCCGCTTTCTGGCTGGGTTTGCGGCAGCTATGGCCTATTCAAGCATGTCATCGCTGGTGGCGTTCGATGGGCGAAATGTCTGGCACCTGATTGAAGGCGTGAAGTACCGCCAGACGGGCGAAGGTTTCACCGATCGAGTCGACGTACAGAGCCAGGCGTTTGCCGAGTCTGTCGGTGGCGCGTTCGACACCGTTGCACGTCGTCGGGTTCAGCAGGCGCTCGAGGGTTGTGACCAGCTCGCCGATGCACATTGCGAAGCGTGGCCGCTTGAGCTGCAACGATTTGCGTGCCGCGTAGGCCTGGTGGCTTGCGGCGAAATCGAGGCTGGCATTGCAGCCATGCTGCGGATCGATGGATGGATCGAGCCTTTGACCGAAGATGCATCGCAAAAACGCATGTCCCGGTCGCGGGAAGTCGAAGAACTGGTCAAATTTGCGTTCTCCGAGGAGTACCTCGAAGATCGCTACCGTCTTGGTTTGAGTGGGCGTCCGAGTCAGCTCGCTTAATGGCGAGTCTCGGCGACCGGCTGCGCCGAATCAAAAGCTTCGGGCGAGCGGGGCAGGGTGATTCTAAACTCTGCCCCGTGATCCGGAGTGCTTTGTACGGTGATGAACCCGCCATGCATTTCGACAAATCTTTTGGACACTGACAGTCCAAGGCCGATGCCTCGTTTGCCAAATTCGAACTCTCCACTGCTGTGATATTGCGACTGGAATGTGCTGAAAAACGGCGCAAAAACCTGCGCAATGTCTTCCTCGCTGATCCCAATCCCTTGATCTTTCACAATGATTTCGAAGTGGCTGGGATTTTCTCCGGTGGCGAACGAGACCGAGATGGCCTGACCGTCGCGTGAAAACTTAATGGCATTCATCACCAGATTCACCAGAACGTCCGTCATCTTTTCGTGGTCGACTTTCACAAACTCAACAGATGGGGCGACCTCGAAAATGATGTGCTGGCCCCGTTTGGAAACAAAGGGGTCCACTTGTTTTCGGACCATTTCGATCAATTCAGTCGCCTCGATTTTTTCGAGGTCCAGCGTGATATTCGTGGCCTCGGTCGAGAGCATCTTGAAGATTCGATCCGAAATGCGTTTCAGGCGGTTGGCACTTGCCTCGATGCCTGTGATTGCCTTGCTGACAATGACGTTTGGTGTCGCTTGAAGCTCTCGCCGCAACAGAAACTCGTATCCCAAAATCACGGCAATAGGGGTGTTCAACTCATGGCTGACGACCTCCATAAACACGTTCTTAATGCGATCGTGAAGCAACAACTCGGTGTTGGCTGCGCTGAGTTGCTCATTTTGTTCTGCCAGGCGTGCATTGGCCTGTCGCAGTTGCTCGACAAGGGTTTCGCGTTCTTTTCTGGCGGCGTAGTACTCAAAGGCTTGGGCGACAAATAGTTTGAGTTCGGAGGGATTCCACGGTTTGGCGATATACCGATAGACGTGGCCTTCATTAATCGCCTCAACCACGTTTTCGACGCTGCTGTAGCCGGTCAGCAGCACGCGAACGATGTCGGGGTGAGTGCTCCGCAACTCCGCCAGAAACTCGATGCCGCTCTGCCTTGGCATTCGTTGATCGGTCATCACGACATGGATTTCGTTCTTCGTCAGCAAGTCGCGCGCTTCGTCCAGCGTGCATGCCGTCAGAACACGGTACTCACGTCTAAAGAGTCTTTCGATGGACTCTAAGATGTCCGGCTCATCATCTACGACCAGGAAAGTCTGCATTACAGTCCTCTAATGAGCTCCAAAAATTCCGACTCTCCGATAATGTTGATGGTCGCGCCATCTGCGTTATACGACTCGGCTTTGTCCAGCTTGTTGGTTCGCCAACCGCCTTGAAACTTCTCGAAATCTGCGTCGCCGATCACCAGATAATTCAAATCCCTGATGACGCCCGACGGGGATTCACCCCCCATTTCAGCGACCTTTTTCTGTGCATCTTTGCGTGACATGGCTTCCAGCGCGCCGGTGAAGAGGAACTTCTTCCCCAATAACGGTGCGTCCGAAGCGGGCGCGTCAGCAGCCGAAGGGAACCGGAGGTTTAACATCTGAGCGAGTTCTTCGATGTCTTCTTTGCGTTCCTTTAAGCCGGCGGTGACGCTTTCGGCAATCGCTTCACCGATCGTGTGGATCGCAGCCAGTTCTTCCTTGGTGACGGCCAAAATCGACGATAAATCTGGGTATTTTTCGACCAAAATTTTGGTGACATGGTTACCAAGCTCGTGGATGCCGAGCGCCCTCAAAAAGACATCCGCCTTTACGTTGCGCTTCTCGGCGATTCGCTCGAGCTGCCGGACGGCCAGCTTTCGCCCAACTCGTTCGAGGTCCAAGAGTTCCTCGACGGTCAGCGTGAAGAAATCAGCTGGTGAGGTCAGAATCTCGGCGTCATACATGGACTCAAGGAGTTTGGGCCCGAAACCTTTGATCTCCATCACCGACGCAAAATGTTCCAGCTGGCGAAGTCGCGCGCCGCGACAATTCTCGTTGTGATTTGCCGTCAAAACGTCTGCCTGACGGATGGTTTCACCGCCGCAGAATGGGCACTCCGTTGGGATCGTGACCAACTCGGTGCCGGGTTCCAGAATCTTTTCGAGGTGAGGAATCACGCCCCCACGGCGGATCATCAACACCTTTGAGCCCAAAGTTAGGCCGGCTTCGCCACCGAGTTTTTCCATGATTCCGAGGTTATGCAGGCTGGCTCGGGTCACAGACGCACCCGAAAGGTCCACAGGGTCCACGATGCCGACGGGATTAAGCGCCCCAGTGCGCGAGACACTCCAGTGGACTTCTCGCAGGATCGACTGGCCCGCGTCGCCTTGAAACTTGTAGGCGATGGCGAAACGAGGGTGGTGGGCCGTCAGGCCCATACGTTTCTGCTCTTCTGTGTCGTTCACCTTATAAACAACGCCGTCGGTGTCGTAGTTCAAGTCGGCACGTCGAGCCAGAATGCTGTCGTAAGCCGATTGCAGTTGGTCGATCTTCACATGATGGTTTTCGACTTCGCTGAACCCCATTTCTTTTAAGAACGCCATCTTGGCAGCTTCGCTTTCGAACTCACGTCCGATCACGTCGTAACCGTAAAAGTGAACCTGGAACCTGGCGGTTTTGGCCGGGTCCTTCTGCTTTAGCGCGCCAGCAGTAAGGTTCCGCGGGCTTGAGTACTCGCCTTCGAACTTTTCGCGAAACACGTCCAGCGGGATGTAACACTCGCCACGAACTTCCAGCGGCCCTGATGCGATCTTTTGCGGAAGGTCAACGATATGGCGTGCGTTTTCCGTGAAGTCTTCGCCCACGACCCCATTGCCTCGGGTGGCAGCCTGAATCAGATTGCCGTTGGCATCGTAGCGCATGCACCCGGCAACTCCGTCGACTTTGGGGCTCGCTATGACCTCGCCGTTGAACTTTCCGAACCATTTTGTGATGGTTTCTTCGTCGTAACATTTATCGAGCGAAAGCATCGGTGGGTTGTGTTCAACTTTGACGCCGTCGAGTTCGAATGCGCCCGCGCCGGCAGGCCCAATGGCGTCCAGAACAGGACTTTCAGGGGCCTTATCGCGCAGGGCCTCTAGAAGTTGATCGAATTCAACGTCGGAAATCACGGCGTTGTTGTCGACCCAATAGGCGGCGTTATGGAATTGAACGGCCGATTCCAAGTCTGCGACGCTCAACGCCTACCAATTTTGAACCTTCTTGATGTCCATAGTGTCTTGTCTCTCAGAGGGCCGAGCCGATTTCTCGGCGTTGAGCTTCGATGACCGTCATCACGGTCAGATTAACGATAGATGCCACGGAACCGGCGCGATCGATGATGTTCATGGGCTTATTCATTCCCAAAAGTACCGGTCCAATCACCTCGGCGCCGCCTACAATTCGCATCAATTTGTAGGCGATATTGGAAGCATCAAGAAGCGGGAAAACCAACACGTTGGCCGAGCCCTCAAGCTGAGCAAAGTCGAACGTCGCGGCCCTGAACGGAAGGTCCAGCGCGGGATCCACTTGCATCTCGCCGTCTACCTGCAGGTCTGGACGCTTTTCACGGACGATCGCGGCAGCGCGCGAAACTTTGCGCGCAAACTCGTGATCGCTTTGCCCAAAGTTCGAATAACTCAACATGGCCACCCTGGGCATCACGTCGAATGAACGGGCAAAATCGGCCGTATGCATGGCGATTTGAGCCAGCGTTTCTGCGTCAGGATTGATGTTTACAGTCGTATCGGCAAAAAACAGCGGGCCGGCTTTGGTCAACACAATATGGACGCCAAAAGCTTTCTTCAGACGAGTCCCAACGACCTCGAGTCCTGGCCGCAAGGATTCGCCGTAGTTCTTGGTGATGCCTGATACCAGGCCATCCGCACGGCCTTGATCCAACAAAAGCATCCCGTAGGTTTCCCGATGACGAAGACGTGCACGGGCTTCGTCACGAGTCACCCCACGGCGTTGGCGCTTCCGGTAGAACGCATCGACCATCATTTCGTATTCTGAATCTTCGTTATGATCGAAAATTTCGGCGCCCGAGATGTCGATTTCAAGTTCAGCAGCACGCGCTCGGATTCGGGCAACATTTCCCATCAGCACTGGAATCGCGATCTGCTCGTCGACCAAGATTTGCGCGGCGTGAAGGATTTTGTCCTGGCCACCCTCGGGGAAGAGTATCCGCTTGGGTGAACGCCGTGCCTTCCGAATCAGGAATCGCATGATGCCCTTCGACAACGCCTGCGAGGCTTCAAGCTTATCGCGATAGGCGTGCATGTCTTTGATCGGCCGGCGAGCAACGCCACTGGCTTCGGCAGCCTCAGCGATGGCGGGCGCAACGCGTAACAAGACGCGTGGGTCGAAGGGTTTCGGGATGATGTAATCTCGCCCAAAATGAAGCCGTTCGGTGCCGTACGCTTGAAGCACTGATTCTGGCACTTCCTCGCGTGCTAAAGCCGCAATGGCGTTGACGGCGGCAATCTTCATTTCTTCGTTGATGGCCTTGGCACCCACATCAAGTGCGCCACGAAACACGAACGGAAAGCCCAACACGTTATTAACTTGATTGGGGAAATCGGTTCGGCCGGTCGCCATGATGATGTCAGGACGAACCTCGATGGCATCCGGATAAGAGATCTCAGGGTCAGGGTTGGCCAGCGCAAAAATGATGGCGCGATCAGCCATGGATTTCACCATGTCCTGAGACACTATTCCGCCGGCCGATAGCCCGACAAACACGTCAGCTCCGTCCATCACATCGGCGAGTTTTCGCGCGGTCGTGTCTTTGGCAAAGTGTCGTCGCCACTCATCAAGATTTTCGCGATCGCTATGAACCACACCATCGATGTCGGTCATTATGATGTTTTCGACCTTCGCACCCAGCAGACAGAACAGGCGCGCGCAGGCAATGGCTGCAGCTCCGGCACCTGAGAACACGATTTTGACGTCCTCGATCTGCTTCTCTTGGAGCAGCAGCGCGTTGATCAGCGCCGACCCGACGATAATCGCGGTGCCATGCTGGTCGTCGTGAAAAACCGGGATATTCATCGAAGCCCGCAGCTGCTCCTCAATGTAGAAACACTCAGGCGCCTTGATGTCTTCGAGGTTAATCGCACCAAAGGTCGGCTCCATTGCCTTCACGCACTGGATGAACACATCCGGATCTTTGGCATCCAGCTCGATGTCGAACGTGTCGATTCCCGCGAGCACCTTGAAAAGGACCGCTTTGCCCTCCATGACTGGTTTGCACGCGAGCGGCCCGATATCCCCAAGGCCGAGCGTTGCGGTGCCGTTCGAGATGACCGCCACCAGGTTACCCTTGTTAGTGTAACGAAACACGTCGTCGGGGTTTTCAACGATAGCGCGGCAGGGCTCTGCGACTCCCGGGGAGTAGGCCAGGGCCAGGTCGCGCTGTGTCGACAACGGCTTAGTGGGCACGATCTCGAATTTTCCGGGCACCGGAAACTCGTGATATTCGAGCGCGTCTTTCTTGCGGATAGGGGCGTGGGAGGCCATGCGGTATGCCTGAGGTAGGGTTGGAATAAAGAGGTATCATAACCCCCGAATTGTGGAAACGATTAGCGGAAGGCTGCTGCTTTCAGCTGCTTTCCATTGCGGCCAAAACAAACCTAGCCTTGAAATATATTCAAAAAAGTATAGATTCGGGTGACGCGGTGGCGCCTTCACGTCGATACATACCCAAAAGTGTATGTTTTCGGTTGAAGAATCGTCTGGCCGTGGCTAGGGTGCGCGCCCGCAACGGCGGCAGGTAATATTATGAAAATCACAGCTTTGGAAGAATACGGCCTGCGTTGCCTGATCCATGTCGCTCGGCAGCCTGAGGATGAACCGATTTCGGCTCAACAAGTTGCAGACCGAGAAGGGCTGTCACTTCCTTACGCCCAGAAAATATTACGCATCTTGGCACAGGGTGACCTCATCCTAGCTAGGCGCGGAGTCCACGGAGGCTACATTCTGGCCAAACCGGTGGAACGAATCAGTGTCGGAGACACACTTCGGGTTCTGGGCGGAATGATCGACATCGAAGAGATTTGTGAAAGATATGCCGGCGACCGAGAGGCGTGCTCCCACGTATGTTCCTGCTCGATCCGGCCTGTTTGGAACCATATTGCCGAGCTTGTGGCGCGCACACTCGACAACATCTCGATTCAGGTGCTCTTGCAGGACCACGCGTCTGTGACCGGATACCTTGAACGATTGGCTCCTAAGCCGACCGAAAAGTTTTGCCCAGTGGGCGCCTGAGGCCCACACGGAGGAAATATGACCAGCGAATTTCAATCTTATATCGACCGTCCTTACCAATACGGCTTCACGTCTGATATCGAAGCCGACCAGCTCCCACGAGGGTTGAGCGAGGATATCGTCCGTGCGATTTCGGCAAAAAAGAACGAGCCCGAGTGGATGCTTGAGTTTCGGCTCAAGGCTTATCGCCACTGGCTGACAATGACGGAACCCGAATGGGCCAACGTCACGTATGAAAAGCCAGACTTTCAGAATATTATCTATTATTCGGCGCCCAAGACCAAAGCGGTCAAAGGCTCGTTGGACGAGGTCGATCCGCAGATCCTTGAAGTCTACGAGAAGCTCGGCATTCCGCTTCACGAACAAAAGATGCTTCAGAATGTGGCCGTGGATGCCGTGTTTGACTCGGTTTCGGTCGCCACAACCTTCCGAAAGAAGCTCAGTGAAGCGGGCGTGATCTTTTCGTCGTTTTCCGAAGCGGTTCACGAACATCCGGAGCTGCTCAAGAAGTACCTCGGGAGCGTGGTTCCTTATACCGACAACTTCTACGCAGCCCTGAACGCTGCGGTGTTCTCGGACGGAACCTTTGTGTTCATTCCATCCGGGGTCCGTTGCCCGATGGAGCTGTCGACGTATTTCCGAATCAACACCAAAGATGCCGGACAGTTCGAGCGCACGCTGATTGTTGCTGAAGACAACACGCATGTTTCTTACTTGGAAGGCTGCAC
>JBBKVQ010000153.1:0-18412 GCA_037968515.1 Bradymonadaceae bacterium
GCCCTATGGCTCGCATGTGGTTGGTCCGCGAGCCCTATGGCTCGCATGTGTTTGAATAGTCGCAGGAATCGCATGCAGGCCATAGGGCCTGCGCACCAAGCGCAGAATCACAGAAATTGTAGATAGGCCAAAAACAGTTCCCGACATTTCTCGTGTCGAGACAGATAGACAGCCTCCTTATGGCTCGCATGCGATTGGTCCGCGAGCCCTATGGCTCGCATGTGTTTGAATAATCGCAGGAATCGCATGCAGGCCATAGGGCCTGCGCCCCAAGCGCAGAATCGTGGCGGCCGCGGCGAATCCGTTCAACTGAGAACCGACAACCGAAAACCGGCCGTAGGCCCCAGGCCGCACGCCGCAAGTGACCAGTCCACTTGCCGTTGGCTCGTAAACGATCGGAAGGTGGATCTTCCGATCCCGCTTTCTTCGATTTCGCCGCGTGCTCTATCTGATTGATCTAAAGCCGGAAAGTCGAAGTTGGGCCGCTTTGGTACGCATGTTGCGTTAAGTGGGGGTATGATTGACTCACGAAACACATCCCGCTCGATATCCTTGTTTATTCTGCTCGCGTCGCTGTTCGCGTTTGGCTGCGGGGACATCGAGGTCGAGGAAGTCCATGACAGTCGTGATGATGCCTTCATGGCGATCGGCGGCAAGGCCGACCTGCCCAATACGATCCATGAAAACACGCCTGAAGCCCGCGCCATTCTGCGAGTGGTCAACACGTTAAGCCGACACAAGCTTATCGAAAAAACCAACCTCTATTGGCGCAGTGCTGCCGAGATTACGGATTGGAGAGAAGGCGCTGATGGACGTCTGAATACTGATGATGACCGTGTTGTTTTTTCGTTGGCCGAACTCGACCGTATTCCTTTTGTTGGCCGAACGGCGTTCAATCGATTGCGTCATTATGTCAATGAAGCGGATTTAATTATCTGGGATGACGTCAAGATCTCGAACGAGATTCCCGCCTTAGTCACAACGACCGAGTCCATCGTTGTTCGCGGTGATATCGCCGCCAGAGGCTCGATTGAGATCCCATTAGCGGGTGCCCAGGGTGACCGATTATTGCTGATGTTCCGCAAGATTTCGGATGCAAAATGGAACCCAAAAATAACGGTGAAAAACGCTGCAGGCGATAAGATTATCGCTGTGAATCCTTGGGGCACTTCCGATGCAAGACTGCCGGTTCTAAATGACGAAGTCGGCCGTGGTTGGGAGCTCGCAGATGACGCAGTGTTGACGTTGCAATTGCAGAACACCAACGACGTGGCGGGCAAATTCGAATTTTCTCTGGATTGTGTTGGTGGGCCTTGTTACCCCGATCAAGGGCCGGCGATGATTTCGTACGACGACGTGCGCGAGTTGCACAACGACGCGTTGCGGACCGCGCTCGTTGAACTGCATCAAGAGAATCACCTCAAGATTTCGTACCATGACGCTAGAATGGAGATGTTTTCGTCTTTGGATAATGTCGATGGCAAAGTTCAGTGTGTTTACACGGACAAATGGGTCGACACGTTGACGATTCCATCCAACCTGCAGATGAACGCCGAACACACGTGGCCCCAGTCGCTTGGTGCGGTCAGTGGCGCAGCGCGCTCAGATCTGCACCATATTTTCCCGGTCACCAGCATGGTGAATTCGACGCGGGGTGCACATCCGTTTTGCGAAGTGGTCTCGGTCATCCGAGAAGTTGAGGGTGCGTTTCTTGGAAATGATCTGAACGGCAATCGTTGTTTTGAGCCGCGTGATGTTCATAAAGGCAATGTCGCTCGCTCCATGTTTTATTTTGCGACCGTGTATCAGCAGGAAATTGCGGACGACGAAGAAGCGGTCCTACGCAGGTGGGCTGTCGCAGACCCAATCGATGCCGCTGAGCGCATCCGTGCCGAACGAATCGCCTTGTTTCAGGGCTCAAATCAGCCGTTCATCCAGTGGCCTGAACTGCTGGGTCAGATCGAAAACTTCTGAGGCTTACTCGATCGAGAACTCGATCGTGTAGGGGAACTGAACTAAGCCGGCCGCTTCAATACCGTAATGGTATCTTGCGAGCGAGGTCCCCGGCACCACCAACCACCGAACTGTTTTAGACGTCCCTTCCTGGGTGCAGTTAACGGTTGAATCGCTGCAGAGAAGCTTGTCGCTGCCCCGTCTAAGGCTGAGTTGCCAGTCGTTTTGCTGGCAAGCCGCTGTGGGTGTAGCGGTGACTTTTGCAATGATTGTGTTGGAGCGGCAAGTCGCGATGTCTTGAACATACCAGTCGGCGATTTCGTGGCCACACAGCTGGCCGGTGACTGAATACGAAGCATGGGTGAGGGTGTCGCTAAAGAAGCAACCATGCTCGTCGCTGGGCCGGCCGGCGGTTGCCGGTGTATCGTTTCGGCGTTGGTCTTCTGCGGGGTCAGAGCAAGCGGTCATGGAGTCGACGATGCAGATTCCATCTGGAGTAGGATTCTCGTTGTGGGTTGAACCACTCGTCGAGTTGTTTCCGCTGCCCGTCGAACCGTTGTTGGTCCCTTGGACGTTGTCGGTCGTGTTGTTGTTGGCCACCGACGCATTATTGGTTGCGTCGCTTTCTTCAAAGGCTTCACAACGTCCGGACACACAAATTGCCGGTGAATAACAATCTCCGGTGTTTTCACAATGGTCCCAGTGCTCACACCCGCTCAGGGTGAGCGCGGCTATCATGAAAATGGTCTTCATGTTCAGTTTCGGGTCAGGAAGCGCAAGTCGTAGTCGAAATCGATGACGTTTTCGTAGGCCGACTCGATGTCGACGGTGGCTGACAACACGCTGTTTTGAGGTTTGATGACGACCTGAGCATGCCAAGATCCATCGGGAAGAAATTCACATTTGAAAGTCGGGTCATTATCTTTGCAACTTCGTCCGTTCCCGATAATCGTCAGGTTGACGTCAAACAGGTCCGGGTCGCATTTGATTTTTGGTGTCAAAAAGACCTCCAAAATGAAGTCGACACTGTCGCAAGGCACCAAATTTGTTTGGTATCGATCTTTGAGTTCGGTCGCGCACATCTCGAGCGAGTTTGTGAAATCGATGGGATTGGGATCGTTTTCCCTTAGGCACCCCCCTGCGCCATTTCCGCTAGGCAAATAGTCGGCAAAACTGCCGTTATCATCGGGGGTGGTGCAGGTCGCGTTGAAGATGTCGACGACGCAGGCTGAGTCGGGGTAGGCAGCTTTCAAGGACGCGTAAGAGCCGTCGACTGGAGGGGTTGTCGAATTATTCGTGTCGTTGTTGGTCGAGTTATTCGTGGGTCCGGTGGTCGAGTTATTCGGGCCGGTGGTCGAATTATTTGTGGGTCCGATGGTCGAATTATTCGAGCCACTTGACGTGTTATTCGTCGAGTTATTCGTCGAGTTATTTGACGAATTGTTCACAATATTATTCGCCATCGGCGCGTCGGGTCCGCAGCTTCCCGAAACACAATACTCGCCGGAAAAACAATCCGAAGCCGTCGTGCAGGTATTGGAGGCATCAGAGCAGCCGGCAAGAAGGAGCGTGGCCGCGATAAGTGTGAAATATTTCATATTATTCTCGAGTCAAAAATCGCAAATCGTATTCAAAATCAATCACGTTTCCGAAATTCGGCGTGATCTCAACATTCGCCGAGGTCACAGAACGTGAGGGTTCAATGATGCCCTGAATATGCCAAGACCCATCGGGGTTTAGTGTGCATCGGAAGGTGTCGCTCTGATCATCACAACTGTGGCCTGCCGCCCAGACCTTCAGTGTATAGAGGGCTGGGTCACATTTGACCTTCGGAGTGATGAAGATTTCGAGAACAAACGACTTACTGCTGCAGGTCGACAGGTTGGTTTGATATCGGTCGGTGGTTTCCGTTGCGCAGATTTCAAGCGTGTTGGTGAAATCAATGGCGTTAAATTCGTTGTCTCTAATGCATCCACCAGCGCCGTTTCCGCTGCTAAGATATTCGTAGAAAGAGTCGTTATCATCCGGAGCTGAGCACTCCACAACAAATGGATCTTCGATGCATGCCGAGGCTGGGTATTTGTCCTTTAGTTCGGCGTAGGATCCTTGGGTGACGTTGTTCGGCGTCGTGTTGTTATTGGCGGTCGTGTTGTTATTGGCGGTCGTGTTGTTCAAAAACGAGCCTTCGATGCACAGCCCATCGAGGCAAGACTCGCCTTTGAAACAATCCTTATCGATCGAACAATCAGCGTCGTCGCCGCAGGCCGAGACGGCGAACGCAGCCATCAGCAACCACCCAGCGGACTTCATCGTTGCCTCACTTGAATCCTGATCGTGTAATCGGATTGGAAACCCGTCATCGCGGTCTTCAACGCCACATAAGACAGTTGAGATTGTCGCTGTCCGGTTTTTGGAATCTGAATACGGATTTCAGCGCCGCCCGCGGTCGAGGTGCAGGCAGCCTCAGTGTCACAATCGAAACTCAATGAATCGAATAGGAAGAGCGTGTCGGCGCACTGTTCGGCAAATTCAACGGTCCAAATCAGCTCGATGTCGTTGTTCACGCAGGGGAAGAAGTCGATGTAGTACCAGTCTTCCTCCTCGCGCGCGCATTTGGTCGCATCAAGCGTGATGTCGAGCGGCTTGAACGTCGTGGTCGTCGTGCACCCCGACATCATTCCCGAGATGCGTTCCCCGTCGATCCAGGTGTTGTTGGGTTCGTAAGGGTCAGCGACACATTCGCTCGTGATGCGGTCAACGACGCAAGCTTCTAGACCCGCGTCGGGAGTGCTGCCGTCGTCGCCAAGGTCGGGTGTGGTGTTGGCGTCTAAATCTCGCCCAAGGTCCGGTGTGCTGTTGTTGCTGCCACTGGTATTGCCGGCATCGACGTTAGCGTTATTGGTGCCAACCGCATTGTTACCGACGTCAACCCGCACGCCCAAGGTGCAGGTGCCGTCCGAGCAAAATTCACCCTGGAAGCACTGACTATCGGCAGAACAATTCGAGGCCTCCGAACAACCGCTCAAGGCGGCGGTCAGCGAAACGAGAATTAAAAAATTTAGGTACCGACTCATCAAGCCTCCCGACAAAGCGGGCAAAAGTTGCAACATAGTGAAGCCTAGCGACTTGATGCCTTCGTGTCCTCTGGATCCCCGATTTATTCAGGTTCTTTCAGGGGGGCTGTGTGCGGGCGCGGTGTAAGAATGGGCTCGCCGCAATCCCTTCCGAGACGCGCCGATTCGTTGTAGAAGGCTTGGGCATAAGAGAGCCGCCTATGAAGACATACTTGTTTCGATTCCTGATTTCGGTGCTGAGCCTCGGTACGGTTGCCGCCTCCATCACGCCGGCTTGGGCACAGGAGCGCAGTTTTGAAGACCTCTCTGCGAACGAGAAACAACGACTGGCGACACTGATCGATGCTGCAAAAAAAGAATACGACGTCGGCAATTTTGAGTCGTCTTTGGAGTCTTTTCAGCGTGCGTACGATATTTATCCACACCCAGACATCTTGTATCGAATGGGCCTGTGTTACGAGCGACTCGGCGAAGATTCAGCTGCTGTGCGGCTGTATCGGCAGTTTTTGGACAAGGTTCCAAATGCTCCGGAGCGCCCACGAATTGAAAAGACGATCGCGATCATCGAGTCCCGGATTTCTAGGAGTGAAATACGCATCAGCACTGACCCTGAAGGGGCTATTGTTTATATCGATGACAAGGCCAATGGAGTATCTGGTTATACGCCAACGTCGTTGCCAGTTTCTCCCGGGAATTATCGAATCATCGTCGAGAAAGAAGGGTTTGAGCCTTTGGAAGAATTGGTTTCGGTTGAGTCCGGACAGACGCTTCAGTTGCGATATCAGCTGAACGGTGGAAAGTCGGTAGTTAAAAAAGCAGAGGTGGCTTCGTCTAACCCAAACACACCCAAAGTTGTCGCTTTGGTCGCAATTGGCGCCGCGTCGGGTGTGGCTTCAGCCGTCTTTTTTAATGGGTATTCGAATGCATCGTCCGAGCTCGATATTTTGGATCGCAAAAGGGCTGTAAATAAGGACTCAGTTTCGCGGTCGGAATATGACGACGCTCAGAGCAGCATGTACACGAACTTAAGCCTTGGCGTCGTGACGGCTGGCGTGGCCGTGGGCGCCTTGGTCTGGGCGTATATCCTATGGAACGACGAGCCGACGCAGGTCGCGATGCCGACGATGGGTTGGCAGGATGGGCCCCAAGTCGGGATGCAGTTGGTTTGGTAGGATGCCCGTTTAGTCCCTGAATTTCAGGTACAAAACGACATCGTCTTGGCGGACCTCAACGTCTTTAACCGTCACGGTATTTGACGTCAGTAGGGGCAGGGGAAACTCAAACTGTTTTTCCAGAAAAAGCAGAACTGACCGTCTCGCCCAAGGCAGGACGACTTCCGGACTAAGTTCGGTTCTTAGCCAGTCCGAGGTGATCGAGGCGTCGTTAATTGTGAGCGCGTCGATTTTCAGCGGAAGAGTATTCGTGCCGCCAATCTGTGGGCG
This sequence comes from Bradymonadaceae bacterium, assembly GCA_037968515.1. GTDB lineage: Bacteria > Myxococcota_A > Bradymonadia > Bradymonadales > Bradymonadaceae > JBFFMO01. The sequence goes on from JBBKVQ010000153.1 coordinate 6,470, forward strand.
CAGCGTCGCGTGGGCAGACGTTCGCAATCGAACCAGTTTCACCAGCGTTCCTTGGACTTCGCCATACAGGTCGAGCGAAAGTTCATCCCAGCTGAGCACGACATCGTTGGTTGCCGGCCGAAGGGTCACAGTCGGGAGCGCGCCCGGGGCGGAAACAGCCTGAATCCAAGGGCCAACCGGCAGCCACCCCAGATCCAAGTCATCCAAAACCACGTCATCCGTGGCAAAGAGCTCGGTGTTTTCCTCGGGCCGTCGCGCGTCTTCAAGACCACGACATACAAAACCACTCAGGGTCAAAGATTCCGCGAGTCTTTGGAGCGCCGACCTCGAGAAGCCCATCCCAAGGTCTGCGCCTGCGGACACGATCTTTGAGGGAAGAATCTTGCGGGTGGCGACGGCGTCCGCGACATTCGCTTCGACTGGCGGTGCGCAGGGTGCCCGTTGGGCCAGAAGGCCAAGACCCAGTGAGGCCTCAAAGCCATCGCCGGACAGGACAGCCGCGGTCGAGTCGTCGACGATGACCCCGATATTTCCTCGCCGGTGTTCAAAAACACTGACTCGTCTGAGCGAGGCGGTGTCCGCGATCAGGCCGATGGTGTCTAAAGGGCGCATGATCATGGCGTCTTGGGTGGAGGTCACGAGGCCGTCCTGCAGGTAGTCCTTCAGGCGTGTGGACAGCGGAACTCCGTTGGTATCTCGATCAGCTGCTTCGATAGAACACGCGCCAACTCGCGAGATCGTGGCGTCTCCAAGTGTGACCAACGGAGCCGCTGTCGAGCCGAGTTCGCCATTTTGAAGTAGAATTTCTGCATCCAAATTTCCACTCGAAAATCTGACCTGAAATCGACAAATTTCGAGGTCGTCCGCCGTTCGAACCCGAATAGGCACCGTGATACTCAACGCGTCGAAAACCGTCGAAACCCGCAGAGTGTCATTGATATAGGTGCCATTGCGTGAGGCGACGGGAAGGTTCGATTCAACCGGTCCGAGCTCCCAAGTCTGTTCGGTACTCTGGATGGTTTTTAGCGGTGTCGACAGCAAGAACCCCTCGGACGAGTTCACATCGTAAAGCCGCGTCAGGCCCGCGGGCGTGACCTGGATTCTGATCGCACTGGCCTGCGCCACCGGTGCCTGCGTGCCGCCCACACCGATGCTGACGTCCTGACACGCCGTTGCGGCGAGCATGAGTGGTAGGAGTCGTTTCATTCCCAGACCTCGACGAGTTCCGATCCTTTGATTCCAAGTGTCGGAACAAGGCGCTCGGAAATGACCAGACGTCCTTGCGCAGTCTCGATCAAACCCGCGTGGAATCCGACCAACCCGTCCGAAGCAAGCGTGCGTTGCACCCATCGCGCTCCATCTTGAGGTCGTTGTGCCAGGCGTAAATCGGCGCTCGACTGGTTCATGTAGACGATGGTCGGCGCTCCGCGGGCGTCAAAGGCCAGCTGGGCCCACGCCCCGACTGTGTCCTTGCGTTGATTGGCGTTCACGTCGAGTTCGTATCCGTCGTCAACAGTCTCGATGAGAAATGCGCGGTCCGAGGGTGTGGCGTACTTTAGCGTTCCGTGGAGTTCGTCCTGATACGCGATACCGACTCGGCCAGATGGGCCCACACCGATGCTGGACCACCGACCTGTCCGGCCGCGTTGGGCGATCGGGCTCGCGTCGGGGGTGCCAGTGTCCACGACGTCGACGCTCCATACAAGACCGGAAGACCTCGCAAGTCGGAGGTCACCGCAATCGGCGTCTTGATAGGAAATCCACATACCATCGGGCGTTGCGACCATTGAAGGTTCGATTCCAACGCCCCCAGGTCGCCGGGTTCCCCGGACGTTTTCGGGGCATTCGATGCCATTTGCGGCGATGCCTCCGTCGTCAACAAGGGCCACGTTCCATTGGGTGAGGTCTGCAGACGAGACGACTCGAAGTTTACGGTCTGTGCCTTGAAACGCGATGAAGAGCATGTCTGCCCCATCGTAGGCTGCCGTGAAGTTCGAGGTGCCCGCATAGACGGTTTCGGATTCCACGACGCCAAAATTCCAAAGTGTGTCGGGTGTGCGAGTGGCCAACCTAAACCGAGCATCGTCGCCCAGCCAAATCACAGTTGTGCGAGTTGCGGTGGTGGCCATCGCGAGCGGTCGCTCACGCGTAAGCTTAGTAAGTATTTTTACGTCGCGGTCGGTTTCGGTGATGTATCCAGCCACCAAGTCAAGTGTCGACGGAGAAATGCCAGCATAAGTAATTTTGTTTCCAGTGGCTCCGACCTGAACACTGCGTCCGGGCAGTGAACCTTCGAAAAGCTCGAGCGGCTTACGAATACACTCCCCAATTTCGTAATCGCACACCTCGCCGAGCGAACAATCGGGATCGCAAAGACGCGAGTTGTTGCTGGGACAACCCACCAATAAAAGAACCGCAAGAATGACCGGGAGACGTCTCATGAACCCTACGCTAGCAAAACCAGGCACAAGATTAACACAGACGACCTCGGTTTGGTTCCCGTTCAGGGTTCTTGCACGGGTACAGGGGATTGACCCTCTTGCCACTCGTAGGTGTAGCCGGCAGCGAGGCGTTCGGTCTGCTGTGTGCCTTCGGCATTCGGCCACCGCACGGTCACGCTCGAATCACACGCGGCGCCAAGGCCAATATGAACGATTTGTTCGTTTTGGAGCCCATAATGCCCATGCCCACCATCGACCTCGATCGCCTGGGTCCCGTCGCCAATGCTGGCTGTAATGCGCGCGCCAATCGCAGCCCGGTTGGCCGTGGTGCCCATCAGCTTGATGCGGACGAAGTTGTTCTTCTGGCCAGCGACGTTTTCGAAAAGGCGCAGATATCGTTCACCGGCTGGCCTGCAGTGGGTGCCTGAGCTGCACCGATTTGCGGAATGACCAACGATCGTGTCTAAGTCGCCGTCATTATCGAAATCTCCAACAACCACGCCATGTGCGCTTGGTTGAAGGATGCCTTGTTCTGGGGCGACCAACTGGAATGTACCGTCGGCTTTTTGCCAATAAAGAAGGGCGCGTGTTCCCGGGTAGTCAGTCGATGCAATCAGGATGTCATTGCGGCCGTCATTATCGAAGTCCAGCACGGCGGCCGTAATATCACCGTCATTCCAGCCAGCTTCATGCATGCGCGTCAGACCCAAGGCCTCGACGCCAGGGCGGTTGAAAGTGCCCGTTCCGTCGTTGTAGAGCACGTCGCTGGAGTCAGAGTTTTTGCCCACGTCCCAGTGAACGATCTCTGTCGTCAACAGGTCGAGGTTGCCGTCGTTGTTGAGGTCAGCACATACCGTGGTGCCGGAGTTTCCACCGAGCCGAAATGCCTGAGTGTCATTCGTTGGATTCCAGCCGCGGGTGCTGCTGCAGTTGATGCCGGCAGGGGCCGGGACTGTTGCACAACCGTCAGCAGTGCGGTTGGCGTCGCAATAGCACTGAGCTGAAATATTATCCGACCAGTCCTGATTGCCATCAAACGCGTAACCCGATGCGACGCTCGCGTTGGTGTATTTGGTTGGGCCACTCAACCACAGGTGGTTGGGCGCGCGCCCGTAAGACGCTGCCAGAAGGTCCGGGAGACCATCATTATTCAAGTCACAAGCAGCAGCAGACCAAGCATTCGTGTGCGCGAGCCCGCCGTTGATATCTGCAAGGCTTGACCAGGGCCGCGAGCCCAGTCCAAGCACGATCGTCGAATCGACGAAGCGCCCATCACCTTGCTGCAAGTAAACCCGGTCTTGTGCAGGAGCCCCGTCGATTGCGCCGTGGCCAATCCAAAGGTCGAGTCGTCCATCGCGATTGATATCCACGAAAGACGCACCCCCGATGGAATCCTTGGTGAGTGGATTATGGAATTCCACTTCGGGGCCATACTGTTCAAAAGTGCCATCACCTTTGTTCAGCATCATGACCGACCCTTCGGGCACAGTGCCGTCGTTGGTAAAGCCGCTGAAAGCATCCAGATCGCCGTCGTTATCGATGTCGCCAAAGATGGTAACATCTGCCGGGCGTCCCATTTTATCATCGAATTCGTATTTTCCGCGGACAAGACCGGAAGACCGCGTCACGTCTTCGAACTTGCCGTCGCCCGTGTTGCGCAGGAGCCACGTCTTGCGGACGTTTCCTTCGAAATCGTCGCCGATCTGTCCGGTTTTACGCGCAAAAATGTCGAGCCAGCCGTCTCCATCAAAATCGACGGCGCTGATTCGAACGCCCTCGGCGTTGATGTCCGGAAGACCCCAATCTTCACTCGCGTCACGAAACGCTGGGGAGCCGGGAGTCCAAGTTTCACCGGGGATGCATCTGTTGGCCAACGGGTCCATGTCGCGGGTGTCGGCATCGGATTCATTGGTCGACGAGTCCTGTGACACGTCACCTGATCCACTGTCGACGGCGTCAAATGGCTTACGTTGTTCCGACCCACAGCCAGCGATGACCAGCCCAAGGATGACAAGTGTTTGTCTATTCATTCTGCATTCCCGTTCGATTTAAGTCGCGAAGACTAGCGGGGAACTAGGCGGTTATCAATTGAGTACGTGAACCGAGGCCGGCGCTGCCACCGCTTGAGCCGCGGGGGAGCCCAACTCAAAAGCCAACCGACGGTCGAATTCGTCGAGGTCCGACGCTTCCATCGACTTCTCGGCTTCGTCCGACGAAAACACGGTCTCGCCGAAGACCACGCGGTCGTTTTCATTGGCTCGAGCCGCGCGGGCATCCTGAAGTTGGCTCGTTAACGTCTCAAACGTCCATAGCTCTCCGCCTCCCTCAAGGTCGGGCTCGCCGTCGAGCGCCATTGCGATCTCGGTCGAGATCTTATTGTCCAACCTGACGGGCTCGCCGCTGCGAGCACCGGCATAGACAGCCTGATACGCCTGACGCCGCTGGTTTTCCTTTTCGGCTTTGGATTTCGCCGAGGCCTGTCCAATCCATCGGAATATCGGGATCGAGAAGAACATGAGCGAGAACACCAGCGGAATCCATCCCAGCCCAATCGTGATTCCCAACGAGACCGAAGCTTGAACCGGGAGTCCGAGCAAAACAAAAGCGGACATGGCCAGATTGAAGGTGTTGAACGCGATGATCCAACCGTTGGTACCTGTGGGATTTCCGGTCATCTGGGGGACCACTGCACGCTTGTGCCAGATCGGGTCGAGATCGTGACCAAAATCACCGGAGGTCTGCGCCGAAGCTCTGAGTTCATCGAACCGATAGATGAGATTGCCGTCTTCGGTGACGTCAACTTCGCCGCCAAATCGCATGAGGCCGGCGGTCAGAGCGTTTTCTGCCTGCTCAAGCGTCTGACCGGAGCGTGATGCCCAGTCGGCTGGAGTAAGTCGCCCCTTATTATGACGGACGAATGCGGCAAACGTTCGCTGCGCTGCCAGGGGATCGACGATCGCATCGGGGCCAAAAACGAAGTCAAAAACCTTCTGATAGAAGGGTTTTTCGGGCTTTTTACTTTTTCTGGAGCTGTGTCTTCTGGAGCGTCGGCCCGAGAGCGACCGGCTGTCCATGATGTTGAACCAAAACATATACTCAAGAAAACGCCCAAGCATATGAATGGGTAACCGAGCTAACCCATCATCACTATCCGAGTTGCTTGAGGCAGCCATCGCACCCACAGCAAGTGCCACGAGCAGAACGATAAATGTAATGGTGTAGCCCACCAGCGTGATCATGATCCACGCTTTGAAGAACCATTTGAAGCCCGACCATAAGACCTTACGCGCCTTGTAGAGCGCCCGGTCTACAGACTGTCCTCGCCGTTCTAATGAGGGTTCGAAACGGTATCGAAGTATTCCGTCGTCATCGACATCCAGGTGGCTCTTGTAGAGCGCCAACATCCGGCGTAGTTCGATTTCGACTTCGCCAATGGGCAAGCCAGTATCGGCGGCGATATCCGCAGCGGTCGCTTTGCCTTCGCGCTTTTTGAGCGCGGCGACCAATCGTTCTTCGACTTCAATACTGTTTAGCTGAGTGGCCATAGGCTCTTCTACAGGGATTCCCGACTTAAGTGGTACTCCCCGTACTCGTCAGCGCAAGGCAGAAAAAAACCCGCAGCGCGGGTTGTTCGAGAACTTCGGTCTTAAGAGACCGAATATTTCACGGCCAGGAAGAAGCCGAAAAAAATGGCAACTGCTCCCAATGTCATCCACATAACCCATGGGGCCTGATGAGGAAGTTCTTCGTGATGTTCATCGTGATGATCAGCCATTAGATGCTCCTTAATCGATGTTACGTGCTTGAGATGCTACGAGTCGTAACAAGAAACACGAAAAGCGCACCCCGGTATGGCGCGCCTTTTTTTGAGAACACTCACCAATTCAGTGAATGACGTCTGAAAGCTTCAAGCCCTGATCTTTGACGTATGCCAAAAGACCTTTTTTGGTGACCGTGCGCAATGCGCGAGCAGTCAGCTTCACTCGAACCCAGCGGCTTTCTTCTGGAATGTAGATGCGCTTCAACTGAAGGTTCGGACGTTGAACCATCTTGGTTCGGATGTGCGAGTGAGAAACGTTATTGCCGGTCAACGGCCCTTTCTTCGACAACTTACAGCGGCGTGCCATAGAGACTCCTTCTTGCTGTTCGCTGAAATCAAAAGCATGCGCGAACAGGACGCGGAAAGCTGCCAGAGGGTGGGTAGAGTGTCAAGTATTAATGGTCAATCTTGGCCTCGATGTCGATTCTGTGGTTCCAGCGGGTATGGGCCACCGGAATAAGTTGTTGAGCCGATCACCTAGATGTAGCTTGGTGCGGAAGGAAGGTGCCATGACAGAAAAGCTCAAGGATGAGCCGCAAAAATCAGCAGCCGGTCGAATGGGGGTCGCGGCATTGATCCTTGCCGTGAGCATGGTGCTTAGCCGCGTACTCGGTTTCATGCGAGAAGCGATTATCGCGCATCTACACGGGGCGAGCGCGGCGACGGATGCGTATTATGCGGCGTTTACCGTCCCTGATCTCATGAATTATTTTCTGGCGGGCGGGACCCTCTCCATCACGTTCATCCCCTTGTTTTCTGCCCACATGAGCAAAGACGACGAGGCGGGCGGCTGGCGTCTGTTTTCGACGGTCGCCACGACAATGGGCTCTGTGCTTCTGATTTTCACCGTGCTTCTCACGATCTTTACGCCCTTCTTAGTTCCCTATCTTTTCCCCGGTTTTTCGGGGAATGCCGAACAACTTGAGCTTACAATCCGGATGACGCGAATCGTGCTTCCGGCACAGCTGGCCTTCTATCTAGGCGGCTTGATCCAGGCCACGTTGTTTGTCCGGGAGACCTTCTGGCCCGCCGCGATTTCGCCGTTGATCTACAATCTAGGGATCATTCTGGGCGGAGTGTGTCTTGCGCCATGGTTTGGGATCGAGGGTTTTGCGATCGGTGTCCTTGTGGGGGCGGTGCTTGGGCCGTTGGGTGTTCCGCTTTGGGCGGCCCGCAAGCAGATCAAATTTCGACCGCGTTTTGCGCCGACCGATCCGGCTTTCCTCAAATTCGTGTGGGTGACTGTCCCGCTGATGCTGGGTGTCAGCCTTGTGACCGTGGACGAGTGGTTGCTTCGGTATTTTGGGTCGATGCATGCCGAAGGTGCGATTTCGTGGCTGAACAACTCCCGGAAGTTGATGATGTTTGGGTTTGCGGTGATCGGACAGGCGGCAGGACAGGCGGCACTTCCTTACCTGACCCGTCTGTATCATCAGGGCAAAATCGAGGAGATGGGCGAGATGCTGGCGGGCAGTCTGCGCCGCGTGGGATTTCTGTCGGTGGTGGCTTCGGTTGGGCTGATCACGTTGGCCAAGCCGATCGTTTTTGTGGTCTTTCGGCGTGGGGCATATAGCGCCAATGATGCTCAGATGACCGCAGATCTGCTGGTCGTGTTTGGGGTCGGTCTTACGGCTTGGGCGGTTCAAACCCTTGCTGTGCGCGGTTTCTACGCACGTGAGGATACCTGGACCCCGATGATCTTGAGCTCGGTGGTGACCGTTGCCTCGCTGCCGCTCTACTGGTTTTTGAACGAATCGTTTGGCCTCTTAGGGTTGGCCGCATCGACTTCGATCGGCATGACGGTCAACGCGATTGCGACCCTGGTGGTATTCCGGTTCAAAGGTGGAGGTCTGCCGGTCATGCCAGTGATGCTTGGGTCATTGCGAGGATTGGTGTTCGCGGTTGCCTGTGGAGTGCCGGCACATTTCATTGTCCGAAGTTTGGCGCCATGGGCACAGACGGGATTCACCGAACAGTTGGCGACCTTGGTCGCTGGATCTGGCGCGTTTGGTTTGGTGGCCTGCGTTCTGATTATTGTGTTTCGCCCCCAAGAGTTGGAAATAGTGGTGGGGAAAATCTTGCGAAAAATGAAGCGTTAACAAAAGGTTGCCGTGGAACTCGCTCATCTTACTCGCCCACAAAAGTATCTGATTCTGACCGCGCTCTACTTCGCACAGGGCGTGCCGTTTGGGCTGTTTTCGCAGGCTGTTCCGGTGGTCTTGCGTCAGGCAAACACGTCGCTCGCCGTGATTGGGCTGTCGTCGTTGTTGGCTGCTCCCTGGGGATTGAAATTCCTGTGGGCACCTTGGCTTGACGAGGCTCCGCCTTGGGGAACTCGGCGTAAGGGCTGGTTGATCCCGATACAGATCTTCGCGGTTTTGGCGATGGTTGGTCTGGCTCTGGTCGACCCTTGGAGTCAGACCGGCGCCTTGATGGCCATCGTGCTTCTGGTCAATTTTCTGAATGCCTCACAGGACGTGCCGACTGACGGTCTAGCGGTGGATATCCTGAGCGAACAAGAACGCGGGATTGGTAATGGGATTCAGGTCGGTGGCTATCGACTGGGCATGTTGATGGGCGGTGGCGCGGCCCTCCTGCTGATTCATACGTTCGGTTGGACGGCTGGTTTGCTGGCCTGCGCCGTGTCTCTAGTTGTTGCGATGATACCCATCCTGCTGGTCCGGGAGACCTCGATCGTCGACGACCGGGAGACCTCGATCCTCGACCGGGAGACCTCGACTGCCGCATTTAAAGGGCTTCGCCGGCATTTTGATGTGCTGTGGAGTTTCCTAAAAGCTCCTGGAATCATGCGGGCAGTATTTGTGATCTCGGTGTTCAAAGTAGGCGACGCGCTCGGTGGCGGCATGATCCGTCCCATGTTGGTCGACCGGGGTTTCACGATGCAGGATATCGGCGAGATCGTCGGGGGCGTGGGCTTCACGGCTTCGATGGTGGGAACCGCCATTGGCGCCATCGTGGCCGATCGTCTTCCGAGGCGGCTGGCGCTTCTGGTTGGCGTGGTCTTTCAGACCGTCGGGGCCGGAATTTATGTGCTCATTTTAATGGGAGCCACAGATCGGCCAATGGTTGCGGGTGTCATCGCGACTGAAAACCTGTTGGGCTCGATCGCGACGGTCGTTCTTTTCACCTGCATGATGGACTGGGCCAGAAAGGAGCATTCTGGCTCGGACTATACGCTGTTGGCTTCCGTGGTCGTGCTTGCCACTGGCATTGGCGGGTTGTTCAGCGGTGTGACCGCGCAAGAGTTTGGTTATATTGGGCACCACGCGTTTGCTGCTGCAGTCACGCTTGTGGGCGGGGCGTTTGCCGTTTGGGCCTATCGCGACGTCAGCTCAAACTGAAAACTTCGTGGGCCATCTCAGCTTTCAGACCTCGCCGAAGCCACATCTGAAGTGTGTCAAGGTCCTGACAGGTTTCAATCGCCTCAAGTTGTTCGTCGGTTGCCGTCAAACCACGTGTGCTCAACACTTCACGCACTGAAATGCGCATGTGTTGCAGACCGTCTTCGATACCTTTCTCGATACCTTTCTCGATACCTTCCTCGATGCCTTTCTCGATGCCGGCCTCCACACCGCTGAAGTATTTTTTATTGAAGATATCACTGAGGAATGGGGCATTCTGCATCTTGTTCTCCATTGCGGTCCTCCATGCCTGCGATGCCATCGCAAATACTGCATCAGCATAAAGAGTTGCTTGTTTTTCATCAAGAAGACCGGCCTGATACGACTCCCCGATCATGTTTAACGTACCCTCGTAATGGCTCTCAGCTTCGACGTCCTCGTGGTGCACCAATGCACAAATGACGCCCAAACCAGGCGCTTTTCGAAGCTGGGATCGAGGAATTACTTTGGGAAACGTTTTGGGTCCTAACACCAGGGGCGTCCAAGGTTGCCCAAGAGTCGCTTCGATGGGTTGATTGGCCCAACGCTCAACCGCCGAGCTATCGGTGATCACTAGGAGCACGCCTGGACAAGAATACTCTCGAAAACCATTGCTCAGGTAGTTGGTCCACGCCGCCGGCTTGTCTGGATCGACAGCTAGTTGGGTTTCAATGATTGCAAATAGAACGACCGGTTCGCCAAACACAATCATGCCGTCCGCGAAATATTGGGGAATCTCCAGTTGTCTAAAGGTTGGTTTGTCGGGACGTCGGCCTTCTGGGAGCAGTAGATTCGGTGCCACCAGCTGAAGAAGGTGCTGCGCCTCAATGATCGCAATTTCTGACGTGACCTCATGTCTCGATGAAGGCATTTCCACTCCTGATTCATCGGAACGCGTGTCGCCCGACGATGCAGTTATCGGTCAATGCCCCACAAAAGTTGCGAAATGTATTCTCGCGGCTGACTTCCGCCCGTGACTTGGCGCGAAGGGCCCAGAAACGCTATGGTGCCCCCGTTAAATTAATTTGAGGAATCCCATGACCAGAACGATACGAGCCTCCCGCGGCAATGAACTTCAGTGCAAAGGTTGGCAACAGGAAGCCGCGCTACGCATGCTGATGAACAACCTAGACCCCGACGTCGCTGAACGACCGGAAGACCTCGTGGTGTACGGTGGGAACGGCAAAGCCGCCCGCAACTGGGAGTGTTTTGATGTAATCGTGCGGGAACTCAAGAACCTTGAAAATGACGAAACGCTCTTGGTGCAGTCAGGCAAGGCTGTTGCGGTCTTCAAGACCCATCTGGACGCACCGCGCGTACTGATCGCGAACTCGAACCTGGTCGGGAAATGGGCAAATTGGGACCATTTCCGGGACCTCGAGCGCAAAGGCCTGATGATGTACGGGCAGATGACTGCTGGTTCTTGGATTTATATTGGGACTCAGGGGATTTTGCAGGGCACTTACGAGACTTTCGTGTCTGCGGGACGCCAACACTACGATGCCGACCTCGCTGGCAAATTCGTGTTGACGTCCGGTCTTGGTGGAATGGGCGGAGCGCAACCCTTGGCAGCAACCATGGCGGGTGCGGCGTGTCTGGTGATCGAAGTCGATCCGACACGGATTCAACGCCGACTTGAGACTCGTTATCTGGATAAAAGCACTACCGATATCGACGAGGCGTTGGCGTGGATCATGGAGGCAAAGACTGCCGGTCAGGCCCTCAGCGTTGGGCTGTTGGGCAATGCCGCCGAAGTTTTCCCGGAACTGCTTCGCCGTAATGTTTTACCGGACATGGTCACCGACCAAACCAGCGCACACGACCCGCTGAATGGCTATATTCCTGTAGGTTATAGCCTAGAGGATGCCTCTATTTTGCGCGCCGAAAATCCAGACGATTATATCCAGAAATCATGCGAAAGCATGCGCACGCACGTCGAGGCCATGGTCGCTTTTAAAGACCGGGGTTCGGTGGTTTTTGATTACGGAAATAATATTAGGCAAGTCGCGTTGGATGCCGGTTTTGAGCGTGCATTTGATTTCCCTGGTTTTGTGCCCGCATATATTCGCCCACTATTTTGCGAGGGTTCGGGGCCCTTCCGCTGGGTTGCTCTGTCAGGAGATCCAGAAGACATTTACAAGACCGACCAAGCGCTCAAAGAGATGTTCCCAGAAAAAGCCCATCTGATTCATTGGCTTGAGATGGCGCGTGAACGAGTGGCTTTCCAAGGACTGCCAGCTCGTATTTGTTGGCTGGGTTACGGCGAGCGCGCTAAAGCAGG
>JBBKVQ010000154.1:0-4609 GCA_037968515.1 Bradymonadaceae bacterium
CGGGAGCTGGAACAGACCGGTCATAACGAGCTGATCCCTTGGGCCTGGGCGGTAAATGGTGTGTCGGGCGTGTTCGCGACGGCGTTTGGCATGCTGACAGCCATGACGTTTGGGTACACCGTACTTCTAGTAGTCGGCGCCTGCGCCTACGTGGTCACGATTTTCGCCGCCCGACCGTCGGACGAATGATTTAGTCCAAATTTCATGTTGGCAATATCTGACGGCTTTCATGTCAAACTAGGCGTTGGGCACGACTGATAGATCCAATAATATTTCTTTGGCTTCCTCGCTGCATCGAATGAAATGGATCGTCAATCCTTTAAAACAACTAGGATATTCTTCGAACGTGAGGTTTCGATAAGGTCTTCTAGGATTTCCCAAAGTCTGTCGCTTTCCACTCGAAGCTTCGAAACGGATTCATACAACAGTCCGGAAGGCGTAATGACGTACGCTGTGAATGCTCCCACGGGGACCTCGATCGTAACTACGTTAGCGTCAGAGAGCACAACATCGGCGCCATCCGATTGTTCGAGGATGCCGAGCGTCATGGGAACGTGGGACATCAAGTCAGATGAGCCGTCGCTTGCTAAGAATGGAGAGCCGGTTACACGAAAGATGGCGGTGTCTGGATGCAGGAGTGGCTCAAAGCGTTGTGACTCCTTGTTATATCCAAGTACACCACAACCTCCGCATCGAGACAGGAAGAGGCGGTGATCTCTTCGCGTAATCATTCCAAATTCGAGCGCTCCCGCAAGCCACGGGTCGGTGAGCAGCAGCGCCACCACCCGTGCCCGAATGCTGCCCAAATTAAGTCCTTCCGCACTGGAGGTTGAAAGAATCTCGAGCATCCCTTGGGCCATCTTATGCGCGTCTTGATAACCGCCATCGTGTCGTCCCATGCTGGCATGAACCAAGATCCCTGAATCGTCAGTTGCGTGTGAACAATATTGCATCGTGGGCTGACCAATCACCCTCCATTCACTCATTCGCTTACTCCAGTGACAAATTTCACCCTAAATGGTCAAAACTTTTGAGAGGGTTCAAGGCGTGTCGGCGAAGGCAAGGAATACGCGCAAAGCTTCGCGGTCTCCCGGTAATCCCCACTGCGACAACACCGTCCAAGTGTTTCCATTTAGCTGCCATGCGGGATCCGCCGCGACCACCGAACCCAATGCTCGTAGTTGCTGCGGGTTCATCTGCGCGACATGGGGAGCTTCGGAATTCCCAAACACCAAATAAAGCAGCGTTGAAACCAGGGTCAGCGCCTGAACAGGGTGGGCCCGCTGGATCTGGGTCATCAGTTCGTTCACGGCGCCCGGCGCGTCTTCCGGACCAATACTCGCCAACGCCTGTGCCGACATCGAATCGATGCCGTCGTCGACAAATGGGCTCCCGTTCATCGTTTCCTGAATCACATCGTTGGCATGCAAACCGTCGAGCAGAAGCTCCACCACTCGTGGGTTCAGGTCTGGATGAAAGGCCAGCACATAGGCTCCAGCCCATCTCACCGCTGCCGAAATATCAATCAAGGCGAGCTCGGCCGCGTCTCTTGATGCCTGCGCCATCGACTCTGGCCCAAAAACCAAAGTCAAAACGGCTGTAGCTCGAACCATCGGGTCAATATCCTGCGTCAGCGCCCGCACCGCCTTGGCGGGCAGGACTTCCGGAATCGCCGAAAACAAATGCAACGCGGCCGCACGAACCTCAGGTTCGGGATCGCTCAACAAGGTCTCGAAGGTCGGTGCGCCGGCGACAACAGCCGCTCGCGCAGCGTTAACCCAGTCCAGTTCAAGTGCCATCTGCTCTTGATAAGCACTGGTAGACGCGTCGATGAAGTCCAAGTCTGCGTGCTGCGCCTTATAGGACGTTCCCATGGCGAGGTGTGCGATATAGGTCACAAGCCAGCTGCGATCGACATTATCCGCGCCGATCAGTTTGATGAGCCACGGCAGCGCGTGAATCGTGGCCTCGTAGATGGTGCCCTGATGCCATAGGTTGCCGTAGAGCTCCCATTTCGCCGCCACCTGGGCATCAGGGTCCTGGCTGACCAACGCCCGCAGGCAATCAGGCACATCCGTGGCCGGACCATAGGCATGCTGCCATTTTCCCCAATCGATGTTTTCTATTCCGCTAAGATGATCCATCAAATTTCCGCGCTGAGGGCGCGGTTATTCGACTGCTTGCATCCAGAATCCCGCGCTCGACCCAAAGTTATGGTCGTACATTCCGGCATTCGTTTCCAGTGGCCACGTCGCTTCCACCAAGTATTCGACCTGCGCGCCCGGTGGAATCGTCTCGCCGTGCCTAAAAGGGCCACCGCCTGGGACGTGCAATCGGTGGGGCTGAGTATCATCATTTGCGATGCGCAAGATCTGTCCGACGTAGAGCAACGGTGCGGTCTCCATCGAATTCCATTTACCCTGACCGGTCCCGTCCGCGATTCGAAACTCAATGATCAAGCCGGGCTCCGCCGGGTCGGTTTCTGGAGTCTCAGGCTCGGGTTCAATCTCTGGAGTCGGCTCCGGAGTCGTTTCTGGTGGAGTCTCCGGAACTGGCTGAGCTGGAGGTTTGCGTGTCGAGACCGACGGGTTTGGCTCGTTCTGACCATCCAAGGCCAAGGTCGAGGACTCCGAATCAGTCTCGAGTGTGCCTTCGCAGGCCACCAAGCCAACCATCAGAATCAACACCAAAAAACGTAAACAAAACATGGGACCTCCAACGACGACGACTTAGATGTCTTCAAGTGTCGTGCCATGTAGGATAACCGTGTTTTTGAGGGTTTTGGCGGGGTTTCAGGCAGAAAACGTGGCTTGAATGCCACGATCTGGGGCCACAAGTCCGGGACTGGGAGTCCTATCGCTCACATGTTTTGCCACAATTCGGTGTAGCGCCGAATTCACACGATGTTTTGTACGTGGCATCCGCGGCAGTTCGATTGCCTCGTTTGCATAGGATAAATGCGTAGGTGTCCCAAGCGCCCCTGCCGTCCTTTGGGCTCAACTCGGTGGCGCGTTTTCCCGCGGCCTCAGCCTCTGAAGTGCATTGGCCTTCGTCATGACACAGGGTCCACGCGAGATTATTGCACGACGTGCCGATTCCGCCTGCGCAAGCCTTACGCAAATAGTCCAGACGCCGGCCGGGATCGTCGCGCATCGCTTCCGCGAGTTGTTCACATGATTCGCCATGGCCCGATTCACAGGCATCCAAATTAACGTCCTCCGCGACGTCTCTGACGTAGTCATTAAAGCGCACTCGCTCACGTTTGTTCAGATTGCCCTCATAATCTTTCATATAAGCGTCGACATTCTCGCCCGATGGCCTAGGCGTAATCATCGATGCAACCACGTCGTTGCCGTCTGGACCCACCATTCGACTAGACGAATTATTTGCCCCCATAGGGAAAAAGTCGCGATATTGCGGGCATTGTGAGCCATCAAAGCGGGTCGGAACAGTCATGCCCGAAGCCACAATCCGACAAGGGAACTCCGAGCAATCGCTTTGGGTTCCATTGGGAAACACCTTTGGACAGGATTTCTGCAGCGACTCCAAAGCCGCGGCAAATCCCTCGGGTGTGTACGCTTCGTCAAGGCCTTCGGGGAACTTCATCGCTGACCCTTCGGGAGACGCCCCACCGCTTTTTTCGAGCAAATCTTCCAAGAACGAGATCAGTTCTTCGTCGCGGCCGGACTCCTTCCCCTCGTCGTCCAACGCACCTTTTGCAAAAGCAAGCATGGTCTCGCAGCGAGCAATATCAACCTTTGCAGGCACATGGACTTTCAAAGGCTGAAGCGTTTCTGGTTGCTGAAATGCGACCAAAGCTCCTTGGTCGGCTTCAATCGGCGCTGTCTCGTCTTTCGAGACAACCAGTCCAATTCCCAAACCAACAACAAGCCCCAACGTCGAAGAGACAACGACCTCTTTCACATTCATTTTTTTTGACCAAATCTAGAGTCGAACCTTCACTTCGCCGGTGTTCAGATGAAGAGTTTCTCCGTCGTCCAACACCACCTGCAGCTGTCCAACCTCGTCAATGCCTTGCGAGATTCCGACGCGATCCGTGCCGTCACAAAGCTGGACCGGGAGACCTTCGGATTCATCCCAACGCGCAATCGCCGAACGAAGGCCAGGCCAGCCCTCGCAGACATATGCATCACACCAGTGAACGATTGAGTTGCGTAATGGATGTACGATTGCCATGCGATCGAAAAGTCTCCCGGTCTCAAGCTGTGCACTAGTAATCAGGCCCTGCAGGTCTTCCGGTACTTCGCTCTGCGCAATGTTGATATTCAAGCCAACACCTACAACCACCGCGTCGACACGACTCCCGGTCGTGACGGCTTCGGTCAAAATACCGCCGAGTTTGCGCTTACCCACAAAAATATCGTTGGGCCATTTCAGCCAAACATTCAGACCCGTCGTTGCTTTGAGCGCCTCGCATACGCCAATGCCGGCGGCCAACGTCAAACCCGAGGCGCGGGATGCCTCAATCGAAGGGCGCAATAAAACCGATAGGTAAATATTACGAGCGGCCGGAGAAAACCAAACCCGACGTTGTCCACCAATTTCGCGACGGCCACGACCGGCAGTCTGAGATGCAGCGCTCCAACAT
>JBBKVQ010000155.1:0-14176 GCA_037968515.1 Bradymonadaceae bacterium
CTCGCCTCACCGCTAACCACGCGTGAGGCAGAAGCTCAAGAAGCTGCACCTTACACCGGACCACTCTACATTTTCGTAGGTGCGAGCGGTGGGTGGGACCCCACGAGCTTCGCAGACCCTAAGGGCTTCCTCAGTGAAACTGAAGAAAACCCCATGAACCGCCTCTATGCGGCGGCAGACATCGCCAAAGCCGGCAATATTCCTTACGCCCCGTTCACGGGCGCAGGGTCGGCATACGGCCGCTTCGTCGAGAAGCACTATCAGCAGATGCTGGTAATCAACGGTCTGGACACTCAGACCAACGGACACGACTCGGGTCGGCGTAATGCTGCTTCCGGGAAGTTGGCGGAAGGCTTCCCTGCATTCGGTGCGCTGGTCGCAGCACACTACGGTCAGGGCATGCCGATGGGCTTTATCACCAACGGTTTCTATGATGACACCGCTGGAACCACTGCTCGGACCCGCGTGGGTAACCTCAATGCGTTCCAACGCATTGCTCGACCCAACGCCATCAATCCCAATGACCCGACTCGCGGCTACCATACCGACGACACGTTCAAGCGGATCATGGAAGCTCAACAGTCGCGAGTTCTCGCGATGAAAGAGCAACTGAAACTGCCTAAAGCTCAGCGCTCACTTGGCACGCTTCATCTGGCTCGTGGCGCGGATAACGTGCTCGGGCAGTTGCTCGAGGCTCTTCCCGAGCAGCGTGGCAACGGTCTTGCGTTGCAGGCGCAGCTTGCGATCGCAGCGTACAAAGTTGGAGCAACCGTCTCGGCAACCCTGTCGACCGGTGGATTCGATACGCACGGAAACCACGATAACGGCCAACTGCCGAGTCTTGACCGTCTTTGGGACGGCGTAGACGCGATCTGGACCGAAGCTGAACGCCAGGGCGTAGCTGACCGTGTTGTTGTTGTCGTCGGGTCTGACTTCGGTCGTACGCCGGGCTACAACATGAACAACGGAAAGGACCATTGGTCAGTGACCTCCATGGTCGCGATGGGCCAGGGTATTCAGGGAAATCGTGTTGTCGGTGCAAGTACCCAGCGACACGGATTGATGACCATCGACCCAACGACGCTTCAGGTGTCGGATGCTCCAGGCGCAGTCAGGATTAAGCCAGGCCACGTTCACTGGGCATTGCGCAAGATGTCGGGACTCGACAAGACTCGATTCCACCAAGAGTTCCAACTCGACGTGGAAGAGTACTTGCCGCTTTTCGGTGGCTAAGTCCGAATTCAGGACAAACAAAAAGGGACCTTCGGGTCCCTTTTTTTGTGCCTGCTCGTTTCGCTATTGCGTCGCTAAGGCGCGTTTGATCCGAATTCGAATGGTACTCAACCGTAGGTGATGGGAATCATCGACAATCAGTTTGCGGTCGTCGCGACAATGCGGCTCCCACCACGAGGATCAGTGGAAACCTGAACCGTCATGTGCTCATTGCCGCGTGCGATTCGAATCCAGCGCGAATCGGGCAAATCGTGGCTCAATCGCATCAACTCGTCGGTCGCTTTTTGAGAGTCCGTGATCTTCCAGCCCTCACGCTCCAAGCTCCTGACGTAATAATCGCTCACCAAGGAGACAGAGTTTGGACTGTTGATCTGAGTGGTTGAGTACGGGCTTTCACTCCCATTTCCGCCAAAATCCCAGGTTCTCCTGCATCCATCGCAAAGCGGAAGGCTCTCACTGACTTTGGTCTCGTCGAGCTCACCCATGCTTTTGGTGCGGAATTTTGTGGCGTCGAAGTTCTCGTCCGACCATGTCGCGCTCACGTGCGTGGAGTTTGACTTGGCGTCGTACATCGCTTCGATGGAGCGAAATGCTTTGATTTTCTGAGAGAAAACGTCCTTGGACTCCTCGACGTTGGCACGGCTGGCATTCCTCATCATTTCGCAGCGCCGCAGTTCCGGTTGGGATTCTACGGCGGCTTTCAACGCGCTCATCTCGCCTGCTGCAACCTTGTACCGGGCACGGGCGTCGGAGCAGGTTCCACCCACACCGCCGGTGCAGTCACTGACCTGAGCCGCAGCTTTCTCGACCTTGGTCGTGATGTCGGAGGGTTCAGGTTGTGCGCGCTTTGTCTCGAGGGTTTCTTGGGATCCGCCGCAGGCCTCATAGGCGCGGCCAAACATGTCAACATTCTGCTCAAGTCGCGTCACGCCGGCCTCAAACCCGGGGCCGTCCCCTTCAACTTGGGACAGGTCCATTACACTGCCGCCCATCGACATGGAATTTGGGTCGACAAGGTAGGGGATGATTTCGCCGTTCATCGCGGCAGCTTCGACCTCGTGGGCCTCTTCGGCGCCCTGACTCCCAAGGCGAGGCACCGGGGTCAGATAAACCCTCTTGTTGAGCCCTTGGCGCACAAATTCTTCCTGATAGTCGCGCAAGACCTCGTTGGGCCGCTTGTTCTTGACCAAAGCGGTCGAGAAGAACACGGCATTTTCGTTCGCGCGGTAGACTCGAGGAGGTTCGTGACCCAGACGTTCAAGTGCGGAGCCGAACTTTTCGGTATTTGTCGGCGCACCAAAGCTCAGCGCGAAGATGTCCGCCTGTGATTCTTTGACTGCCGAAAACTCGCCGCGTTCGATCGACGGATAGAACGTGATGATGGTCCAAAAAAGGCCGGTGACCACGGTGCCTGCCACGGCAACCTTAGCGGCGCTACGAAAGGTTTTTGTTCGTTTTCTTAACATCCGTAATCACCGTCGTTGCTGAGTTTGAGCACCGAGTTAAGGCACGGAGAATCTTCGGCTGCCAATCGGGAAAACCCGGAGATGATCAGCTGGTTAACAAATGATCCGCCCACGGATGTTGGCGAAACCAAAACATCGTACGTCGCGTCCATGTTGACGGTGCCGTAGTTGCCCGCCGTCACGCTCCGTGAGCTTTCGCCCGTCACCAATCCATAACGCGTACCCAGCGCCGAGGCCTGTCGGGTCCCAACATAGGAATAGGGGACGGCGACATTGAAGACGAAGAGCGGCCAAGAAGTCGTGAAGGATAACGGATTGATCGTGGTGTCTTTGATCATGTCTTCGGCGAAATCGGACCCAGCAGAGTAGGCCGTCGTGCCGCCCCCCGCCCATACACCTGCGCCCGCCGCCTCAAGTCGTGAGCCGCCCGCGACCAGACCAACGTTCTTGATCTGAGCCGGCATATCGCCTTGAGGGCTCGCGTGATTTGAAATCGCGCTGAGGCTGTTCGCGCCAGCAAGTTGAGGAAGGCCCCGGCTCAAGGGCGGGATGCTGGGCAAGTCGTTGTCGTGGATGGCCATGGCGTCGTCCCACATCTGCGTCGCCGCAACGAACTTGACCCGGCTTCCGGCCACCTCAAGTTTGTTCAGGTTCACAATGGCGACGAACGTGATGACAAAAACGGGCAACAAAATCACGAATTCCGTGATCACCGCTGCGTCTTCTGATGCGCAGAATTTTCTAAGAAATCGGTTGCTCATTTGGCCATCCCGTCAGTGATATGATGGTTTTCGACGGTCCCGGTCATTCCCGGGGTCACGTTGGTGCGCATGTAGATCAGATCGTTGGTGAACCGACCGAAGTCGAACTCAGGGTCGCCAGACATATTGAATAGCGACAGCGCGAGAGCACTTCCAAGGACAGTCGCGTCGTTGAACATCGTTGTGTGTTCGACGGGCGGCTTTTCGTCGGGAAGGGTCAAAGGCCGAATCTTTCCGTACCAACCTGGATGGAACATCCACGTGTCATGCGCGCCAGATAACAAAATCGTCGAAGGTTTGTTTTCCGGCGGGAAGTAGAACTCCGATCGCGACATCGACCAGACGCCGCCACGGGGCATCGTGACTCCCGCAGGAGGAGTGTATTCGCCGGGCATGATTTGATAATTATCTTTGAGAATGCCGTCCAGATCTCCTGCGACTCGATACGCGTACACGTAATTCGACCGTTTGAGCATGTCTTCACCGCTGTTGCTCGAGGCCTCATTAAAGAATGGGGCTCCCTTGCTGGGCGTCATCAATGGACATGCCAGAAATGAGTAAAGGATATTGACCCGTTCTGCAGGACCTTCGCTGGCGATATTCGGGCTGCTCGTAGAGCGGCGCTTCAGATCGAAGAAGTTTGCCGCCCATTCGATCAGCGTCACTGCTGTGACCGGATTAGACGCCAGAGGATTGGGAGTCAGACAGGACTCCGAAGCGGGGCCGTGTGCCAAAGGTAGAGGGCCGTAGGTGCTGTTGTCGGGGGGCGGGTATCCAAGAATCATATTCGCGCCGTTACGTGCACCGCGAGTCATGGATTCGCCGAGTCCCCAGTAGGCTGCGTACTTACGAAGGTCGTCCTGGAAATCGTCCAAGTCCTCCAAGTTTTTCTCAAGATCGTCGTCCCCTAGAAACGCGAGCCAGTCGAAAAGCTCCATAAATGGCGAACCATCGATCAGGTTTCCAAAGCAGTTGAAACACTCGGTCCAACACCCGCAGTACCAGCCGCAGCAACAGCGAGAGCACTGTCCAGCCCACCAGATTGCGTAAAATGGGTACTGGAAATAGTACATGTTATGGATGCCGACGATCGTCCGTTTGCCCACGTTGGCAAAGGCGATCATGTTCATCGAACGAGCTTCGACCGACGCTTGAGAATACGCGGCTGTGTCGGCCGCGACGTTGACGTCGATCTTGTCACGAATCACCACACCGGCGTCGTACATGATCAGCCCACACATGAACAAAATCATGGCTGAGGCCAACATCAGAAGCGCTACTGCGCCGGATTCGTTTTTGTGGAGTTTTTGCATCACCGCATACTCCTTTGGCTCTTAATCGTATGTCTGCGATGAATGGCGTTATAATAACCATCCCTCATGCCAATCGATGTGGGTTCACCCCAGATGTAGCCAAACCATGGGAAAATGAGGTTATAGCGATAGGTGAATTCGACCCCCGTACGTTCTCCTGTGAGGACTTCAAAATCATCCCAAAGGCCCCATTCGGCGAACGTCATCTTTCTGGCAGCCCGGTGTTTGAAGCTCGATTCGTCAAAAGCACGGTAGAACGACAAGTTTTCGGACGCTGCCTCTTTCACATCGAGCCCAAAAGCGCCGCCGGCAGCGAGGGCTTCTGACCCACCACTGAATGAATAGGCCACATTTCCAGAGGTCATGTTGGGCATGAATGCTGCGGTTTGCACCGCGCGGGCTCGCCGATAATCATTCGTTGAACCCGGGGGCAACATTCGACCGACTTTGTAGTCGTTGGGCGCCGTCGGGGCCAAAACCATCGAGGCCATGTTTCTGGCGCGGTCCTTGACCATGGCCGGGGTGACACCGGCGCGTCCTGCATCAATTTCAGGCTGCCAAACCCAGGCAACGCGCGCGGCCTGAAAGACCGCCAGATCTGCGAGCATGCCCGTCACATTCAGCATCGCGAGTTGGGCCAAGCCACTTGTGAGCAATAAGAACGGCACCAAAATGATAAGGAATTCCGTCGCTGCAGTTCCGCGTGCGACTCGAATGACTCGCTTGGCTTCCCGACGTCGAGCGTGGCCCCACATCAATGCGATGACGATCAGAGCCCAAGCGCATGCCGACACGGCAACATGGAAGAAGATGCTGAGATAGTCGGGTTCAAGTCCCTGAGAAAACGACGCAAGAAGCAGTTTTGCCCGAGGAAGATCGAACGCACTCATCGCGAAGACCGCCGAGGTCGTTAACACACCCAAAGTGTGCGCGATCACTCGCCAGAACCAGGCGGCTTTTTTTATTGAGGCGTGCTGCATGTTGTGGACTCGTTGGTTGTTCACCCAACTAACGCAATAAATGAGCCACCGCACCCATGCCTTACCGTTCGCCACGCTCCGAAACTACGGTGTGACAGGGTGTCGCGGTTTGGGGGGGAGAACCCTCACTTTTTGCCTTTAGCTGCGGCTTTTTCACGTGCTTCGAACTCGGCTTTCACGCGTGCGACATCTTCTGGTGTCTTCATGTTGAAGAGTGCTTTTGTTTTCGGGTTTTCGCGCAATTCCTTCATCCGGGCGTCATTCCCGATATTCTTGATTTCATTTTTGGTGGGGGCTTTCGCGACCTGTGACGAAATTTCGTCTTTGATTCGAGCGAGGTCCGACGCGTTGAAATTCTTCAGGTCTGCCCCTCCGCCCATCGCTGCGTCCATGAAGCCACCCATGGATGCTTTGTTGGCCAACTGGTTGTCTCCCGACACAATATCCCCTGCGAGCGAGCCAAAATCTGAGTTGGCAGCGCGCTCGGCCGCGGCCTGGATTTTCGCCAGTTCGTCACGACGTGCGTACTGATTTGCGGCACAAATTTGGCGGTTGAGGTCTTGATGCTCGCCGGCGATGATCAACCGGCACGCGTCGATCGTATCCAGGGGAACCGATTTTTCCTCTTCGCTCAGACAGGCTTCGTGTTGAGCAAAAATCCAATCGATTCCCGACATCACCGATCTGGCGTCTTCGCCTGTGACTAAGGCCTCGCAGGCCTGGCTTAATGTGACGTACTGCATTTCAGGTGAGTCCAACCCAATCTGTCCGATGCCGGCGTGTTGTTCCTTCATTGTGATCGGTTCTCGGTGGCTCACGAGCAGCGCCGTTGCCGTCAAATGTCGGCGTTGCATCTCAGGTCGCGATGTTTCCACCCACTCTTGGACGTGTTCTTTGCTCTTCATGCCTGAAAGTTCGTTGATGCAGCAGACCCGGGCGTTTGGGTCGCTTGCCGTCAGGGCACACTCAAGGAAGCCAACGGCTTTGGAAACCGTGCTGACGCCCGGAATTTCGGTAGCCGTCTCGGCCTCGATGCAGGTTTCGACCGAATCATGGGTCAAACGGTCTTGCCAGTTTGAAACAACGCGCGCCCCAACACTGCGACTCGCGATCGAATCTTCAGCAAGACACTTTAACGCCAGACCCGGTCGCGAGGTCAGTTCGCTGGTGATTTC
The DNA here is from genome assembly GCA_037968515.1 of Bradymonadaceae bacterium. Taxonomy (GTDB): domain Bacteria; phylum Myxococcota_A; class Bradymonadia; order Bradymonadales; family Bradymonadaceae; genus JBFFMO01. The sequence continues at coordinate 6,929 of JBBKVQ010000155.1, forward strand.
GGCCGCGGAAACCCCCGTTTCGAAGAGCCTTTGGCACGATCGGACCTGAACAAATTCGGAAATGTCGTCGAGGGCCGCAGTTAGTGCCTGCGGGTCGTTGGTGCGCTCCAAGGCCGCGAGGCGGACTCTGGGGGACAACCAGAGCGAAGGGAGAACGACGCCCACAAGGATGCCTCCAATCACCGCTAATGCTGCCATGCTCCACGGGGCTCGGCGCGAGGCCGGCTCCAGCACAAACATCGCGACAACACTCGGCAGCGTGATGAGAATGCCTCCAAAGAGCAGCGGCTGCAGCGGCATCATCCACCCTTGAACCGCAAAGACTGCGAGGGTGATGAGTGCGGCAAAAGCACACAAGAAAATGGCGGCGAGCGTTTTCAAGAGACAGTCCAGAATAGTGATTTGATCGGCAGTCTAGCGCCCGACACACGCGTCTTCAACCTCCGGGCGTTGCGTCGTTTGTTTGTTTCTGACAAGAACACATCAGAAATGGAGGCCAAGATGAGCTTTGTCGTTCTTAAGTTTGGGGGGACCAGCGTCTCCAATCGTGAGCGCTGGGATACGATTGCGGACGTGGTGCGTAAACGCATCGCTGACGGTGACAAAATCTGTGTCGTTTGTTCGGCAGCGAGCGGCATCACCAATGCGTTGGAGCAGCTTCTGGTCGAGGCCGTCCAAGGCTTGCACCAATCAACCCTCGCGGTCATTCGCGACCAACACCACGCGTTGGCCGTGTCGTTGGACGTCGACCTTGAACTTGCCGTCGGAGACATACTCGAAACCCTACAACGGCTGGCGTTAGGCGCCTCGTTGACGGGCGAAGTCAGCCCTCGCCTTCGGGCAAAAGTCCTGTCGATGGGCGAGCTGATGTCAACGCGCTTGGGCGCCGAATTTCTGAAGTCGCAAGGTTTGGCCACCCAGTGGATGGACGCTCGTGATTGGCTTCTCGCCGACGTTGTCGACGATTCGGATTCGCGTCGATTCTTGTCGGCCACCTGTGATTACGCCATCGATCCGGAATTGATATCTCATCTGGACACGTCGTTGTCGCAGGTCTTTGTGACGCAGGGATTTATTGCAAAAGATCCCAACGACGACACGGTTTTGTTGGGGCGCGGAGGCTCAGATACCTCCGCTTCCTATTTTGCGGCGAAACTCGGGGCTGAACGGCTCGAGATATGGACCGACGTTCCAGGCATGTACACGGCCAACCCGCGCGAGGTTACTTCGGCGCGCCTGCTAAAAAGACTACACTACGACGAAGCTCAAGAAATCGCCTCGATGGGGGCCAAAGTCCTTCATCCAAGATGCCTGGCGCCAGTGCGGGAACGACGGATACCGCTGCATATCTGTTGCACGGAACTCCCGGAGGTCGCAGGTACGATTATCTCGGGCGACTCCCCCGATTTTGGTGCGCAGGTCAAAGCGATTTCCTCGAAAACCGGCGTCTTATTGATCTCGATGGATACCCTCGGGATGTGGCAGCAGGTCGGGTTTCTCGCCGATATTTTTCAGTGTTTCAAACGACACGGCCTATCGATCGACCTCGTGACCACGTCTGAGTCCAATGTGACCGTGTCTCTCGACCCGGCCGCCAACGTGCTTGACCCATCGACGCGCGCAGCACTTTTGAGGGACCTCTCAAATTTCTGTTTGGCGCGAACGATCGGTCCGACCGCTGCCGTAAGTCTGGTGGGACATAATATTCGGTCGATCCTTCACCAGCTTGGCCCTGCGCTTGAGGTTTTCGGCGAGCAGCAGGTCTACCTCGTGTCGCAGGCTGCCAGTGACTTGAATCTGACGTTCGTTGTCGATGAAGATCAGGCGCCACGCTTGGTCCAACGGCTGCACGAGATGCTCTTTCACGACCGCATGTCCGATCCGCTGCTTGGGCCCACATGGGGCGCTCTATTCCGAGCTGCTGACGAGCCACAAGTCGTCGATGCAAAGACCTGGTGGGTGGAACGTCGCGAAGAGCTGCTTGCCATGGGTTCTCATGGCCGCCCGCTCTACGTTTACGATATTCCGACAGTGCGCCGTCGTTGTCAGGAGGTCCAACAACTGGGCATGGATCGCGTGTTTTTTGCCATAAAGGCCAACCCGCATCCCGATATTTTGCAAGAGGTGTTCAAAGCGGGAATCGGGTTCGAATGTGTCTCGCCAGGCGAGCTCGACCACGTCCGACGGCTCTTCAAGGGGATCGACCCTTCACGACTTCTCTACACGCCAAATTTTGCGCCGCGTTCTGAGTACCAACATGGGATCGAGGCCGGAGCACACGTGACCGTGGACAGCATCTACGTGCTGGAGGCCTGGCCGGAGCTGTTTAGGGGGCGTAGCGTTATTTTGCGCATGGATCCTGGGCATGGGCGTGGCCATCACAAGAAAGTGAAGACTGCCGGAACGCAATCCAAGTTCGGAATTCCGCCGGAGCGATTGCCCAAGCTTTTGGAAATTATCAAGGAGCTTGAAATCGACGTGTACGGCCTGCACAGCCATGTAGGAAGCGGAATCAAGTACTCACTGACTTGGGCCGAAACAGCAGTTTTCTTGGCAGGAATCGCCGACCAAATCGGCGGGGTCAAGATCCTAAACGTGGGCGGCGGCCTTGGAATCGTCGAAAAGCCGGGCCAGAAACGACTGGCGCTAGGCGAAGTTGCCGCATCGATCCAACAGTTTCGAGAGGCTCGACCGGAGTTCGAAGTTTGGATGGAGCCTGGTCGTTATCTTGTGGCCGATGCTGGGGTTTTGTTGGCACAGGTCACCCAGCTCAAAGAGAAAGGCGAGGGCCGCTATTATGTGGGCCTGAGCACGGGTATGAACTCGTTGATTCGGCCGGCACTGTATGGAGCACATCATCAGATCGTGAATTTGTCGCGTCTGACCGAGCCTGTGGCGATGGTCGCCGATGTCGTCGGCCCCATCTGCGAAACTGGCGACGTATTGGGCCATAAACGTCGATTGCCAGCGTCCACCGAAGGGGATGTATTCTTGATCGCCACGGCCGGCGCTTACGGCCACGTGATGGGTTCTAACTACAACCTAAGAGGAATCGCCGCCGAAGAGGTTCTTTCGTGAGTGGGGACAGTAGGGACGCGTGGATCGCTGTGTTTCAAGAAAACCAGCGGCAGTTAATCAAGGCCCACGACGAGTTTCAACGTACGTTATCGGAAGGCCACAAGCACTTCCTAGACGCGATGGCCGAGTCGCAACGTCGATTGGCACAGGCTATCGGTGGCGACGACGATGGGCCTGATCTATCGGGGACGAGGGGTTTGGCTTCGGTCCCCGTTGCGCGAACTCGGAAGACCCCGGCCGTGGTCGATGCTGCGCGGTCCGGTGAGCTTTGGCCCGTGCTGCGAAAGGACCGAACAATTGGCGTGGTTCCTGATGAGTTCGGCGTGGGCCAGCATGTCGTGACTCAACTCAAGGCCCGTGGATGGTCCGCAAGCTTGGTGAAACCTGGGGACACCGCGCAGGTGCTGGTGTTCCTTGGCGCGTTAATGGCCAACGAGCGCGCTCTTGCTCAAGGAAAAGGGCTTGAACTCGCCGCGACTTGGCTGAAACAGAAGTTTGAGGCCGTTGTTTTGGTAGGTGATTTGGGTGGGCGTTTTGGCTTTGACCAATTCGAGTCGTATCGAGCTGTGCATATTGGGCTCATGGATATGGCGATTCGATCAGCTGTGCCGGCACGATTCATTGATTTGGACGTCGGGTTTCGTAAGCCCGAAGACGCGGCTCAAGACTTGGTCGCCGAGCTTTTGGGCGGAGGCGGCGAATCCCCAGTGGGCCTGCCCGAAGACGGTCGTGTGCATCTGGTCGAGGCCGACGCAAAAGTCGAGTTGACGCCACGCGCATACGACCAAGGCACGTTATTGATCGTGAGCAGCCATCCCGCGGGTCTGGCAAGGGTTAGGGAGCTATGGGGCGGAAAAATCGGCGGAGTGGGTTTTGCCTCGGACCAGCTGGATTGCGCCAGACCGTGCGACCTGCACGACCCGATGAACACTTACGAAGCGGTCGATGAGGTGCGTCGTCACTGCGGGCCGTTCACCCATATTTTGATGCTTGAGCCAGATGGGAATTGGGCCCCAGACCGTGCGTTCCACGCGCTTGCGCCGTTCCATGCCATTCTTGCATCTACGGCGGCCGACCCGATCCGCGGAATTTTCGCCCGAATCGTTCGAGACGACCCCGCTGCATCTATGCTTTCGTGGGTATTTTTGGCCGAACAGGAGCGCCGAGGACACGAAACGAATTTGAAAATCGTCATGTCCAACGACCAGGATGAGGCGATTCTGGAACTTTTTCAGGCTGAATCCGACCATACGATGTGGTCGATCGACTAAGGTGTGATGGGCACTACCGGCATCTTGCGTCGTTCCCGCGGCTTGTCGGTTGGTGCAGTGTAGGGCGCCTTAAGCGCGTCGCTCGAGATGTCGTAGAGCCCGTCTGTGCTTTTCAGAATCGTAAAACCCGGAACTTGGACTCCGTTCATGTCGGGGTCGTTTCTCAGGTCGCTTCGAACCCAAATCTCGTACAGTCCGTCCGAACTTTTTATCACCGTGTAATGGCGTGGATCCTTGAGCAGCGGGATTTCGTTTTGCCGACTCGGAAACCACTTTTCCGGGTTGAGTTGAAGCGTCGCGACGGTCGTTTTCCCTGGTTCGACAAGGAATTCTCGGAACTCGTTTAGCTGAGGGTTGTGAACGCGATGCGTCCCCGCGGGAACCCGGATGGCGGTTCCACAAACCGCTGTGATCATATTATCGATAATCACGGTGCCCGCGTGCGGAGAACACTCGATTCTCAAGGTGCCAGGGTTGGAGCAAAGCTGAGGCTCGATCGCTTTTTCTTTGGGGTAGATCTCTTTGAACAAGGCCATTTGCCGCTCCACGGCGGAACAATGCCCCATGAAATCATGGGACCTGAGAATCAATCGCAATAAGCTGGGGGAAGGTTTGACCGCGTAAGCTCGGTAAAGGCTCTCAAGCGCGACGTCGTAGCGCCCCTCTGCGTACAAGCGCAGTCCGTCGCCATATTGGGTGGAGTAGTCGTCGGCCAACACACCACTTGGCACCGCGAGGATCAGGAGCACCAAGATTACACGCAACATATTCGCCTCCGGCATCAGGGGTTTACCGTAACAAGCACCGCACGCCTGTCAACGTGGGCAAGGATTCGGTCCAAGAAGATTTTTCGCAACAAATCTGGTCTCCGACCGATAACACGGAGCGGAGGTGTGTATGGATCCTATCAGTGCACGTGGATTGGCGAGCGTCTCGCTGCCACAAATGAACGAGGGTAAGCCTCCCGGTGGAGGTGTTTCTGAGTTCAAGAAAACGATGGAAGCCAAGGCGGAGCCTCCCGCCAAGGAAGTCATCGACACCACCAAGGTTGAAGGGGTCGAAAAGCGTGTCGACTCGTTTGTCCGCGGGATAGAAAAAGACGGAAAGTTTTTGGACCGTCAGATGAATCGAATTGACCGAGGGGCAGACTTATCGCCCTCGGAACTGCTTCAGCTCCAAGGTGTGAGCTACCGGCATGCTCAGCAAGTTGAGCTCGCTGCGAAGATGGTCGAAAAAATTGTAGGGGGCTTCAAACAAGTCCTGAACACACAGGTATAATGTGAAGTTCATTGTTTTATTTTTGGTCGCGCTGCTCTTTTCGGCCTGCACCAGCGAGCTTCATCACGGCCTCGACGAGTCGAGCGCAAACGAGATGATTACACTTCTTGAGCGCAATGGCATCGAAGCCGACAAGATTGCAGATAAAAACGACGCAAAATTCTGGGCCGTCACCGTTCCGCATGGCGTGCGAATCGAAGCCTGGTCGGCGCTGCAACGGCAGGGTTTGCCACGCCCTCAGGTCGAGGGTTTTTCGCAGTTCTATCCTCGCGAAGGCCTCGTGCCATCGGCGGATGAGGAACGAATCATCGTGCAATTTGCGACCGGTCAGGAGCTCCGTCGCGCGTTGATGGCGATCGATGGCGTGGTGGACGCGCACGTTAACCTTGTTTTGCCGGAGACTCCACGAGTTCGCCTGAACCGCGACGAACTTCCACCTCCTCGTGCTGCGGTTCTCATCAAATATCGCCCCGACGCGGCCGGGAAAGTTCCGGTTCATATCCCCGACGTCCAACGGCTTGTGGCCGGAGCGATCGACCGGATGACGCCCCAACAGGTCGAGGTCGTTACCACTGCGATTGCAGTGCCTGTCGACTCGGCCAATATCAAAATGACTCAGGTGGGGCCGGTATCCGTGGCGGCGTCAAACAAGATCACGCTGCAAGCGTTGGTAGGGCTGCTGGTCGTGATGGTTTTAGGGCTGGCCGCAGCGCTGTCATTTGTGATCATTCGGAGGCGTTGATGACTCCGTACGAAACCGAAATTTCCGTTCGCGCCGGGCTGGATCTTGTGAAGTATTTGGATGCTGATTCGGCCGGTTCGTTGGCGAATGCGGTGCCGGTCGCGCGCAACGGCGAGCTGGGGACTCAGACATCTGGCCCTCAACCACCCTCTATCGCTGAACGCCTTTCAAAACGGACAGTCGAAGTCGTGGAAGTTCGCCTTGATCCAGGGTTCGAGATTCGGCGGCTTTTCGATAATCCGGACCTGTGGTTCTACCGATTCGGCGCGGTGGCGCTCCTATCGACGGCAGCTGACGTCCGCCAACGCGCGCGATTTCAGCAAGGGCTTGGGTCGCGACAGGTCACTGAGTCGGAGATGCCTATCGTCATGGGAATGGGGGTTACTGCTAAAGCCGCCATGTCTGACGCAGCTACTGCGCTTTTTGCCACCCACAAAAATATCGCCCATCTTGCGTATGACCTTGGAATGTACGCCACAGCCATGGCGGTGGGGCGTCGTTATGAAGCGGAGCTGATCCGGCTTTCCGAGGAGTTACAACGCAGCGACTTCGACCAGTTCATCCAACGAGCTCTTCATACCAGCCGCATTGCGGCTTGCCGCGAACTCCGGCAGGCCGGAGCCGACCTTCAAAATGTCTAAAGTACTAAAATCGATCGAGATCGCCGAGGCGTTGCGCCCCGCTTTTGAGGCCAGTCCTGCGATCGTGCGCGCGAAAGTCTGGCGTGACTTGACCGACCTCGGTGACCACGTCGAAAACGCCAAGCGTGAAGCGAAAGCATTGGTAGACCAAGCCGAAGCGGATGCTGGGCGGATTCGGGAGCTGGGAAGGGAAGAGGGCCGAGCCGAAGGATGTGCCCTGTTCCTTGAGGCCTTGCGA
>JBBKVQ010000156.1:0-16019 GCA_037968515.1 Bradymonadaceae bacterium
TCAGAAACCGCCGCAGTTCTTCTCGGTCGGTAATATGCTCGGCAGCCATGGTCGGTGTCCAAAACGTACGCCTCCCCGGAGGCGATCTAAAGTGGGAATGCATGGAGAGTCTACTCCCAATGGCCGCAAAACGGCAAGCTCGCAGTCCTCGACCACTCAACCCTCATTTTACGCCGTTCATCCTTTTTTGTGCGCTTATCGGGCTCGGCGACGTTACGAATGCCCATACGCCGCATCTTAATCAGCGACGTGAGAGATTTATGAAAAACCGCCCCACAAGTCGTCTGTCCGGATTCTACAAAATGTCGCACGAGAAGCGTCTGCAGACTCTGGTCGAGTCCGGGGTTCTTGACGACGTTGATGCAGACTACTTGCGGCAGGGAAAAGGCATCGACTTTGATGTCGCCAACCACATGATCGAAAACGCGATCGGTGTCCTAGAACTGCCCCTTGGGCTGGGTTTGAACTTCGTCGTTGACGACAAAGAGTACCTGATACCCATGGCGGTCGAAGAGCCAAGCGTGGTCGCGGCCGTGAGTCATGTTGCCAAGATCGTACGCGACGCCGGTGGGTTCGCGACTGAATATGCGGGTTCCACGATGGTGGGACAGATTCAGGTTGTGGGATGTCCTGACCTAGAAAAGGCCGAGCTAGCGATCTTGGAGGCGCGCCCAAGGCTCTTGGCAAAGGCAAACACGTTCGAACCTGGGATGCTGGCGCGCGGCGGCGGAGCCAAAGACATCCGGGTCAGGGTTCTGGACGGTGGTAAATACCAAAAGATGATGGTGGTTCACCTGGTGGTTGATGCCTGTGACGCCATGGGCGCCAACATGATCAACACGATGGTTGAGGGAATCGCCGACGAAATCGAGGAGTTGAGCGGCGGCCGTGTGTTCCTAAGGATTTTGTCGAATCTTTGCGATGAGCGCCTTGCAAAAGCCACCTGCCGCGTTCCGTTCTCACTGCTGGCTTGGCGGGGGTTTTCTGGAGAGGAGGTCGCGCAAGGCATTGAGCTCGCCAGCCAGTTTGCCGAGATCGACCCTTATCGGGCGACCACCCATAATAAAGGGATCATGAACGGCATGAGCTCGGTCTGCATCGCTTCTGGAAACGACTGGAGGGCCCTGGAAGCCGGCGCCCACGCGTTTGCCTGCCGTACAGGAAAATACTCGCCACTGGCCGTCTGGCGAGTCGAGGATGGGGCTCTAGTGGGTGAGATCGAAGTTCCAATCGCGGTGGGCACCGTGGGCGGGCCGATAAAGCTTCATCCTACTGTGCAGCTGGTGCATCGTATCCTCAACGTGGAGGGAGCCGGAGAGCTGGCCCGAATCATGGCGTCGGTTGGGCTCGCCCAGAATATGGCGGCCCTCAAGGCTTTGGCGACAGAGGGCATTCAGCGGGGCCATATGTCTTTGCATGCACGCAGTGTCGCTGCGACAGCCGGGGCCACCCCTGATGAGCTTGACGACGTGGTGGATGAGTTGATTCGCACAGGTGAAATCAAGATCGATAGGGCTTCGCAAATCATCGAACGCCTGCGCGGCGCTTCACTTTAAGAGCAGTTTCGGGGCAGGGCGGTTTTCAGTCGACGCGACCACGTTGTCCTTCCAAACCACCCAAACATCGTCCCCTGCCGCATTGGGGTGCTTGGTTCGGTTATTCCGCACTCTGGAAGACCCTTCTGTGCGAATCCCGAGTGGAAACGTGGCCTCGGACGCCGCGTTTCCTGCGCGCAATCCACCACCGAGGTCATCGGCTGAATTGGAAGAAACGACGCAGTCTTTCATTGCCAAAACGAAGGGGATTTTGATGGTCCCTTGGTTGATCAAATTTGCGACTTCGGGGTGCGACTCGGTGATAATGTAAATCCCACCTCCCGCATGCTGGGCGCTGTTGTCGCGCATGTCGGTGCCTTCGCCCAAACGTAACGACGCGTTCACAGCGCCCAAGGCCCCGCCAGATCCAACACATGAATTGGTGCGAAACTCGACCTCCTTGGTCAGAATTTCCGCGCCGTTCATCGCGCCAAAAGCTCCACCAATAGAGCTACGTTCGGTGGCCTGATTATAGGACGCCTTCGCGGCCGCAATTTGGACGGTGGCCAACCCAAGAACTGCTACCGCGCCTCCGATGACCAGTGCCTCGTTGTGTTGCAGGTCTGCGGTGGTCAATTTTAGAGTCGCTTCGGCTCCAGGCCACCCGGCCGCCATAAAACCTCCACCCGCGCGGGCTTTGTTGCGGTGAAATCTCATGGCGTGCTCTTCGGTGCCTTCTAGGATCGCCTTGCCGCCAAGAATTGCGACTCCGCCTCCGGCTAGGGTGGCGGCGTTATCCACAAATTCCGAACCCACAATTTTAATGGCGCCCCCGATCATCATCAGCCCACCGCCAGTGCCCTGAAGGCCAGGCCATGCTTTCAATTCAATGTCCCCTAACACCGATTCAGGCACCTCTCCTTTGGCGATATTATGGGAAAACCGTGTGTCGTTGATGACCACCGGAGCTTTCATCTGAGACAGCCAGAGGCCGCCGCCATTATGTGCTCGGTTGCGCGAAATGATGCAGGTTGTGATGCGCACGACGCTTTTTTCCGCGCTAATTCCGCCGCCCTGTGACGCAGAGTTTTGCAGAATTCCGCAGGCCATGACGCGCGTACCATTGCCGGGGACCTCCGTGCCGCACTGCTCAAGTCGAATTCCGCCCTTGCGAAACCCTTCGATGTGGCAGTTGAAAATCGCGAGCTTATGGGCCGCTAACCCGACGATTCCAGCTTGAGACACGCCGTCTCGCCCGACCAGATGACAACCAAAGATGCCCTGATTGACTCCCGCACCGAATCGAATGGCAAATTCGGCATTGGCGGGCGGCAGAATAGTGACCCGCGCAGGGTCATTCAATTCCAGCTCAGTGATCCACTTCAAACGTTGCGTGAGTGAGCCCTCGATGGGCATTCGGTGGTTTACGAGCACGACACGGTCAGGGATCGCGACGCTGCTCTGGTAAACTCCTGGCGCCAAGCGGACTTGCATGCCAGGGGTGTCGCGCACGATTCGCATCGCTGCGAATTTCATGGCGCCGTCTAGGGTCCTAAATGGATTTTGTGGCGCGTTAAAAGGCGTGTCGTCCGTGTAGTTGTCTCGCGCAGCCTCGCTGGATGGATCGACGTAAACAGATTTTCGATCTTCGTAGCCTGGTGGACAGAAGAATCCGCCGATATCCGAACCGATAAGCTCGTCTTCGCCCTCGGCTTCATCGCGTGCGCGAGCACGATCAACCACAAAAGACATCAGGGAATCTTCGTCGTCCTCGTCATCAGCGCTGGGAAGCGCCCCGGTGTTCAGATCAATACCCACATCGAGCGAAATCGAGGTGACTGGTTTGAGGGTAACCGGTTCTCGAATGGCTATGGCCGAGGCCGTACGCGCGGCATGACGGGCGTTGCCGACTTCGTCAAGTTCCTGTTCGGTCTTGTGCCGGGAGCTACCTCTTGCAAGAATTCCACTCAGCAAAAACACCATGAACATCGTCAAGAACGGAAGGCTTTCCGAGACGGGAAACGCCGCGGAGCACGCCTGAGTCGCCATCGGCGCTCGGGCAGTGATTTCATCGGGTACGGATTGGCCGCTCCCTTTGAACGACTGTTGAGAGTATCTGATTCGTTCCGCCATTGGACGGCGGTCGTCAATATCCGGCGTGGAATCCATGACCTCCGCGAGCGTGTCAGTGCAACTCCACCAAGCCCAACCCACACCAGCGATGGAGGCAAAACTGAGCAAAAAAAGGATATTGGCAACTGTCCGCCAGCCGTTCGAACTCATCGGGTCTCGTCACGCAAATTTTGGCCTTCTTTGGCGAATCTATGGCATCATAGAAGTCGGTTGCCCTGTGAACAAGTTTTGAGGCCATGAACGACGACACCACATACATCCCAGGCCGTGGAGTCCTTGCCGAAGTTGAAATCGCTTCACTAAAGCGGCACGGCGACGCCATTAAGTTTACCTACCACGACCGGTTTGGCATGGCTTCCGAAGGCTTTTTGCTCAGGTTCCGCGATTCGTTTGTAGCCTATGAAAACCGTTGCCCACACTGGAGCGTCCCGCTGGACGCCGAGGAAAACCAGTTTCTGGATTCCAGCGAATCGTATGTGTTTTGCCCCATGCACGGCGCGGGATTTGACGCCCTGCGCGGGGAGTGTTTTCAGGGACCTTGTATTGGCGATTCACTGGAACGCTTTGAGGTCGAGGTCGATGGCGAACGCGCCATCATTCGGGCGATGCGCCCACGGTTGTTCAAAATCTAAAATAATCGAGTTCAAGGCGTCGACCCTCTCGCCCGCCTGCGATTTTTCTTTAGACGGCTACCCACGCCCACCTCACAGCGCGGACAAAAAAGGCGGCGAGGCAAAATGCCTGGCCGCCTTTGAACCCGAAGGATTGGAATTAGTTTAGAGCAGGAAGCAGCACCAGTCCGGCGCCACCAGCCGCAGTATAACCAACCAAACGAAGGGCCTCACCGTCTGCATTATCGCCTGGGGTCAGGAATCCCGACGCCACAACCGTGAGTGCTTGACCGGAAAGGGTCGTTGCATCGAACGCGAATGGCCCGAGGGCGACCTCGGTGCCTGTGACACGAAGGCTCAGTGGGATCGAGCCGGGGTCAACCGAGGTGTACGCACTCACGTCGCCGTAGGTAAGTGCTCCAAAGATCAATGAAGTTCCCGTGAGCAGGTCGACCGTTGGCGCGTCGGTGCCGCCATGTACCGCCACGACATCGACTTTGGTTGGGTCAAGTGCTGCTTCACGGGCATCCGCGATGAGCGTCAGACCAAGTGCCGTCGACTCTGCCTCTGGGTTCGCCGCGAAGTCGGCCGGAGCGATGACACCTTTGGCAATCGCGACGTAGGTCTTGTTGCCTTCCAGCGTAGCAGTCTGATTGAACACAGCATCGGCCACAGTCGCGCTTGTGCCTGGAGCAATCGAAATCTTCGCTTCGCCTGCAGGCACGGTGATGAACGGTGTCGCTGAGCGGAAAGCAAAATCGTTGAGTGTCAGGTTGTCGTTGAGATACACGTCCACAGATGCTGCGCCTGGGTCGGCCGAGTTATGAATGACCTGAAGCCGAGCAGCTGCTGGCAAGGGGATGCCTGCTCCACCGGTCGAGAAGAATGCATACAGGCCAAATGGTGCTGCAGCATTTTGCGTAGCGTTTACAAATCCGCTGGCGACAACCACAACAGCGACGCCATCTGGCACAGCTGCACCAAACGAAGCGATTCGTGCAGTGTTGTCGTCGTTAGTGACATCCATCACGGCCCCACCCGATGGAAACGCGACGTAGGCCGTGGAATCGCCGTACTTGGCGTCGTCCACTGGTTTAAGGGTTGGGTCGTTGTTCAAGACCACGTCGATCGTCGGCGCGTCGGTCACACCGTGGAACACGGCCACAATAGCGCCAGCTGCCGACGCCTCTTTGGCATCCGCAATCGCGTAAAGGTTCAGCGCGGTGCTTTCAGAGTTAGGATTCGCGTCGAAAGCGGTCGGATCTACCACGCCGCTTGCGAGCAACACGGTCGTGCTGTCAGCCGCGAGGTTGTAGGGACCAAAGGTTGCGATGGCGTCGTCAGCCGAGGTCGACGTGCCGGGTGCAATCTTGATTTCAAGGTCGGCGCCAGCGGGCACGTCCGTGAATGCACTTGCGGTACGGAAGTCCACGTCGTCGAGGAACAAGCCATCGTTAACATAAATATCCACAGTGGCTGCCGCAGGGTCGGCGGAGTTGTGAATCACCTGAAGACGAGCGGTCGCACCATTATTCGTCTCGTTATTGGTGGTATTATTCGTCGTGTTATTGGTCGTGTTGTTCGTTTCGTTATTGGTCGCGGGGTTCGTTGGCTCGTCGTCATCGCCGCAGCCTACGCCAACCAAAAGCGCCGTGGCTACAACTGCTAACCACTGTGTTCGATTGAATCTCATAAGATCTCCTAAATTAGTCCGTTAAGATTTGTGCCGCGATTTGGATGCACATCATTTCGAATTGGTGTGCTGGCGCTGGTGAAAAATCTCCGTCGGACCAATAACCACGAGCCGTGAACGGTGTTTCTCGGCTAAGGCGGCGCGTCGGCGGACAAAAAAAAGGCGGCGGAGCAAAATGCCCAGCCGCCTTTGAAACTGTTCTGTTTGAAAATTAGTTGAGCGTGCCATCAGGAAGGATAATCGCAGGACCGCCAGCGGCGGTGAATGCCACCAGTCCGAGTTCCGCACCATTTTGGTTGAGCGCTGGGGCTGTAAACCCAGATGCCAAAACCGTGAGAGCGCGGCCCGCCAAGTTGGTCGCATCAAAGGTGAACGGACCAATGGAAAGAACCGACCCAGTGACTCGAAGAGTCAAAGGGATCGACGAAGGGTCGATCGCGCCGTAAGCGCTGATGTCGCCGTAGGTAAGAGCAGCAAAGATCGTTGTGCCTCCAGTACGAAGGTCGACGGTCGGTGCGTCAGTTGAGCCGTGAACAGCTATGAACTCGACTTTGGCTGGATCGGTTGCTTTCTCGCGTGCGTCTGCGATCAGAGTCAGGCCGAGTGCGGTCGACTCTGCGTCAGGGTTAACCGCGAAGTCAGCAGGAGTGATGAGACCCTTTGCAACCGCGACGTAGGTCTTCTTTCCTTCGAACATGACGGTCTGGTTGAACACCGCGTCAGTAGCTGCGGTGCTTGTGCTTGGAGCAATCGAGATTTTCGCTTCGCCTGGAGGCACCGTGATAAACGGAGTCGCAGTGCGGAACGCAAAGTCGTTGAGTGTCAGTTTATCGTTCAGATAGACGTCGACCATCGCTGCAGCAGGGTCAGCCGAGTTGTGAATGACCTGAAGTCGAGCGGCTGCCGGCAGCGGAATGCCAGCTCCACCGGTCGCGAAGAATGCAAACAGGCCCAGTGGCGCTGCAGCATTTTGTGCGGGATCCACAAATCCGCTGGCGACAACTACGACTGCAACGCCATCAGGCACAGCTGCAGCAAACGAAGCGATTCGTGATGTGTTGTTGCCGTTGGTTACGTCCATCACGGCCCCACCCATTGGGAACGCAACGTATGCAGTTGAGTCGCCATACTTGGCGTCATCTACAGGCTTGAGGGTCGGGTTGTTGTTCAGGAGCACGTCGATCGTCGGCGCGTCTGTGACACCATGGAACACAGCAACAATGGCGCCCGAATCCGAGGTCGTTTTGGCATCCGCGATCTCATAGAGGTTCAGCGCGGTGCTCTCTGCGTCTGGGTTTGGATCGAAAGCAGCGGTATCGATGACACCACTTGCAAGCAGCACAGTCGTGCTGTCGGCCGCAAAGTTGTAAGGACCAAATGTTCCCACGGCATCGTCAGCCGAGGTCGAGTCACCCGGTGCGATCTTGAATTCAAGATCGGCGCCAGCAGGAACGGCCGTAAACGGGCTTGCGGTGCGGAAGTTTACGTCGTCGAGGAACAAGTCACCATTCACATAGATGTCCACAGTCGCTGCAGCAGGGTCTGCGGAGTTGTGAATCAGCTGAAGAAGCGCTGTGCCAGCGTTCGTCTCGTTGTTGGTGGTGTTGTTCGTCGCGTTGTTCGTGGTGTTATTCGTCTCGTTATTGGTCGAGTTGTTCGTTTCGTTGTTGGTGGTGTTGTTCGTCGCGTTGTTGGTCGTCGACGGACCGGCAGGGTCGTCATCGTCGCCGCAACCTACGCCAACCAAAAGTGCCGCTGCCACGACTGCCAACCATTGTGTTCGATTAAATCTCATAAAATCTCTCCTTCATTTGTTCGTCAAAAATAAGTGCCACGGTGCTTCATCTACAGCCCATGTCAATTTCGTATGTCACTACCGTCCCAAAAAAACCTTTTGGAAACAAGACCCTCGCAAATCATCAGCGGTTCAGCCGGCCGCGCCTGACATAATCTACGCCGCGCTGGCCTCGCAGCGACAACACCGGCGTTGCCCGTCAGAATTCCCGACGAATCAACTCTTACGCAGGGCGGGCGTGAAGACATCAGTGAACCACTGACTCGTAACCCGCGTAAATCGCGTTAACCCGTAGGAACTGGGGTACACGATCCGCGCGGTTTTGTGGGTGACACCTGCAAAAATCTTTCGCGCCAGCGTCGCGGAATCACCGGTGGGCATCTGTTTCATCGCCCAGCTCTCTTGGTACTGCTGGCGCGCGGCCTCTTCCATCGCGCTGCGCACCGGACCAGGATAGACGGTCAAGATATGCACACCTTCCGGCGCCAGCTCCACTCGCAGACTCTCGGAACACGCCGCCAAACCGGCTTTTGAACCATTATAATGGCACATGCCCGGTGTGTGTGTGATCGCAGCGACACTTGCGATGTTGATGATCGTTCCGGCGTTGCGGGCAATCATGTCCGGCATCACCAGCTGCATCAGCGCGAGTGGGCTGGTCAGATTCACGTCAAACAACCTTTGCATGCGCTCGATTGAAATCCCCGCGGTGGGCTCGACGTACTGGATGCCCGCGTTGTTCACTAAAACGTCGATGGGACCCAAAGCATCGACACAGTCGTCGATCACGGCTTTACAGACTCCCGGCACGGACAGGTCCGCGGGACGCACAAACGTCTTCACCTTGAGCGTGGCGGCGAGCTCCTCCAGGTTTTCTTGCCGGCGTGCGACTAAAGACACATCCCATCCCTGTGCCGCAAACTCTCTCGCGATCGCGTCTCCAATTCCCGACGAAGCCCCAGTGATCAACGCGTGCATGAGTCCTCACAAAATCGAAACGTTAAGTACGTAAGTGTAAAATGAATCTGAGCCGGACAGCGTTCGGTCGATGACGATGTAGACACGTTCCGTGGCCGTAGAAGTGTACGACAACGACCCACCACCGCCACCTGCCGTATTGGTCAGGCACTGAGAGCCAGACGCGCAGTCTTTGGTCAAATACATGATGCCGAATCCAGAATTGGTCGTGAAACTGGTGTTCAAGACCTGTCCTGGTGTCAGATCGACGTAATAGGTGTGGTCTGTTCCGACTTGGCTGTCTCCGGTCGCGAAATTACAGGTGCCTCGAGCACCTGCGCCCAGATCTATTCCGTTGGTACCGCTGTAGTTTCCAGAATTGGTACCCACGATCGCAGGGATTGCGTCCGCACAGATATCGCCTGTCGGCGTTCCGCATGCTCCCGCAACACACCCACCAGCACAGGCATACGATTCTTTGCGTGTACCGGTTGGGCAGTAGGTCAGTGTGTTTGCATCCGAGCACGACGTCACGCCTACCGAGCAAGGAGGCCCGGCGAAGATATCCACCGCAAACGTGCCATCGTCGGAAAAAGTACTTCGGGAATCGAGCACAACGTAAACGGTCTCGGGTCCTGTCGGAACGTAGGACAGCGATTCGACCGCGCCGGTGACGTCGGTTCCATCGACACACGCATGATCGGTGATTTGGTCACGAATACCGCCACAGTTTTTCACCAGATATAGGGCCGGATTTTCCGAGCTTGGGCCAGTCACCCGGGCGTCCAGCGACTCGCCGGCAGCGAGGTCGACCTTGAATACAACGTCGTTTCCTGGGGTGTCGTAACCGACACAAGACGTCGATGTCAGATTGTAGTCGTTCGTGTACGAGTCCAGCGGAATGCTGAACAGACCGCCGCCAGTGGCGTCAATTGGGTCGGCGCAGGTTTCGCCGCGTGGTTGACCACACTTGCCGGCGCTGCAACCCCCAAGACAGGAAACGTTGACCAGCGTCGTGCCCGCGTTATCACAGAATTGCAGCGAGTTGGCGTCAAGGCAGGTCCTTGAATTTGCCGCACATGCGTTTGCGGGTTTACGCACGACATCGAGCACAAAATCGCCCGTGGTCGAGGTCGTGTCCAAGTCTGCGAACACATAAAACACGCCTGTGCTAGGGGCGACAAACTCCAGAGTTTCGGGCGTATTATTATCGTCCGACCCAGAGATACATCCCCCAGCCACAACCGCGTTGGTACCGCATGCGGTCGAAACGTAGAGCACAGGGTCGCTTGGTCCTTGCAGACTCAGACTCACAAAATCGCCCTGATTCAGGTTCATTTTGTAGACGGCATCACGGCCAGCAGCGTCGTCGCCTGTGCAGGAAACATTGCCAACCATAGGGTTGTAGGCGTTGGTGTAGAAAGACACAGGGGCTCGGAAGGTGCCGCCAGCCGAGACATCCGACGCTCCCGTGCAAAGGTCGTTCGGGGTGCCGTTGCACACGCCGCTTGAACACCCAAAATAGCAGGCCGATCGATCGTAGAGCCCGTATTGATTGCACGTCAGTAGATCTGAACCTGAACACGTCTTTTGGCCCGGCGTGCATTGTGGCGTCTGGATCCTGATGTCTAGGTAGAAGGCATCGTCGTCAGTCGCCCAGTCGTTGTCCGCTACCAGATAGACCAAACCGGTGGTCGTCGCGACGTACTGAAGTTTGACCTCGGGTGTCAGGCTCGCGGCCCCGGCAAGGCAGGTTCCGACGGCATTTGCACAATCGGTGATCAGATAAATCGAGGGGTTGGTCGTGGGGTCCGATGCGACCACGTTGGCGGTCAGCACGTCGCCTTGAGTCAGCGACACAGCATAAACGCCTTCCCGGCCTGGCGCGGATTGTTTGGCGCAGGGGTTTCCTGGGTTCAGCGTATTTGTGTATCGGCCGTAGGAGTCGAGAATGACGGTGCTCGCCGAAATCGGGGTCGCTGTGCTGCACGAATCATTAGCCACCGGATTTGCCGCACAGGCCGTGGAGTTTCCGCAGCCGTACGCACAACCGGCGCTGGCAAATAGGTTTCCGGAGGCATCACACATGCTTAAGACACCGCTGCGGCAGGTGGCCCCGCCAGGCACACAGGTCTGACCAGAAACGATATCCACCGCGATGCTGAAGGCGGAAGTGATGACATATTCCGAGTCGACGACCACGTAGTAGCGCTGGGTCGCGTCCGCGACAAAGCTCAGGGTTTTGTCACCATAAACCGCTGCATCTCGGCACGCGGCCTTGGTGTCGCCGCCGCATGAATCCAAAATATACATGCCGCTGGCTGTGGTCGTGGAGGTCAACACAACATCCAGTCGGTCTCCAGCGACAAGGTCGACGGCAAAAACGGCGTCTGGGCCGTCCTGTTGGCGCGAGCTGTATACGATGCAAGAGCCGATGCCTGGATCGGTGTCGGCTTTAAACGAGGCATAGGTCCCCGAAAACGAGTCTCCATCCCCGAGCACAATCGCGTCTGCGCAAATCTCGCCGCGTGGCGTGGAACAGCTATTACCGGTGCAGCCCCCAGCACAGGCGTACGTTTCATAGAGCCCAAGATTATTGCAGTATTTCAAGGTGACGTTATCGATATCGCAGATCTGGTCGCCCGCGACACAATTGGGCAAAAGCGTTTCGATCAGCAGTTCGAACGGTTCATCTGAAAAGGTCGATGTCGAATCGGCCACGACGTAGAGCGTCTGGGTAGCGGTGGCTACATGGTAGAGCTCGGAGACATAAGAAACCGAAGGAGCTCCCGCGATGCAGGTGGTTGGCGTGGCGCAATCGGTCATCACGTACAGTGATGGGGTCTCTTGTCCAAACGACTTCAGTTTTGCGTGCAAAATCTGACCTGCTTGGACGTCGACTGCATACACGGCCTCTGGGCCCGAGGCGGTGGTTCCCGCACAAGTGCTGTTTGGCAGGGTGATGTTGGAGGTCAAGGAGCCGTAGTTGCCCAGCACCAACGTGCCGGCTCCAACATTGGGTGCCGTGGCACAGACGTTGGACAACGGGTTCAGCGCACAACGTGTATCGGTGCATCCGTTTGAACACGCGTAGGTGATTCGTGGTGAATAACCCGTGGCGTCACAAAGTGTGACGCTATTGGATTGGGAGTCACACGATGCTGCGTCCGGGGCACAAGCGCCTCCCGGGATAACATCTGCGGTCAGAGTATAAGCCGTCGAGGATGCCGACGTGGAGCTCGCGTCGACCACGATATAATAGCGTCCGCCATTGGGGGCGTGAGCCGAAAGGCTCGTCGTCCCACCAAACGAAATCGGAGATGTCACGCACGATGTCGCCGCACAGCCCTGCAGGATGGCCATGAAGGCGCTGCTCGATGTTGTGTTCAAATTCGCCCGTAAGATGTCTCCCGGTACCAGATCGACCGCGTAAATAGTGTCGTAACCCGCGGTCGAGACCGTGTCGTCCATCAAACATTGCCCTGTTTTGGGCCCCTTGAGCTGAATGGCATTGGTCGCCGATGACCGATTGATCGACCCGGTGACCGCGACTCCTGAGGTCAACACGATGGGGTCGGGGCAGACATTGCCCAAGGGCTGAGCGCACTTGTTTCCAGCACAGCCGCCACTTCCGCAAGTGTGGTCTGCCAAGATTCCGTAAGCGTTGCAGAACTGCAGCGTGGTGGCCGAGGTGCACGCCGAAGCCTGACCCGGAGTGCAGTTTGGCACCTTGATCGACACGTTTAAAGTGTACGTCAGCGTGGTTGTCGCGGCAGTGGAGCGATCCATCACCAGATAGACGATCTCGTCTTGTGTGGCTTGATAGTTCAATGAGCCTGACAGCCCATCGGCGGTGGTGTTTAAACACGACGTTCCGGCTCCACAGCTGCCCAACAGGTACATCATCGCATAGGACGAATTCGACGTGTACGAGGCAAAAAGGTATTCGCCGGCCCGAAGCGAAGCCACATAGATCGTGTCTGATCCCAAGGCTTCTTCGGAAGATGGGAAATTGCAGCTGCCTTTGATTCCGACACCGGGATTAATCGTGTTGGTTCCCGAAAACGCTTTCGTGTCGGTGAATCCATCAGAAAGGGTGATCGCGTCCGCACAGACTTGTCCTGCGGGCATTGTGCACGCATCCGCGACACAGGCGCCGCCACACGGCATGCTTGTTATCAGTCCCAGCTGCGAGCAAAACGAAAGTGTTGAGCCATCAGCACAGCCCAGCGACTCGCCGGGGGTACATTGTGGTGCCTGCCACGTGACCGAAACGGTGAACGAGCCTGCGGCAAGCGAAGAGCTGGCGTCGACGATAACAAAATAGGGGTTGCCATCCGAAAGCCATTGCGTGGTTTCGTTTTGGACGTTGGCCTCGTCTTTACCAGCGACACATGTCGCAGAAGCCGAGCCGCAATCACGAACCGCATAAATCGAGCTATCAAACGCCGCTTGAACCGTTGCCGTGACGATCTGCCCGGCGGGAGGCGTGACGGTGAACGTGGCATCGGGCCCGTAGGCCGATCGGCCGGTACATCCCGAAAATCCCGGGGTGTAATCATCGTCGTACTCTTCGATCAGTCCCGTGAAGGACATCGAGTTTAAGCTGATGGCCCCTCCACACACTTCGTTTACCACCGGATTGCAGATTCCGGCGGTGCAGCCGAACGAGCAGTTTTTGCTGGTCTTGGCCGTGCCGTCTGCGTTGCAGGTCTGTGCCGCGTTGCCCACACAAATACCGCCTGACGGCACACACACGAGTGGTGCGACATCGATTGCTAGGTTGCTTGTTCCGTAGCTTGTGTCGCGTTCAATATCGGCGATCACAAAGATCGTCTGCACCGCGTTTGTGGTGTTGAAATACAGTAATTCTTCATCGTTAAACGCTGAACTGTTTGCCGCGGCTTTGCAGGTCGAAAGGTCCGAACAGCTGGTCACAGCGTACAGCGAAACATAGTCGCCCGTGGCCCGCGAGAGGGTCGCGCGCACCCGTGATTGCGCCGGAACATCAACTTTGTACGCTGCATCTGGGCCGTTTGTCTGTGTGCCGGAAACGTCTGGAACACAGCCGCCAACGCCAGGGTCGTAGTCGTTAGTCAGCGTGTTCCAAGTGACAACACCCACGTACCCGTTGGTCGCGTCGGTTGCCGTTGCACACACGTCGGTTGGTCTCCGAATACAGTTTCCCGAACCGAGATCGCAGCCGTTTGGACACTGTGCGGTTAGAAACGCGGTGCCTTCGTCATTGCAGAAGTACGTGAAATTCAGATTTGCCCCGACACAGGCGTTGTCGGCGGCACTGCACAACGTCTCGGTAGTGTCGAACGAAAGGTCGTACTCACCGCCTGGATTTCCCTGAGTGCCCTGCACGATCACGAAGTAAGTGCCCGGGTCCATCACCTTTTTGTGCGTCATAACCCCGGACGCCGCCGGTGCTTTGCACGCCAAGTCGACCACCGAGATTTCACACTGGCGTCGGATAGAGAACGACAGAGCAGCGCCGTTTTTTGGAGTAATGCTCAGGTCAACAAACTTTGACGCATCGAGCGTGAAGGCAAAGATGTCTTCCCCAGCAGGGTTGGTCGGAGATGTACACGTCGAGCCAAGCTGAAAGCTTGCTCCAGAAGTCGAGTTTTGCGTCAACCGGTCGCCCGATTCCAAAATGGTTGGGTTCAGGCATGCCTGCGCTGCAATGGGATCAAGCAAGTCCACAAAAAGTCGGTAGCGTGCGCCAGCGAGTTTCACGTCCACATCCGTGATTCGAATGGTGTAGATACCGCGCCGAAGAGCCGAAACAGCATATTCTACTCGAGCCACGCCCGCGGCGTTGCTCTGAGTGTTTGCGACCACCACTCCCATCGAATCGACGATTTCCAGTTTGACGTTTCCAAGCCCCAGGTCTTCTTCGTTGAAGGCCAACACGGCCAAAAGCGACCCCGTGAAAAGCGGGCTGATGCGTGTGTCAAAGCTGAAGAGATCAACATCCCCGCGACATACCGTGCCTTCAACGGTCGAGTCGACGACCGTCGCCTGAAAGTCAGTCGCGACCGTATTATTGGGTTCGAACGAATCCGGAACACAGACGGCTGCCGTCAGACACGCGCCGTTTCGACAAACGCGTTCACCCGCGCAATCAACGGATGATGTGCAACCCGTTGGGTTTTCACCACAAGTCGCCGCCAGAGTCAGTTCGTCTAGCGTGCACTCTTGATTTCCAAGGCACCCCTGCGCCCCGCATTCTAAGCCCTGTTCAATGCATGCTCCGCCGACACACGAAAACCCGTCGGTGCACCCCGCCTGCGTTGTGCAGCTGGTTGCGTTGATGCACTCACCGCTGCGCAGGTCGCACACGCCCCGCCCACATGGGATCATTTGTGCGTCGCAGACATTCAGTTGGCATTCCGAGGCGTCGTTACAGAAAAAATTGTCGATGCAGTTAGTGTCCGTCGCACACATCTTTGGGTTGCCACAGTTCTTGTTCGCGGGGTCGCAAACGCCCCGATCACACGTGATGTCGCGGCATACCGTGACCTCTTCGGTGCAAACCTGTCCGTAACAAACAAAACCCTCGGTGCAATCGCTTGCTTGGTTGGCCTCGCTGCAAACGATCTTGTTGACGCATTCGCCGCTGTCTTTTGAACACTCTCCGCGTGGGCAATCCACTTCGGCGCATCGATCGAAAACGCATGACTCTTCAACACAGCCGTGGTTTTCCAAGCACTGTGCGGCAAACGCGCAAACAGTAGGGTTCACACAGGCACCGTCCATGCAGGCGCCTCGTGGGCAGGAGCCGTCCGCGGCACATGCGACCTCGGCTTTGCACTTGTTGAACAGGCAGGTGAATCCGGCCAAACACTCTTGTGCGTCGTCGCAAGATGTCGGGTTGGAGCAAAGCCCGCTTGAGGGATCGCAGCTCCCGAACTCGCAAGAAACCCCGACACATTGGTCTACCGACCCATCGTCAGAGCAACTCGCCAACACCAAAAAAAGCGACACAAAAACAAAAATCAATAAACGCATGAATCCAATTCCCTCGCGGCTGTGCGGCAAGAGAATGACAGGTTGAATCAACGCCTTCAAGCAACAGGAGCGATGATTTGATCCACCTCAAATCTGCCAATTTGATTCTTGGCTCAAATTTCCAAGACGTGCCTAGAATAGTCGTGGTATATGGCGACCGCGACGTGCATGGAGACTAAGTGGAACGCGACGACCTGCAAATCGTTGAACTTGCTCAACAAGGCGATCGAGATGCCTTCCGAGAACTGGTCGAAAGATACCAGCGCAAGGTGTAC
>JBBKVQ010000157.1:0-9581 GCA_037968515.1 Bradymonadaceae bacterium
TCCAACGTCATTTCTTCGGTCGGTTTCCCGATGAGCGTCGCACCTATCCTAACTCCTGTTCCTTCCCCGTCAGCCAGCGTAACCCGGCTCGTGGAGCGAGCGGTCCGTGAGTTTGCGCTGATCGAACCCGGTGACCGCGTCGCAGTCGGCATATCAGGCGGCAAAGACTCCCTTCTGCTCTACCTTGCGCTCGACCAATTGCGGCAGCGGGCCGACTTTGATTTCGAGATCACGGGCGTCCATCTGGACCAAATGCAGCCGGGCTTTGACCGTCCAGCGTTCGACGCGAATCTGGAGGCGCTAGGCATCAAATGTCTGGTGATCCAAGAAGACACGCACTCGGTGGTTCAGCAGAACCTGAAGCCGGGTCAGATCCCGTGCTCGATCTGTGGACGGATGCGTCGGGGAATCTTGAACAAATTTTGCGACGATAATGGGTTTACGAAGCTGGCGCTTGGTCACCACCTTGATGACGCCGTCGAGACGTTTTTTTTAAATCTATTATTCCAACGTCGACTCGACCCGTTGAAGGCGCTTACGCCCTCGGAGCGCGGAGTGTCGACGATTCGACCGCTGATTTTGGTTGAGGAACGAAAGATTGTTGCTTGGGTAGCCCAGCACGGGTTGTCGCCGGTGGCCTGCCCGATTTGTGATGAATATCCCGAATCACGGCGCCGTGACCTCAAAACGCTACTGACCCAGTTCGAGAAGATTCAGCCCGAATTCCGCGAATCGGTGCGCTCAGCTCTTTATGGAGGCGAGCATTGAAGCGACTGTGGCCTTTGGCATTAGTGTTTGCGACTGGGTGCATCCCGCTGCCATTTGCGATTCCCCCAGCCAAGCTCGACGTTGGAGCAGCCGTCCGCCTTGGCGATGACGAGCAAGGGGCGGTCACTTTCCCGCTTCGTGCTGGTGTGCACTTGTCCCAGTTCTTCTTGGACCGCCACCGTCGTGCCCTTGATATCGGGCCGGGTTGGGGCATCTATCCAAGCAGCTCCGGAACCCTCTTGCATGGGCCTTTTTTGGAGGCAGGATGGCTGCACCCCTTAGCGTTCGACGTAGAAGGCTCAGGATGGCGCTGGGGCCTCAACACCAAGGGTCACTTTCTGTTTACCGATGATTTTAACTCTGGATTTGGACTGACCCTTCAAGCGACAATGGAGTGGACGAGTTTTACAACCGGCCCCTTCGCAAAATGCGCCATCCAAGACATCACCGGACCGGGAGATCCCGAGCCTGTGGCGTCCGATTCGTGCACGATCGGCTTTAGCGAGGGCGAAGGCGGGGTCGGTTTTTTTGTTGAAACGAGTTATGCGAAACTGGGTGGTACGGACATTGGGTGGGTTGGCGGAGGTCTGCTCTTCAGAGTGCCAGCCTCCCTTGGAATTTCGATGGTGCCCCTTTGGGAATGAAGAAGGAAGAAGATGAAGAAGCTTGTAGTATTTTTGGCCTGTGGATTCGTGGCGTGTTCCGACGATAGTAAACCGAATATCACACCAGATGCCGGCTCAGATCTGAGTACTTCTGACGCCGCGGACGTCTCAACCGACGCAAAGACGACGTTCAATTTCAACCCAGGCCTCGGTTCATTTTTTGATGTGCCTTTTCCGTCTGATATTCGCCTGAAAGCCGATGGCACGGTCGGATACACCGATTTTGAATCCCTCTATGGGCTGCAGGTCGGTAAATTATGGCTTGATGCCGGAGACGATCTGAAAACGGGATTTGGCCTTACGAGCGCTGTATTCATGCATTTCGACGGTGCGTTGGATCCAGCATCCATCCCTACGACGTTCGAAATGTCGATGGAGCCGACTGCCACCGTGTTTTTGATCGACGTGGATGCCGACTCGGCCAAGGTCGGCGAGCGAATTCCAGTCAAATGTAAGTTCACGGCCAATGCCGGAACACACCATCCAACCAACCAGTTGGCATGCGGGTCTCCGCTGGGTTTGCTTCGCGAGCCCAACACCACTTACGCGCTGGTTGTGACCACGGGCGTGCATGATTTGGCCGGCGAGTCTGTTGGAACGCCTGAGGTGTTGTCCGCGCTCTTGGGCGGGACCGATCAGACTGGCAAAAACGGGACGGTGCTGGCCAGCGATTATTCGGCAGCAAAAGCTGCGATCGTGGCCGCAGGCACACCGGCAGCAGAAGTAGCCGGTTTCACGCTGTTCACGACTTTCGACCCGACCACTCGCCTGGTTGAAATCTACGACTTTTATGCTGCGCTTCCCGAGCCAACGCTCGACACCACTAAGCCCATCGAAGAGCTCGCAGTTTACGACGATTACGTGGTGTTGAAAGCGTTCTACAACGTCCCCAATATCCAGGAAGGACCGCTTCCGTATTCCGCGCCACCGGCCGGGCGAATCATCTTTGGAGCTGATGGAAAACCAGCAGTTCAGTACCAAGAGTCGATTCAGATCAACATCACGATTCCGCGTCGTGCCATGCCGGCTAAGGGCTATCCGCTGTTCTTCTACGCCCACGGATCGGGTGGCGAAGGTAAGGAGCTGATGAATCGCGGACCACGCGCAGTAAAGACCGATGAACCGGTCGTCGGCAGTGGTCCAGCGGCAAATGTCGCTCGGTACGGCATCGCTGGATTTTCGATGGATTTCGCGCTGCATGACACGCGATATCCACAATCGCCCGACACCACCGGCTTGAAGCTCTATAATATCCTCGGGAACCCGCGCGCGATGATCGACAACTTCATCATCGCGTCGAACGAACTCGGGCTTCATTCTCGTTTGATGAAGAACATCAGGATCGATCCGGCGGTCTCGTCATCGCTTGATCCGACGTGGTTCCCTGATGGGGTCATCAAGTTCGATGCCGATGCGATGGCGATCATGGGGCAATCGATGGGGTCGATGATTTCGATTCCTGCGATGTCGATCCCCAACGAAATCGATGCGCTCATCAACTCGGGTTCGGGGGGCACGTTGATCGAAATCGCGCTGGCTTCCAAAGACCCGATCGAGATCAAGCCGATCTTGCGTCGTCTGCTGAAACTGGGCGCCGACGAGGAGTTCGACGAATTTGATCCGGCGCTGAATGCCTTGCAGCACGTGTTTGACTGGATTGACCCGACCTTGCATGCCCAGCATGTGATTCAACGCCCACATCGCGGCGCGCCAGCACGTCACGTGTTCAATCCGTCCGGGCTTGAAGACCGCTACTTCTCGCCGCGTGGACGCGCGTCGGTTTCTTTGGCGCTTGGAGTGCCTCTTGCCGACCCGGTGCTTGAGGCTGTAGCGTTCGATTGGATGAAATGGGCCGGAAATGGCGAAGCTGTTTCGTTACCGATTCAATCCAACATGCCACAAGGTGTCACGGGTTTTGCTCGGCAATACTCGCCGGCCTATCCGGATGCGGGTCATTATGTGATGTTCGATAAGCCTGAGGCCCTAGCTCAATACGCTTGTTTCGTCAGGTCGCTGGCTCAGGGAAACCCTGTGCTGCGTACACCTGAAGACTCTACACCTGAAAATTGTCCTTAATATTAATGGGCGTCGCCTGCGAAGGCGGCCAAGAAAAATGGAAGAAAAGATGGCAAATTTGCCTACAAATAACCCTAATATCGCGATCTTTTGCGACTACGAAAATGTGGCGATCGGCGCGCGAGACGCGAACTATCCGGTTTTCGACATCAACCTCGTGATCGAGCGTTTGCTCGACAAAGGTTCGATCGTCGTCAAGCGAGCTTACTCCGATTGGGAGAGCTTCAAGGTCGCCAAAAAGCCGATGCATGAAGCCGCTTTCGAGATGATCGAGATCCCGCATGTTTCCTACTCGGGCAAGAACTCTGCGGACATCCGTATGGTCGTGGATGCCCTCGACCTTTGTTACACCAAACCCCATGTCCACATCTTCTGCCTCATCACGGGCGATTCGGACTTCTCCCCGTTGGTGTCGAAACTTCGAGAGAACAACAAATTTGTGATTGGCGTGGGCGTTAAGTCGTCAACCAGCCGACTGCTCCTGGAAAACTGCGACGAGTACATCTTTTATGATGACCTTGTTCGTCAGCAACGAAAGGCTCAAAAAGCCCACGCAGCAGCTCGTCCAAAGCGTCCGGTCAAACCCAAAGACGCGAGCTCTCAGCACGCAGATGAGCTCGGTTCGAAAGAAGAAGCGCTCGAGATGATTTTGGATACCGTTGACGGCTTGTTCCGAGAGCGAGACGAAAACGTCTGGGCTTCGCATATTAAGCAGGTCATCAAACGGAAAAAGCCTCAGTTCTCGGAGACCTTCTACGGTTATCGAAGCTTCAACGAAGTGGTCGAAGATGCTGCCAAACGAGGCCTGCTTGAAGTCCAAAAAGACGAAAAATCAGGTGGTTATGTGATCATCGGTTTCGGCGAAAAAGCCTGATCGAATTTGCGCCGTCGCGCGATTTCTGCGTCGCGGCGGTGCAAGTTCTCGGTTTTATGCGTCATTTCGGTGACAATTCACTCTAAGACTTGAAAGGAGGGCCTTCGGTGATTACATAGGCGTCAGCTTATAAATTATTGCGAAGGCTCTTTTATGTTTAACAAACGATTACTTCCTCTCACGCTTCTGGCACTCGCCGTTGCTTGTGGCGACGACGACAAACCCAGCAAAGCCAACAACACGACGAATAACTCGACGAATAATACGTCCAATAATTCGTCAAACAACGCATCGAATAACGCGTCGAATAATACGACAAATAACTCGACGAATAACACCACGAACAACATGACCAATCTGGCGGACATGGGCGACGACATGTCCGGCTCGGACATGGGCGACGACATGACCGGCTCGGACATGGGCGACGACATGACCCAAGCGGATATGGGCAGTGATATGACGCTCGTGACCGAGCCCGATCCTGCAGCAGCAGCTCAAATCACCGCGGTGCGCAGCGCGTTGACAGGAACGATCAGTGGCGCCGCGATCACTTATATCAAAGCAGGCCTTGGCAATGATGCCCAGGGCTTCTTCGTTCAAGCCAGCCCAACGGGACCGGCTCTCTTTGTCGAGAGCACGGAATCGGTCGTTGTCGGTGATATCGTATCGTTCGACGTCACGACCGCAGAAGTTGGGAGCGAGGGCTTTCCGAAAGCAACTGCAATCGCCAACCTGACCGTCCTCGGCTTTGGCTACGACGTGACGCTGCTCACCCAAGACGTCGGGGCAACCACTGACCTTGTAACGGCTCTAAGCGATTATGAGCTTGAGCTCGTCGATACCGCTTTCACAGTGACGTCTGGCTTCAACGGAGCGGGCACGGATCACTCGTCTGCGACCGTCGAAACCATTGGTGTGACCGGAACCAACGATCTTCGTTTACGCCTGCCAACCACGCTTGCGGATGCCTACGGTTTTGAAACCGGTTGCACAATGAACCTTAACGACACGCCACTGTGGCGTTTCGCGGCTCAAGCCCAACTTTCGGCATACTACGACACAGAACTCAGCAATATCGTGTGTCCGGCTCCGGTTCTTCAAAACGCCGTGGCTTCGAGCGACACCACGGTGGTGCTGACTTTCTCGCGTCCAGTGGACGACGCAACCGTTGCTGCTACCGCGACTCAGTTCACAGTTGATAATGGTCTCACCGTGACAGCAGCCGTCGTGAACGGCAATCAGGTGACGCTTACTACAAGTTCGCAGGCTCCCGGGACGACCTACACCATCACCGTCGCTGACACCGTCCTAGACGTGTTGGGCGCGGGTGTATCGGCCACCGGAAATTCCGAAACGTTCCTCGCCTACGAGGTGATCGCGACGATTCGCATCAACGAAATCGCAGCCAATGAAGGAGGTGGCTGTGATGCCGTTGAATTCCGCGTGGTCACCGGCGGAACATTGCGTGATTTCACATTCTTTGAACGCACAAGCAGCGTCTTCACTTTCCCCGACGTCGTTGTCGCTACGAACGATCTTATCGTCTTGCACTTTGACGCCAACGATATCGGCTGCGGTTATATCTCAAAGGTCAATGAGACGACCGCGATCGACGAGTTTCCAGCTTTGATCAACATCAAGAACTACGACTCGGCGTGGGACTTCTTTACGACAGACTCCGGGATCACTTCGACCGACAACACGCTGACTGTCTACGACAACGTGGGAACGATTCAAGATGGTGTCCTGACAGGATGTGGCAGCTCGCCCAACGCTGCCGGAGCTTCTGAGTCCGCGGCAGCCACACTTGTGGCGGCGATGCAGTGGCAAAACATCGATGGCACCGTGCCAGCAGGTGGCTACGTAGACATCGATTACTGCGATAACGCCGTACTTGGTCTGCCTGATTCGGACCTTTCGGTCACCCTGCAGCGCACCAATGACGCTGATATCAACGACAAGTCCGAATGGACGTTACTAGAGACCACTTCGACGTTCGGCCTGCTCAACGTTGGTCAAACAGCATTCTAATTGCTGATGACCCGGCGCTTCCTGCGTCGGGTCCTGTTTACCCTTCACATCGCGTGTCTTCTGCCGCCGACTAAGGTAGTCTGCTCCAATAAATTTTATTGGAGTGGACATGTCTGATTGGCATGACGAGTTACCTGCGCATCGCAAAGACGGCGAAACACTTAGCGTCGAGGACGTTAAGCTTACTCGGGATGATCGTCCTCACGAACCCGGTGCAGGCGCGATTTCGCGGGCTTTTCAGTTCGTCAAAGAACGCCCGGTCGAGACGATCCTCTTTGGCTTTTTGCAAACGATCTTTGGAGGCGGCGGATCGGGTTGTTTTGATCCAAGCGCACTCATTGATTTGGCGGAACTCGGCAACGACACGGCCACCGATAATACCTACGAAAACGCAGACTCGATCATCGGGGTGGTGGGAAGCCTTTTTGGAATAGCCGCTGGGGAATTCGCGATTATTGCGGTTATTTTGGTCATTTCCTTCGTGTTTCTGGCCTTCATGTTGGTTTTGAACGCTGGCCTTCAGGGCGGAGCACAGCTTTTTTGGTTACGCTTGGTGCGTGGTCAGGATGCAGAATTAAATCATGCAGGTCGCGTGATTCCTCTGCTGGTTCCGCTCATTTTCACGAATCTTCTGATGTGGTTAGCGATCAGCGGTGGCTATCTGCTTTTGATCATCCCGGGGATCATCTTGACGCTCGGGTTTCAATTTGTTGGTTTGGTCGTTTTGGACAAGAACCTGCACTACGTCGACGCCCTCAAAGCGAGCTGGCGCATCACAGAAGGCCATAAATGGGACCTGCTCCTACTGGTCATCTTGTTGGCGCTTTTGAACTTCGTCGGTGTATTGGCGTGTTGCGTCGGAGTCTTTGTCACGACCGCCATCGCTACTGGTGCGATGGTCATTATGTACGATCGAATCGCCGAGCCTGGGAACGCCTATCTGGACGTCGGCGAGGAAACCCTGACGGCCTTCGACTGAGTCGAACTGCCTGATCTCGTTTTTTTCTGGGAGTGGAAATGTCCGACTGGGACCATGAATCACCTTCCCCACGGGGACCGGGTCTGGATGATGTGAAGCTCGTCCGCGACGTGGTTCCGAACGGGGTGATTGACCGGACGTTTCGTGCTGCTTTTCGCTTCGTGAAAGAGCGCCCAAAGGAAACGCTGCTATTTGGATTCATTCAGACCATCACCGGCACGGGTGGCGGTTGGTTGAATCCCAGCCGGCTATTTCCCGGCTCACGCACGAGCCCGGAACCAGACACGTATTACGAGCAGGCAGATTCGATCCTCGGATTCATTTCGCCCGTTATCGGGGCAGTTGGGCTAACCGAAGCAACCATCACGGTCATTGTGGTGCTTCTTTTACTCGCAGCTCTGCTAGCCTTCTACATTTTGCAAATCGGAATCGACGGCGGCGTGATGCTTTTTTGGCTGCGTTTGGTCCGAGGGCAAGATGCGCAACTTAAACATGTGCGAGGGGTGATGCCATTGATGGTTCCCTTGGTATTGACCGACATTTTGGCGATGTTTGCCATATTCGGAGGCTACTTGGCCGTGATCATCCCTGGAATCATGCTCATGCTCGGGTTCCAATTTGTAGGTCTTATCGTTTTGGATAAAAACCTTCGCTACCTCGACGCACTCAAGGCGAGCTGGCGGATCGCGGACGGTCATAAATGGGACCTGCTGATATTGCTGGTCATGATTATGCTGCTCAACACCGCCGGGGCGTTGTTTTTTTGTGTCGGGCTTTTTGTCACAACCGCGATCACGACAGGGGCGGTGGTCATCGTATACGACCGCATCGCCGAGCCAGGTAACGCCTATCTGGAAGTCGACGAAGACACGTTGATGGCCTTCGACTGAGCGCCAGATTGATGTGTTTTTTTTTGAGGAGTGGAGATGTCTGATTGGGAAGAAGAGTTTCCGGCTTTTCGTCGTCCAGGTCCCACAAAACATGCCGTGAGGAAAGCGTTGGAGTTCATCAAGGAACGTCCTTTTGAAACCATACTCTTTGGTGGTCTGTATGCGTTTTTTGTTAATGGTGTCGGGAATCTCTATCGTTTCTTTTTACTTTTGGCTTTGGTCGCACCGGAAGAGCATGATGGTAACGACTTGGATTGCGATCTACTTTGGCTCTTTGGCTTGCACGATACCTTCGTTAATACTTTTTGTCGGGTTCCAATTTGTTGGATTGGTCGTTGTAGATAAAAACCTGCACTACGTGTCTGCGCTCTCCGCAAGTTGGGAAATCGCCAGCGGCTACAAGTGGCAAATTTTGGGCGTAATCATGATTACTGGGCTGCTGAATCTCGCAGGATTTTTGGTGTGCGGCATTAGGCTTTTTGTCACGACCGCGATTGCCACAGGAGCAATTGTTGTCATCTATGATCGTATCGCCGAGCCCGGAAACGCCTATTTGAATGAAAACGAAGACTTCCTTACAGAATTCGATTGAACCCATTTTCTTGCAATTGACCACCGGCTTAATGTTGCGGATTTTGGAATGGTTGGGTCGATCAAAGAAAAAGCATCGATGGGATTCACCATGATTAAGTTCCCGGAAATGAGGAATGAGTTGATTGAATATCTGCAAGACTTGAGTGATTTACACTATCAAAGGCGATGTTGGTTGAATCAAGATTATCCAAATGGCGTAGAATACGATGAGCTTGATTATTCGGTCCATTTTCTTTTCGATGATATGGATCTCGCTTCCGATGCCATAGGCTACATTGATGTGATTTTGAGAAATGAACAAGAAGCGGAAGTAGTTATAGAAGTGTGTCGGCAATTGTCTGATATTTTTAAGAAATACGGAACAGGGATGTCCGATGCCCAATATCTTGAATGCGCCGAGTGGGCAAAAGTAATATCGTCGGCGAAAACCGCCTATCATGTCATTTCTGAACTTGATTAGTCTTCAGCTAGGCTGCGACGCTGTAAAGCGGAAGTTGCCTCGGGAGGTTTTGGCCAAAATGGTAAAGGATTTGACCGAAGGCGTCAGAACAAATGTCGCCCGACATCGTCACTCCGATTCGGAGATGTTGGGTCTTTTAATCAATGATGAAAGCAATGAAGTTAGCAATATCGCCAGAGAACGCCTGGGCCTTCCGCCTTTACCGGTTGAGCCTTATTGACCGTCCAAATTGGCAGATAGG
>JBBKVQ010000158.1:0-8045 GCA_037968515.1 Bradymonadaceae bacterium
TCGACGGCTCCGCCCGCTTTAGGCCGCCGTCTGACGGCATTATCCGATGCGGCCGTCCAGTAGACATGAGTAGCATCAAGCGCAATTCCGGTGGCGCCGTCCTGCGCCATCGCAAGGACTTCCACGGCACCACCTGTTTTGGCCTTTCGAATAATCGTGTCCGCAAAATAGTTCACCCAATAAACATGGGTTGAGTCAGTTGCGATGCCGTGTGGGTAGTCTTGGTTATCGGCGAAGGTCTCGACGGCCCCGCCAGCCTTGGGCCAGCGCATAATCGTATCGGCAATATAATTCCCCCAATAAATGTACGTTCCGTCATCCGCGAGTCCCAAAGGACCGTCTTGATTTTCGGCGATCAATTCAATCGTGCCGCCCGCCTTCAGGCGTCGCTGAACCTTATTGTCATAAACGCTCGTCCAATACACATGGGTTGCGTCCAAGACGATGCCCCCCGGTCTATCCTGCGTATCCGCCACGACCTCAGGTACGCCCCCAGTCTTGCTGACCCGCATCAGCTGGTCACCATTGGCTGATGACCAGTAGACATGGGTTGCATCAAGCGCGATATCTTGAGCCCCAGCTTGATTGGCGGCGAGCACCTCAGCGACGCATTGCTGACCCGCGCAATCGAAAGTGCACGTCGCGTTTGCGCAACCCAGACCACAAGTCGTCTCGATGGAGTCAAACACACATTCACCGGCAGAGCAGGTCCCCCCAGAGTCGTAGGTTCTAAGTGTTTGTGCATCGGCGCAGACGGCCTCGGGCACCGTCCCATCGCAGGGCTGACCTTCGTTTGCAGGGTTCAAACACCCCAAAAGCGCCATATCCGATGCATCTGCTGCGGCGTCTATCGAGACATCACAATCAACACAGGCATCTGGCGTCATATCCGCGGGATTCTGGTTGGTGGCCATATCTAGGACCTGTACGCCCATATCTGCGCCATTCGTGTTCGAATCAACACTATGTTGCCGCGTATCATCCGAACACGATGCAACCAAAAAACAGAATAAAATTAGTGATATCCTCACGACGAACCTCCGTGAATTGGCAATTATCACCCCTTCGTGGTTTCGTCTAACGCAGTCCCTGGCGCACCGGTCGCAGTGACACGAATAGGACGCTTAGAGGCATCGCGACTCCAACTCGGCTCATTCGTGAATATCGAGCGTCAGATCCGGACGAAGGTGATTCACAGCCCGGTAGAACCCGCTCCACTTGCCTGTCACAAGAAATATCTGTCCTCCTGCGACGATTCGGAGACGTGGTGGCGACGTCGATGAATTGAGTTGGAACGATTCGACCTTCAGGGTTTTGCCGTGTGCCCGCAACACTTCGTTGGGAAAGTCGATCTCAAGTCTGGTTGCCGCCCGCAGACTAGAAAACATCTGTCTGAATAGCGCCCAAAAGGCCCATCCGACAACGCCGCACCAAATCGCAAACATGACGTATAAATGAGTCGGCGGATTGCCAGGGGCGGCTAGGGTTTTGGTGAACAAAACGGTGATGAGACTCGGCAGGAATATCAAAACCGTTGCAAGACTTACGAGCCCCAGCTTAAGGAAGCGCGGCGGTACTAGTTCAATGCTATTCATTTGCCCCTTGGCTTCAATATCGGATGCTTGTCCACATATGTTTCAATAAACAGGATTCCTCATTTGTCCTCTGACTGCTCAGCGAAAACGAAGTTGAATCGCACATCAGCCGCCCCGTTCGTTTCGACAAATTTATATGCGGCCGCGCAGGAAACCGTCACTCTGTGATCCCAGCTACCTGGTTCGTCAAAAGTCGCCGAAAAGTCTGCAATCAGGGACAGGTCTGGGCGGAGCCCCTTCGCCTCTTGATGAAATCCATCGATCCCCACGATCATCAACGAGTTCGCCTGGGCCCATTTGACGAGCGCCAAAGCATCATCTGTGTTGAGACGGAGGTCTGCGACAGCGTCTGTCGGCACCAAGTGAAGGTGAAATTTGATGTCGCCCGCCATCAGACCTCCAACAAGGGCTCAAAACTCAAAGCCCCAAAACGTATGATCATTTTCCCGGCGGGAGTAAACATAAATTCCATGGCGTGCGAACCATCGCGCAGAGCGTACGCGACGTCATAAATCCAAAGATTGTCGTTCAAACGAACGACATCGGCTTGAACCGACACGACGTCATCAAAAGCTAGACAGCCTGGCTGGGAACCCAAATACTCTGGCAGTTCAAAGAAGCCTGCATTTAAATCCAAAATCGAGAGGGCCAATCGATTGGCTTTCAAACTCCAGACGAAGTCCGTGATCCTGCAATCATGAAGACCGCCTTTTGCGGAAAGAAAACCATCAATATCAACGATCGACTCAACCATATTTGACGCCAGTTTGTTGTGAATCCACCATATACTTCTTCACTTGTTGATATTCAGAATTTTGGAGTATCCCGTGATGGCATGCCTCAATCCCAGTCAGCATCTCCTCGCTCCAAATCTGAATCGCGGTTTTGAACATGGAACGTGACACCTGGATTTTTTCGCCCGTAAACTCGCTTTTACACGTGATGACTCCGGCGGTCTCGTGGAACACCAAAACATATTCACCATAGAAATCAACCACCTCTACTTTCCGCGAACTTTTGCTCAGGCGATGAAGAGCGTCCACGAAATCGAGCATAGCTCCAATAACCGGCGCTTGTTCCAGAACGATAACTTCCGCACCGTCGACCAAAAGCTCGATTCGCTTGGAAAAACAGATCCTCAACTCAGTCAAAGAGAGGCTTTGTAAGTCAGGTTGTTTTGCCGCCTCATTGATCATTGTTGGGGCCGTGCTCTGAATCGTAAATTCCATCTCATCCCCTGCCCGAAACGCTAAAACCACCCAATTTTCATCATGCGCTTAAGCCATTTGGGTTTTCCAAAATAGGGCGCAAAATCCTCTAAAGTCATAACCTCGACGGAAGTCTCCAGATGTTCACGAATCCAAGACATTGCGGCCTCGTAGCCCTTGTCGTGTACGTTAAACCCCACATCAAACCCATCCCTGAACTGGCAAACAAACGCGTATGGCTCCTCTCGCGATGGAATCAAAACCACACGCGAAATATCGGCGAGCGTGTAGTCTTTCCCGCCTGCTATGACAGATT
The DNA here is from genome assembly GCA_037968515.1 of Bradymonadaceae bacterium. Taxonomy (GTDB): domain Bacteria; phylum Myxococcota_A; class Bradymonadia; order Bradymonadales; family Bradymonadaceae; genus JBFFMO01. The sequence continues at coordinate 3,120 of JBBKVQ010000158.1, forward strand.
GACCATCCGGTGGAATGACCAGTGTGTTTTGCCATGATTGCCAAACGTCACGACCACCCAAAAAGACGAAACTGAGTCCAAGAGTAAAAAAGAACACGAGAGCCGCCAGACTCCATCCTGCCATGCTTGGGTATCTCTGATGCTCAAACACATCAGATGGCAGATTCGACGTGGCTGCCATCAACCAAATCACGACGCCAGAGGCCAAGATTAGCCCGGAGCGGCCTCCACTCTTCGGGCTCTTTAATTGGGTCGTATTCATATTCGCTCATGAAGACTTAAAGCCGCCCATCTTCTTCGGATTGCCATCGCTGGACTCAAGCCTTGGCCACTGTCGACCAGTCGTGAAAAAAACTGCTTGGATGAGACGTCATCGTGGCTGATGACGATGTTTCCGTCATTCACAACACCGATGCGGCCGTCGCTCAATCGTACACGGTAAATGATGTAATGTTTCACATCGATATGTTCCAAGACAGTGGCACTTTCGCCGTTCTCTAGAACCGTGAAACCTGCGCCCGCAACGTCCATCGCCTCATCGATCGAAGCATAAACGCTGATCCTGCTCGTCGCAGTTAAGCTTTCGTCTGGTCGTTTTTGGCACGCCCAAACAACCAAGCCGACCAGCAGCGTTATCGTGATTACATGGGCCCTTTTCAACGTTATGCCTCCTTGTTTTCGACGGAGGACTTGTCCTCCCCGGTCACATCACATTCCTGAGACGACAATTTAGTTTGGACTCATGTTTTGCTTTTGCAAACACTCAACAGCCTGATCAAATCCACTCCATTTTTTTGTCACAAAATATTTTTTCCCACCAGCCATAATACGGACATTAGGGGGCGACGCGTCTAGGCGAAGTAAACTCGAGTCGATAGGTATGCGTTTGTTGTTTGCGTTTAACCAGCCGTTTGAAAAGTCGATTTCAAGTTTGGTCGTGGCCTTCATGATTGAAGAAACCACGCTAAAAAGTGCGAAGAAGGCCCATCCTACAACTGCGCACCATACAGCACACAAAATATACAAATGGATGGGCGGGTCCCCTGGAGCGAGTAGTGTTTTGATGAAAGCATAAGTAATTACGGTCGGGATAATGGCCCAACCAACAGCAAGCCCAGGCAGAAACAGTTTCAAAAAACGGGGGGGTATCAGTTTAACAGTCATAAAACCCCTTGGAAAAGCGGACATTTATCATAAACTGTCTCGAAATCGCACTCAACTCGCCATCCAATGTAACGTGGAAGTGGCTCAAGCCTAGTATGAGCGTCGTAATCTCGCGCTCCAAATCGGGTCAGGCTGGTATCGGGGTCGTAGAGTCCACCCGCAAATCCAAAGGGTTGAAAGCCTGGGTTCGTGTCCAACAACACCTGACCAAAGGTGTCGTAGCGCAGTTCTTGGACGACAGCGCCACTCGCCGAATTGACCACAAATCGCACCGAGCCCAAATGGTCGCGCACAAACATATAAGTCACCCCGCCGCGCAACATGTAGTCGGGCACGTTGATGCCGGATCCATACACGTAGGCGGTGGTTGTGACACCGTTGGCATCGACCTCGGCAACGGGCGCGAGCCCGCCGGCCCACAGGTATCGATGGGTCGTCGTGCCGTTGATTTTCCGGCCGATGCGGCGTTTTAGTGCGTCGTATTGGTACGTCAGGGTTCGACCGTCTGGCAGCACGACTTGCTGCAGCTCGCCCATCACGCCGTAGGTGTACTGCGTGATGGCGGCGCCGTCTGATTTTCGGGTGCGTTGCCCCGCTGCGTTGTACTGATAGAACGTGCTGCCGTAGCGCGTCAGTTGGTCGTCGACGTTGAGGGTAATCTGGGCCGAGGTCACTGTTTCGGCGGCCGAAACCACGCCGATTCGGTTGGAGTTCGCATCGTACGAATACGTGGCGCTGACCACACCGTTCACGCGGACTTCGACGATTTGGCCAAGCAGGTCGTAAGTGTAATCGTACGTCGTGGTCGTGCCCTGAAGCGCCTCTTGCGCTTGGGTGATGCGGCCCAGATCGGTGCCTGCACGTAGTTCGCTGAGTTCTCCAAACTCGCTGTAGGTGTAGTCGACCTAAACCGACCCGACTCTTCGCGTATTAGCGAAACTCGAGAGGTACCATGAGTAATTGTTTTTTATAGTCCCAGCCTAAAGGACGAGCTTCAGGAGAGAACCACTGAGCGCCGTTTGCCAGCCATTTGGACCGTGCGATTTCGATCCCGATAAGTGTGATATCCTCATAGCCAAACTCGACACCACAACAGTCGCAGATCTCGTAAGTCGGGCATTTGCCATCTTCTCCCCAGGGAGGAGTGAGATGATGTAACCCACAAACACGACAATGATAATCGGCATTATTGCGCATTTAAGCACTCCAAACTGCTAGGAAATCTGGGTCGGGCTTGAATACTCATCCCGACGGGTTTACTTCGATTTGGCTTCAAGGCAGCCCCCCACACTTAAAAACGATTCCGCTAAACGCAAAGATTCATCGGCACTAAACACTTTCTGAGCCAATATCACCCACGATTTCCGGGTTGTCCATCGACCGATCAGAACATCGTAATCTCGCATCCCAATTTGAGTCAGGTGGTGGGGGACGCTATTGATTTGCGGTGTTAAACCGGCATGGTCATGGATTTCACCACCATTCGAGTTCTATGAAGTCTCCCCATGATGGGTCATCAAAAACGACATCAAGGATAACACCTTCTTCCAGTTGCTTTGACACAATCGCCATACCCTCCCAACGATTTTGTAACAAACTTAGAAGCGTCTCCTTCGATGGCATTCCGACAAAAAAGCCGGTGGATTCCTTGTCATAACACTCAAACACCAAATCGGTACGCCGACTAATCAACGTGACGGCCTCATCAATCGCGTCGTCCAGTTCTGAGAAACGTCGATTTTTTAGAGTTTTTCTGTCCCGCATTTCATCGACATGTTTCTGTAGTTGGTTTTGTAGCAAAATCGATCCCTCAGGATCTACTGGTTCGAAGGCTTCCGCAAGCCCTGAAGCGGCCTGTCGCTTGCGATGAAACGCGATCGCGAGTTGATTGATGTTGTTAAAACTCATTAACCTTGACCTTTTCTGACGTAAGTCGAGGACGTCCAAGTGAGTCGAACTGCCCCCTGGGCTTGATTGGACCGGCTTCCCAATGTGGTCCGTGTCCCGGGACATCATCGGTTAGTGAGTGTTGTACTGACATTTCCGTTTTACCGCCACCGACTGCCGGCACTTCGTAGGTGTACTGTCGACCTGCCCGGGTTTCATCCGGAGCCTTGACACTTTTCTGTCTAATCGGCTGTTGTGTAGTAGGAATCCCCGCCTCGCGCATTGCTTTACGTCTTGCTGCCCTTTTACCTAACGCTCCATATCCGCCGCCGGGCAACGCGGCGCCAGCAATCAAGCCACCAACACTTAATACTTTGTCTACATCATCGGCGCACGGATTCACCACCGTAGCTATCGCATCATAGACATCATAGGCCGTAAGACCGAATTCTACAGCGGCCCAAATCCCACCGAGTACCGCGATAATGGCGGCTGGAATGGCGATTTCACCTTCTGGATCCACAAAATTGACTGGATCGTTGCCTGCATAGATGTACAGATTGGCCTGCCCCCCACCGAACGCCACCAGGTCCCGCGCCGTCCATCGACCAATTTGGGAGTCGTAGTCTCGGGCTCCAAATCGGGTCAGACTGGTGTCGGGATCATAGAGTCCACCCGCAAATCCAAAGGGTTGGAAACCAGGCTTGGTGTCCAACAACACCTGACCAAACGTGTCGTAGCGCAGTTCTTGGACGACAGCGCCACTCGTTGCATTGACGACAAATCGCACCGAGCCCAAATGGTCGCGGACCAACACATAAGTCATCCCGCCCCGCATAAAGTAGTCGGGCACGTTGATGCCGGTTCCATACACATAGGCGGTGGTGGTGACGCCGTTGGCATCCACCTCGGCCACGGGGGCGAGCCCGCCGGCCCACAGGTATCGGTGGGTAGTCGTGCCGTTGATTTTCCGGCCGATACGGCGTTTTAGCGCGTCGTATTGGTAGGTCAGCGTTCGGCCGTCTGGCAGCACGACTTGCTGCAGCTCGCCCATCACGCCGTAGGTGTACTGAGTGATGGCGGCGCCGTCTGATTTTCGGGTGCGTTGCCCCGCCGCGTTGTACTGATAGAGCGTGCTGCCGTAGCGCGTCAGCTGGTCGTCGGCGTTGAGCGTTATCTGGGCCGAGGTCACTGTTTCTGCGGCAGAAACTACGCCGGTTCGGTTGGAGTTCGCATCGTACGAATACGTGGCGCTCACCACACCGTTCACGCGAACTTCGACGATTTGGCCAAGCAGGTCGTAAGCATAATTGTACGTGGTGGTCGTGCCCTGAAGCGCCTCTTGAGCTTGGGTGATGCGGCCCAAATCATCGCGGGTGTATTGCACACGTAATAAATCTGCACTGGTGCGAGCACGAAGCTCGCTGAGTTCTCCAAATTCGCTGTAGGTGTAGTCGACCTGGGCCGTTCCGACCTTTCGCTGCTTCAGAAAATACGTGTCGGCCAGGTACGAGAGCGACTCCGCACCGATTTGCAGCGGCAAGCCGTCGTTGTCGTAGGTGTAGTCGATGACCTCGCCATTGATCGACATCGAGCCAAGGCTCAGCGTGCCGTCTTCCCACGTCCAATCGACGCTGCCGTTGACCGCGCCGCTGGTCGTTTGGCTGATCGGCAACGGGCCATCCCAGACAAACGCGATATTGGCTTCGCCGCCTAGAACCTCGGCCAAATGGGCGTCTTCGCCGTAATTGAAGTCATATGTATCGACACCGATATTAATTTGGTCGAGTCGATTGCTCGAGTCGTAGGCGAGTGTCCATCCGCGGCCATCACCCATCGTGGCGGAGTCAAACGGTGGTCGAGGTCGAACACATA
>JBBKVQ010000159.1:0-10523 GCA_037968515.1 Bradymonadaceae bacterium
GTGTCGCACAAGTGCCGAGCCAATAAAGCCGGCGCCGCCGGTAACAAGAATCGTATCCGCCATGGTGTTCCTATCGAGTCGAATTTTGGCCCATACGCATATCATGGAAGTACGACCGCTTCTACGTTCGCCAAAGCGGTCCATGTCGCAGTTTTTTTTGCGTTACGGCTTGCCTCAGGCGGCGTTCTGCTTGGCCTTCAACCCCCACTGTCACACTTAAACCTACATTCTCTAAAATTTCGCTAAATGATCGAACCCACGCGCCGATGACTTAAGTGTCTTCACCAAATATCGAATCGTGAGAATAATATGAGCAAGCGAAAGAGAAAAAAGGCTGAGTGGGCACGCGAACAAACCAAAGAAGTTGTTGGTTTTGACGTCCAGGAAGTGATGAGCGACACCACCCAAGAAGAAATCGGCTCGAGTTCGGTCTGGTCTCGTGAACGCACCAAAGAGGTCACAGGCTTCGATGCCGGTGGATTCATGGAACAATCATCGGCATTCGAACGCGAAGCGACTCGTGAAGTGCTTCGTCCTGATTGGACTCAGGACGCGTGGCAGGTCAACGAGGACGACGAAGCCAACTTTTTTGGTCAATCATTCGCCTGCGCTTGATCGGTGAAAACCTCGGCCCTGCTGGCCGCCTCAGCCCATTGCAACGCCCTCAAGGGGTGAATGACGCTTCGATGGCGCCGCAGATTTTCTGGCGCACTCCACTGTGAATTGACAACCAACTTCTTGAGGGACTAATCTCCGCGGCCGCAGCACGTGCGCGTGTGCGTCAATTTTCACGGGTGTTTCCAGACACCCACGCCACGAGGGTGACCGTGTCCGACGAGAAAAAAAAGAAGACCGCAGACGACATCATTGACGAAAAAGCCGCGGAAATGGGCGTCGATAAGAAGCGAGTTCCGGCCAGCGACGAGTCCGCCGAAAACGTGATGGCAGGCCTCGGCGGGATTTTTGATGTCCCGGCGACCAAGAAAAAGAAAAAAGCCTCGCCTGCAGAAGAGCCTGTAGTGGAAGAGCCTGCAGAAGAGCCTGCAGCGGAAGAGGCTGAAGAAAAGAAGGCTCCTGCGAAGGCAGCGAAGGCCGAAAAGCCCGCAGAAAAGAAGGCCGAAAAGCCAGCGGAAAAGAAGGCGGAAAAACCCAAAAAGAAGAACGCGGGTATCGATCTCTTCGTCAACGACGGCGAGGCGAAGACGTCCAAGAAAGCCAGCTATTTGGATTCAGAGGACCTCGGCGATCTTGAGACGCCTCAGAAGTCCAACACCGCTCTTTACGTCGGTGTGGCGCTCGCCACATTGGTGATCGGTGTGGGCGCGATCGCGGCTTTCGGGTCGTTCGAAGACGTCGGTGCGTTGTTTAGTGGTGACCTTCGTGAACGTCGTCTTGCTGAAAAGGCGCGCATCGAAGCGGAGTACAAACAACAGCAACTCGACGCGCTCGATAAGTTCGGCAATCTGATCATTTCGGGCAATCCGCAGTACGCCATGGTGAAAGTGAATGGTCAGCTTCAGTTTGGCCAAACATCCACCGAAGAGTGGCGCGAGCTGCAGCTCGGGCTGGGCACACGTTTTTCGAACCTGAACATCAAAGACGCTTATAACGTCGAGGTCACTTCCCCAGGTTACCAACCACTTGTGCTGGAAATCACCGAAGGCAAGTGGCAGGAACAGGCTTCTGGAGACTTCGCTTTTATGGGGTCTGCCAACCTGACTCCGCTAAGCATGGAAGCTAAACAGGAGTTCGATGCTCGACTGACGGCAGACGTCGAAACCGAGTATTTTGGGACGATTACGATCACAACAACGCCGCCTGGCGCAGCGGTGATTTTCAATAATTTCCCGTTGGTCGATGCCAAGGGCGAAGATCTTCGGACTCCGGTTACCTTCGACAAGTACTACGTGAAGGACGAGAAGACCGGAAAACTGGAAGAACGTAACGTGAACGTCGATTCGGTCATCGATCAGGGCCATAAGATTCAACTTCAGATGCCTGTGGAGTCCGGCGAATACCCCAAATACGTGACATCGCTGCAACGTCAGAACTGGACCTGCAACTGGAAGACCGAGTCAGAGTTGAAGGCTGTTAACTTCAACGCAGATAAGGATTCGATTCAAAAGAAGTGCAATTATACTTGGAACTTTAACTTTGATTTCAATAACTTGAAGAAGTTCATTACTGACCGCGAAGCTGAACGTCAGCGCGTGTTGGCCAAGAATAAGGCCATTCAAGAGGAAGCGGCCGCCAAAGCTGCTGACGAAGAAGCCAAAAAATGAAGTTTCAACGCGTATTGGATCCTGTTGATAGGCGCCCCATCGATGCCATCCTGCGTGACGGCACCTTGTGGCGCCTATTGCATACAGTTTCCGATTTTGTTGAGCTTTCGAAGACGGGCAACCCCAAAGTGGGGTTGCCTTTTGTCGTCACCGATTCACATCTTTTGCCTCCAGTCTCCCCCGGCAAGATCGTGTGTATCGGCTTGAATTATAAGGCCCATGCCGAGGAACAGGGCAAACCCATCCCGGCCGAGCCGCTGATTTTTTTGAAGGCCACCTCGGCGTTGATTGCCGATCGGGCCACGATTGAACTGCCACCGCAATCTGAGTTGATTCATCACGAGGCGGAGCTTGCGATCATCATTGGGAAGACCGCAAAACGCGTTTCAGTCGATCAGGCCGAGTCTCATATCCTTGGGTACACCTGCGCCAACGATGTGACCGCACGTGATATCCAGCGCGAGCTGAAGCGTTACACGGTCGCCAAGGGTTTCGATACGTTTGCACCCCTTGGGCCAGTGCTGATCAGCGCGTCGAGCTGGCAGCCTGGTGGAAAAACGGTTTCGTGTCGCGTGAACGGCGAAACGCGCCAGACGGGCACATTTGACGACATGATCTTTGATGTGGCGACCTGTATCTCCTATATTTCCAATATCATGACACTGCATCCCGGCGACGTAATCATGACGGGTACTCCAGCTGGAGTGGGTCCGCTCGTGGATGGAGATACGATTGAGGTCGAAATTGACGGAATCGGCGTTCTGACCAATTCTGTACGTCGCATCAAATAACCTAAAGCAGAAGAAACACGAGGGAAATCGTGCGATTAGGAGCTTACGATCTCCTAGAGGTTCTCGGCCGTGGGGCCTCGGGACAAGTCTGGAAAGCGACCTATGGCGACAGCCATGTCGCCATCAAACTCCTCGACAAGGGGCTCTCGCCCGAAATGAGTCAGATGTTGACTCGGGAAGTTCATGCGCTGGCTTCCCTGACACATCCACATATCGTGACGGTGTTGGACTTCGACCACGTGACTGCTTCCGAAGCGACCGCGGATTTGGCTATAGGACAGCCCTATGTGGTTTTCGAGTACGCCCAGCGTGGGGCGCTCGACGAATACCTGGAAAAAAATCCAACGCTTAGCTGGCCGTGGGTGCGTCACCTTTTATTCGGCCTGCTCGACGGCCTAGCCCACGCCCACGCCCGAAACGTGATTCATCGAGACTTGAAGCCGGCCAATATTATTGGTTTTGAGAACCCAAAGACTTGGAAACTCACCGACTTTGGACTGGCTTTTCTGGGGGGCGAAGAGGCCAAAGAACACAGGATTTTCGGAACCCCGCAATATATGGCGCCGGAGCAGTTTCACGGCGATGGTTATCTCTACGCACCGCATACAGATCTTTATGCGTTGGGCGTGCTCGCGTACCAGCTGGTCTGCGGCCGTCTGCCGTTCAACCACAAGACGATCATTGGCTTAGCGCAGCAGCATGTGACCCAGCCTGTTCCAGCCTTGGAGCCGATTTTCCCCGTACCAGCGGGGCTCGAAGAATGGATCACTGCGTTGCTTTCAAAAGATGTGTCGAGGCGATTCGAGCTCGCAGCTGACGCGGCTGCTTCGCTTCATGAACTGCCCGATATTCAGGGGGATTCGCGGTCTTCTGAAGTGATTATGCCAAAATCGCCAGATACGGTCGGCGTGACTCTGCACTCTGCGCGCACTGAAATTTCGCGCGACACGATGCCCTTTGGAGAGAGTCAAATCTTGCGAATCGCCGAGTTTGGGGTGCGACCCCGCGTGGCGCCTCAGCCGTCGACATGGCGTCGTGCCCGGGTTGAGTTTAGAAATCCCCTCACGGGTTCGAGCGCGCGGTTGTTCTCTTTACGCGCTCGCGAACTTGTTGGCCGCGAGCGCGAACTCGATCAGCTTTGGACTTCGTTGGTCCAGGTCCGGCGAACCGGCCGCGTCAGGCGTTCGTTGATTACAGGCGGCGATGGGGTGGGCAAAACTGCGCTCGCCACTTGGTTTTCCGAGCGCGCGGCTGAGACCGGTGCGGCGACGGTGGTGGTTTTGGGAGACGACCCGTGGACGACGTTGTACCAACACGCTAGGGCCGGCGAAGACCCGGAATTGAACGCTGAGATCTTTGGTCGGACTGCAACCGAATTGGACGCAGAAGACCTTCTGCCGCTCTGGCTCGCCGAAGGCGCCGTCGGAGAAACCGCGCTGATTTCGTACCTTCGTGCCCATGGATTGCGCCGGCCAGTGATTTTGGTTGTCGACGAGCTTTCCGCCCATCCCCTCGCCTTGAGGTTACTGGAGCAACTGACACGGACGGATGCCCTGATTCCACACGCCGTTCATGTTGTGGCGACAAGTGGTTTTACCGAGGACGTGTTTCGGCGAAACGAGGTTCAAACGCTGATGCGGGACGCCGACGTCATCGAACTTCAAAACCTTTCGAGGGTGGCTTGTGCTGAGCTGCTTGGTCAGGTGTTGAACTTTGATGTTGCTGCCGTTGATCGTTTGTATGCCATGTCGAACGGGAATCCAAAGACCTTGGTTGAAGTGATTGAAGACTGGGTGGATCGGGGAATTCTAGTCGAGACTGCGGGGGGATTTGCAGTGCACGGCGATTTGACCTCGAACCTTGGGGAGCCCTGGCGTCTTCGGTTTGAAGAGGTGCTTGAGGCTCCAGGGCATCGAGCCGCGCTCGTTCGGGCGGCGGTGCTGGGGGTGCAGGTGAATTGGGCCGAATGGACTTATATTTGTCGCGCCGCAGCGGTTCCGATCGCCGATGACCTCGTGTCTTCGATGGTTCGGCGGAGTTTGGCGACCTGGACTGAGCCGGGTTTTGCGTTTGCTCATGGCCTGATGCGCGATGTTCTGTTGCAGGATGGGGATTTGGTGGCCGTAAGTCTTGAGGCAGCTACCGCACTCACGGAGCTCCAGGAACTGCGGCCGGTTTCGGCACGATGGGGTCGCATCGGCGAAATTTACATGTCTGCGGGACGATCCAGCGACGCCATCGAGCCCTTGAGACTTGGCGCCGAAGACGCGTTTCAACGCGGTCATCTTTTGGAGAGTCGCCGCCTTTTCCGTTTGCGCTTGGAATGTGCCCAAACAAGTACAGACGCCCGCACGACTGCGATGGCCAGTGTGGACTACGGCGTGTCACAACAAAGGCTGAGGGTGAAGGATATCCCGCGGTTTGAAGATGAGATTGCGCTCGCCCGGCTTCACGGATGGAACGACGTTCTGGCGGCGGCACTGCTCGCGACGGCACAAACCCATCGGCTCAAGCGCAGTTATACTGAAAGCGCGGACTGGGCATCCCAGGCGATGCAGGCTTTCGAATCCGCGCCTGACCCAATGGGTTATGCAAACGCGCTGCATGTTCGGGCGGACATTTTTGCTTATGCAGATCGTTTCGACGAGTCCTACCAAGATTATCTTGAGGCACAGTCGCGGTACCGCGCACAGGAACACGGGCCCGGGATCGCTTGGTGCGATTATGGGTTGGGATATATTGCTCAACAATGGGGTGATCAGCAAAAGGCCCTCGAACATTTGATGGGCGCGGCAGATTGGTATCGATCACACGGTTATGTCGGAGAAACCGCGTCGATCGAAATCTCGATTGGCGACACAATGTTTCAACTTGGACGTTTCGAGGAAGCCATTTCGTTTACCGAGTCTTCGATCCGGCACTTCATGCGTGAAGGTCGGCATCTTCCAGAAGCCCACGCCAATCTTGCGGTGAATTTTCTGGCGATTGGAGATATCGAACGCTTTAAATCCGAGGTCGTATTGGTGGCCAGAACCGCCAACGAACAGCCCTATTTTATTGTGCTCTACGCCGGTATTGCTGCGCTGGATCGGGACTGGGACAAGTGGGATGAGTGCATCGCGGACATAAAAGCCAGCCCCGCGCACCGCGAGGTGGACCTCGCCATCGGGTACGACGTGATGGTCCATTGTGCCAGCTTAGTGGGAGCGACCGATCGTGTCGAACAGGCCCAAAAACTCGCAGACCTGCAGTGGGCAAGGCTGGGACGTCAACGCACAGTCGATTTTTCGAAATCCTGATCTCGCAAAGATGAAGCAACGCGACAGGCCGAATGTGGTTCGCGAATGAACCCATATGTGGTAGTGTTCCCGCCCTGTTAGACCGACAGAAGAAGGAAGAATAGCATGTCTGAGGAAGAACTATCCGGCGCGACCGAAACCGAAGTCGTGGCACCCGTCGTAAGTAATCCAGGCACTTATAACGCTGACAGTATTCAGATGCTGGAAGGGTTGGAAGCGGTGCGAAAAAGACCCGGCATGTACATCGGAGATACCGATGATGCCTCGGGTCTGCATCATATGGTCTACGAAGTCGTGGATAACGCTGTGGATGAGGCCCTTGCGGGTCACGCCAATCAAGTGTTGGTGACGATCAACGCCGACGAGTCGTGCACGGTCGAAGACAACGGCCGCGGCATTCCTGTGGACACCCACAAGAAAGCAGGCAAATCGGCTGCTGAAGTCATCATGACCGTGCTGCATGCTGGTGGTAAATTCGACCAGAATTCTTACAAAGTATCCGGTGGTCTCCACGGTGTGGGAGTCTCAGTGGTGAATTTCCTGTCGGAATGGGTCGAGCTTGAAATCAAGCGCGACGGACAGGTTTGGACCCAGCGTTACGAGCGTGGTGTGGCTGTTGCCCCCCTCGAAATGGTGGGCAAAGCCAAGACGACCGGGACCAAAATCACGTTCCGTCCTGACCATGAAATTTTCACGCAGACGATTTTTTCGTTCGACATCCTTTCGCAGCGATTGCGCGAGCTGTCCTACCTGAACGCCGGCGTCAGCATCATCATCAAAGATGAGCGTGACGGCAGCAGCCACAACTTCAACTTTGAAGGCGGCTTGAACTCGTTTGTGTTGGCGTTGAATAAGAACAAAGTGCCGCTGCACGAAACGCCGATGCATATCATCCGTGAAGATACGAGCACGGGCTTTACGCTCGAACTCAGCCTGCAGTGGAACGATTCGTATAACGAAAATATCTTCTGTTACACCAACAACATCCGTAACCGTGACGGCGGTTCGCATCTCTCGGGCCTCAAGGGCTCGTTGACGCGGACAGTCAACGCCTATGGCATCGCGAAGGGTCACCTCAAAGAGGCGGTCAGCGGCGAAGATATCCGTGAAGGACTGACCGCAGTTCTGAGCGTGAAGATGCCCGATCCGAAGTTCTCCAGTCAGACCAAAGACAAGCTGGTTTCGAACGAAGTCAAAGGTTTTGTCGAAGTCATGGTGAACGAGATGCTGGGCTATTTCCTTGAGGAAAACCCGGCCGTTGCCAAGATCGTCGTTGAAAAAGCGGTGGCCTCGTCTCGCGCTCGTGAAGCGGCTCGTAAAGCCCGTGAATTCGCGCGTAAATCGTCGCTTTCGCTTTCAAGCCTTCCGGGCAAACTTTCCGACTGTCAGTCGCGAAATGCCGCGGAATGCGAACTCTATATTGTCGAGGGCGATTCCGCCGGTGGTTCGGCCAAACAAGGCCGAGAACGAAAGTTCCAAGCTATCCTGCCACTTCGCGGAAAGATTCTGAATGTCGAGCGCGCTCGATTTGACCGAATGCTGGCCAGTAACGAAATCGCGACGTTGATTTCGGCGCTTGGCTGCGGCATCGGCTCGGAACATTTCGACATCGAAAAACTTCGTTACCATCACATCATCCTGATGACCGATGCTGACGTCGACGGAAGCCATATTCGTACGCTTTTGTTGACGTTCTTCTATCGTCAGATGCCATCGCTCATCGAGCGCGGATACCTTTATATCGCGCAGCCGCCACTTTACGGCGTGAAGCGCGGTCGTAAGACCACTTACATCAAAGACGAAGGCGCCATGGAGCGGTTCTTGGTCTCGAATGTGGTCGATAACGTGTCGATTCAAGGCATGAACGGCGAAGTCATCACCGGCCCTGAGCTCGAATTGTTGATCTCGGAAATGTCCGACTACAAACGCGCCATGAAACGCTTGGAACGCCGTTGCGATCCTCGTTTGCTTCGCGAATGTGTGCGGGCTGGGCTCACGGTCGAAGATCTTTCAAGCGAGGCCGTATTGACCGCGCACATGAAAGATATGTTCGAAAAAGTGAAGACCATGTACCCCAACGCCCGTTGGTCGATGCCCGTGATCGAACCCAATGAAGCGCTGGACGACGTGGTCGACGCCGTGTGGAGCACCCGTGTTTCCGGTTCGGCGATCGAGACTCGAATCGACCGTAATCTGGTTGTCGGAACGGATTTCAAACGTCTCACCAACGTCTGGGGCAAGCTCAATGCACTTGGCTTCCCGATCACGGTCGCGACGGGCAAAGAAAACCCACCTGCGTTTGAGCACGTGGATTCGTTGCTTGATGCCATCTTCGCCGAAGGCAAACGTGGCCAAACCATCCAACGCTACAAAGGTCTTGGAGAAATGAACGCCGACCAACTTTGGGACACCACGATGGATCCCAAGGAACGTACGTTGCTTCAGGTGCGGGTTGAGGACGCGGTCGAAGCTGACCAGATCTTCACCGTGCTCATGGGCGACCAAGTTGAGCCACGTCGTGAGTTCATCGAAACCAACGCGCTCAATGTGCGAAACCTGGACATCTGAGGCCTGAGTTGGAGAAGTTACGACTTATCCATGATTCGGAAGTCGAGACAGAGCTTGGCAAAGACGGCGTTCACGTTCATCGATACGCGCTTAATATGCCAGGTCTCTATCTCTTCATCGGCGTGGCCATTGCGTGTTACGTCGGTTCCGGAGTTCTCTGGTTCGGCGGTTTCATGGCTGAACCCGGCGGACTGTTCGGATTCGTGTTTGCGCTGATCGCCGGCATCGTCTTGTCGTTGAACGTTTCGTACTGGAAAGGTGTCGGCGATAAGCGGTTTGTGGCGCTATCCGACGACTATCTGATGGTTGGCGAAGACAAGACCAAGATGTGGCAAATTTCTTGGTCGCTGTTGGACGCCGAAAAGCTTGGTTTGGCCGGTATGTCGGTCTCGAAAGCTCAAGGCAAACTTCGGATTTTGGTGGCCGGAGAATCGATACCGCTGCTGCTCTACAGCCCCTTTGCACATCTTGAAGACCCACAGGGTTTCATGCTTGGCGTCCTGACCCGTTTGGAGTCAAATTCCGAAAAGTCGGAAGATTCCGCACCCGAATGAGGTTTGGTGACCATGAAAAAGATGGCGCTCATGATTTCGGTGCTCGGCCTCACAGCCTGTCCCCCTCAAAAGCCTGAAGACACCACTCGTGATGTCGCACGGGCCAACGCGAAAGACCGCTCTGAACCCGTTGCCAGCATTGACGGCGAAGCCCTGACATTATCTGAATTCGAGCGGCGTTTGGCTCATCTTCCGGCCAGTGCACGTTCGCGTTTTGTTTCGGTGGAATCCCGAAAAAGTTTTCTGGAAGCGCAGGTCCAATTTGAAGTGCTGGCGCTGCGTGCCGAACGCGAAGGCCATGGGTCATCTTCGTTGACTCGTGACGAGATGAAAGAGGCGTTGGCAAACGACCTGATTGCCGAGGTCGTCCGTAAAGAAGCCCGTGCCGCTGACATCGATCCACAAGAGATCCAAGCCTATTATCAGGCCCATAAGGCTGAGTTCTCGACCCCACGTCGTCGAGAAACAGTGGCGATTTTTCAGGACACCGAAGCCGACGCAAATCAGCTGTACGAAGTACTGAGCAATCTAGACGCCGAAACCGACAAGCGCATCTACACGTTTCGTACGTTTGCTGACGGGAACGCGATCTTCGTGGACCAGCGCAAAAAGGGCGGAGCCATTGGGGAATTGTCAGACCCCGCCGACCCCTCAGCTGATGCTGGCCGTTACTCGGCGCTTGCTTCGCACGTGTTTGCCTTAGAAAAACCGGGTGATCTCAGCCCAGTTGTCCCCTTCGAGAACTACTTCGTGTTTTTGACGTATTTGTCCGAAAAACCCGCAGAGTTGAAGGACGTTTCGAGCGTTGAGGACGAGATTCGACAGACGCTTTTTGCGAAAGCTCAAACGGCTGCGAAGGCTGCTTACGAAGACAAGATTTTGAAGAAAGCCAAGGTTGAGGTTCACGACGAGGTCTTAGAGACCATCAAGCCCCCAGCCGCCGAGGCGCCATTGGCCGGCGATACGCTCAATGCTTTTGGCGCTGCTCTAGGGTATGACACCCGCGAGAACCGCTGAGGTTTGACGTGT
>JBBKVQ010000160.1:0-18302 GCA_037968515.1 Bradymonadaceae bacterium
GTACGATGAGCGGGTTTGCCGGATTGAACGACATGGCATGCGCCTCAGTGCAAAGAGGTCGAATATGCTTCCAGAAGCTGTTGCCAAAGGCAACCATGCAGGAGCACAAGAGAGAGCCATAATGACCCGATATTTTTTTCTAGACGTTGGAAAGCGATGATTAATCCGCTCAAAGAAGTTGAAGTTAATGGATTTGTTTTGAGGCATCCCCGCGTAAACGCTAACCTAAAAGGTTTGCGTATCGCGCAGGTGACCGACCCTCATATGG
The DNA here is from genome assembly GCA_037968515.1 of Bradymonadaceae bacterium. Classification (GTDB taxonomy): domain Bacteria; phylum Myxococcota_A; class Bradymonadia; order Bradymonadales; family Bradymonadaceae; genus JBFFMO01. Next base: position 269 of record JBBKVQ010000160.1, read on the forward strand.
GTCGATGGGTGAAAGCTAGACACCTCAGACAGCTTGTCGAATTCGTAAATGAACGCGAGCCGGCAGTGGTCGCTTTGACCGGAGATTATGTCGGATACAGCAAAATCGACCTCGATCCGTGTGTGGAAGCACTGAGTCACTTCGATGCTCCGACCTATGCTGTGCTTGGGAATCACGATCATTGGGCCAGCACAGAATGGTCACATCGGGCGTTCGAGAAGACAGGGATCCGATTATTGACCAACGAAAATGAACTTTTGGATTGGAACGGCACGAAGATCAATATTGTCGGTGTTGATGATGCTGTGACAGGCCATGCCGATGTCTCGAAGGCGTTTGAGGGCATCGATCCGGACAGCTTCCGGCTGACGCTCAATCATGTCCCTTCCATCGCTTGGGAGTGTGCTGACGCGGGTGCCGACTTGATCCTGAGCGGCCACACCCACGGGTTTCAGTTTAATATTCCGCGGGTCACCAACGCGCTGGCTGAACGTTTTGGCACCCAGCTCTTTGCCGGTCCCTACCGTCTGGGAGGCGCAATGCTCTATATCAGCCGCGGGCTGGGGTCGGCCTCATGGCCTTGGCGGATTCGCGCTCGGCCGGAGCTGAGTTTTTTTGAACTTCAGCCCGGCGAGTTTCCTGAATTGGAATGGGTAGAGGGCGGTGTGATGAAGGTGCGGCACCGTTCCTGATTATTTGCGGCGTCGGAACACCAGCCCCAGAGCCAGCAGAAGCGGCCACAGGTTGGTCGGCTCTTGGTGTGTGCTGCTGCATCCTTCGCTCGCGCTTCCTTGGTCCAAAAACACGATCACTTCCGGATCATCAGTTTGACCGTTCGTAGCGTTATTGGGTGAGTTCGTGTTGTTATTTGCCGCGTTGGTGCCATTTGTGGTGGTTGTCGCGTTGTTCGTCGCGTTGTTGGACGCGTTATTGGTCGAGTTGTTGGTGGGCTGGTTTTCGACACATGCGCCATTGACGCAGGTCTCGTTTGCCGGGCAGCTGTTTGCTGTGCAGGCGACCGGCGTAGGGATACAGACATTGTTCTGGCAGATTTGGGCCGCGGTACACTGCGCGTTTGTGGTGCAGCCGGGTGGAGGGCTGTTATCGATGCACGCGTAACCTTCCGGGCAAATTCCTGCCGTGTCGGCGTTGCCGTTCAAGCAGACGCTCGATCCGTTGACGGAGTAACACTCAGAGTCGCCAGGGCACAGGCCACCTTGTTGGCAGAACGTGACACATTTGCCAGCCTGAGTGCACACCGCATTGGACCCACAATCGTTGTTGTTGGTGCAGTCACGGCAGACCGGGCATTTCGTTTTACACACGGTGTCGGTGTCGCAATAAAAGCCATCTCCGCACGAAGCATCGGTTGTACAGGGCGGAATCACGCACGCGCCGGTGGCCACATTGCATTGTAAGCCAGCTTGGCACTGCGTGTTGGCGGTGCAGGGGACTTCGCGGCATACGCCGTTCTGACAGATGTCGCCCTGAACACAATCGTTGCTGGTGATGCAAGTGCAAGACTTTGTGTAAAGCGAGCAGACGCCATCGATATCATCGGAATGCAGCGACCGAGCGCCTGTCCCGCCGATGTAAGCCGCGTACATTGTGGCTTGTTGAATTGGGCTGTGCGACAGCCCCAACATATGGCCGATTTCGTGGGTTGCGATCGATTGGAGGTCGGTCTGGTTTCCGCTGTTCGAAAACGTGAAACCCACGCCGTTAAAAAGAATCGGCGCTTCAGCGATGGTGCAATCGTTCCAAACGGAAGTCAGCGTGACGCCGATCGTGACGTTGACGCTTCCAAATTGTGGATCCCAGCCACTTTCCTGCCACGACAACACAATTTTATTGTTGTTGTTGACGGCAGTGCTGGCAGTCGTGCCGCCGTATTGCGCACGAAACTTCGAGCAGCATGGCGCTTCCCAAGCTTCGTAACTCGCGTCGATGACCTGCTCAAGGGTCGACAGCGGCATGTCTGCGGACCCGGTTTGGTTAATATAGTAGGTGATCGGCAACGTCTTCCACGTCGGTCCGCAGGTGTACAGGTACTGGTAGGCGCTGGCGGTTGAAGAGATGCCGAAACCGACCAGCGCGACAAGGAATGCAAAAATTCGTGACTTGTTCATTTCGAAGCTCCCTTGATCGCGGCGATCAGAGATTCGAGTTCAGCCGTGAACGAATCGTATCCAAGGGTCTCGTCCTTCTTGGCTTCCAGCTTTGTCGGGGCTACTCCCTCAACCAAAAATGACATGTCAGCTAGGCTCCGCCAGACGTTGACGCTCTTTTCGGTTCGAATCACTTTGTATTTGGATTGGCCCATAGCAGACAAAAACAACCCTGGGTCTTTCTTGGCCGTGTGCAAAAACAGGACAACTTCTTCTCCCACTTCGAATCGGGCGTCGCCGGCAATTCCAGAAGTCTTTCCGTCTTCGATTCCGCCCCATTGCTGAAACACGATCGTTTTTTGGGTTTTACCGAAAAAAGTCCGTGAGACCTCGATTTCGGTGCGCGTGACGGTGTCGCCAGTGCCTTTTTCTTTCAAAAAGGTCTCTCGCACAACTTTGCCTTGTACGATCACGTCCGAAATATCCACCAACATCGCAAGGTCCGCGAATTTCATCACGGTGGCTGATGCGCTTGAGGTTATGGTGAGAAATACCGTAACGAGAAGGGCCGCAAAGCCCCAGCGTACGCTCGTTTGCGGTTTAGGACGAAGGTGCTTCATATCTATCCTGTGGTCTCAATTCTGGTGGTTATGATAGCGATAGTTCAATCAGACTCAAGCACACAAGGTGCATCCGCCTTGCCTTGCGCGTTTGACTCCCTATATTACGCATCATGAGCGCGGGTTCCCATCTACGTGGAAACGCATTGAAAGGAGTTCCTAATGATGACCGAAGATAGAAAGTACGATGTCCGAACACTTGAGCGTCAGTTCGACAGCGGCGCGATTACTCGGGCTGAGTACGCAAAGCACCTCGAAGCGCTCGCCGATATCGCCGAAAAAAGTTCTGCGATGGAAGCGCAATTCGAAGAAGGCGTTCTTGAAGAGGAAGAGTAGAACCTAAGGAAGGGTGCGGCATGAGTGACGAAAAAGTGCTTGGCGATAATGCCGGCGTTCATATTCCAAGTTCCGAACCGACGGGACCCAAACTTGAGTTTGGGGACTTCATTATGAGTCTTGGAACTAGCGCCTATGTGAGTCTTGGAAAAATCCAAGACCCCGCATTCGGCGATAACGCCACGGACCTGCCGGCCGCTCGCCAGATCATCGATATTCTTGAGATGATGCGCGACAAGACTCAAAATAATTTGCACCCCGAAGAAGACCGACTCCTTGTCGGGCTTATTTACGAGTTGCAAATGGCTTACGTTGAGTCGCTGAAAGCGCAATGAAGCGCTTGTTCATCATGTTGGGGCTGGGAATCGCTGGGTGCGATCCTGCGGGTGCAGGTCGACCTGCACAGCCCGTTGTGTCCGCTGATGTGGGCCCTGTTGTGATTCCCGCTGAAAAGCCGCTACAACCCGCCGTCACAATGATTCCGTCGACGTTTGCCGATGTTGTTGAGCAGACTCGCCCGGCCGTGGTTAATATCTACACGCGTAAACGGATTGTGGGGGATAATCGGCCTGTTGTCGGGGCAGACCATCGCTTGATTCCCCAAGAACGATTGGAGCAAAGCTTAGGTAGCGGCTTCATCATTGACGCTGCCGGCTTGGTTTTGACGAATTACCATGTGGTGAAAGACGCTTCGCAGATCGAAGTTCGGCTTTTCGATGACCGATGGTTTAAGGCCAAAATTGTCGGGGATGATGCCAAGACCGACGTGGCGTTATTGCAGCTAGACGGCGCAGCGGAGCTTCCGGCCCTGATGCTCGGTGATTCATCGGCGCTGCGAGTCGGTGATTGGGTGATGGCGATTGGAAATCCGTTGGGGCTGACCAGCACGGTGACGGTGGGCATTGCCTCGGCCACGGGACGCAAGAAAATCCCGCTGGGCGGTGATCTAGAATTCCAAGACTTCATCCAGACAGACGCCTCGATCAATCTTGGAAATAGTGGCGGGCCGTTGGTCACGCTGGATGGGGCTGTGATTGGCATCAACACCGCGACGGCCTCGGCCCAAGGGATTGGTTTTGCGATTCCCGCCAACATGGTTAAGGAGATCCTGCCGAGCCTAAAAGATGGTGGTCATTTGCAGCGATCATGGCTGGGAATCTACGTCGCTGAGGTTCCACGGGCGTTGCGTTTGCAGATTAAACTGCCCGAAACGGGTGGAGCCTTGGTGACCGGCGTGGTCAGTCCTGGGCCGGCCGCAAAAGCGTCGATCAAGCCAGGCGACGTGATTCTTTCACTCGATGGGAACGAGGTCTCAGACTCGTCGAAACTGGCGTGGCTTGCAGGGAACGTGGGTGTTGGTGTCGTTGCGCAACTTGTGGTCCAGCGAGGAAACCAGACGCTGAACCTCGCCATCGAAATGGGCGCGCAACCCGAATAAAGTTAGGCGCGCAGAGCCTGTTCGATGCGCGTTTTTAAGGGACCACTGGAGTTTGGAAGCTCGCGCTCTAAGGTGGCACGTGCCTGATCAACTTCGTGTCCGCGCTGCAGGTGAATCAACGCCAGCTGGGCCTGAATCGAATGCCGGTAGGGCGAGCCCGGGCGAAGGATTTTGTACATTTCCTCGGCCTCGTCGTATTTGCCGAGCTCGTATTTGATGTTCGCCAGATTAAAATAGAGCCGATCACGGGCCAAAATGGGCGTGATTTCTATGACTCGCTCAAGCGTCTGTTCGGCTTCTCGGAACTTTTCCATGCCGGTGTAGATCAGCGAGAGCTTATTAAGCATTTCGGCGCGTGGACCGAACTTACGCAGCAGCCAATTTGACCGATAGAGCGCGAGCAGGCCCTTGAAGTCTCGCTGCTGAAACTGCCGTGCAAATGCGGTCTCGAACGCCTTCCACTTTTTGCGCAGTAGCCAAGGCCAAGCCAGATAGTACGCAGGCATCCAGAGCAAAAAGACCGCTAGGATTTTGGGCGAGACCTTGAAATAGAAGGTCAGGATGAACATGAACAACAACGAGAGCGGGATGAGCCCGCGTCGCCAGTCGATCTGTAGCTTGCCGTGTGTCATTGTGCGTGGTCTTAGGAGTCGGGACGGCGGCCATTGTAACGTGCGATTCATAGAAATACCAAGGCAGGCAGCATGGGATTAACGTGGCGCGTATGCGCCGGCTCAGGAGCGAGGCCCGGCAGCGCTTTCTTGGTCGAAAGCGAGCAAGTCTGCGTGCTGGTCGATGCCGGATGTGACGCCGATATCATTGAGGCGCGGCCCGATGCGTTGGTGCTGACGCATGCACATAATGACCATATCCGGGGGATGGCTGGGATCATCGAGCGGTATCCGGGGCTCGCGATATACGCGACCGAGGAGACAAGATCGGTTTTGCGACAGGTGCTCAAGGCGGGACTCACAGAAGGCAGGGCCAACGCTATCTCGGACACCATCCACGCACGAAAGTTCCAATCAGTTTTTGAAATCGGCGATCTGAGGGTACAGCTTCGTAGAGCCGGCCATATTGCTGGAGCTGCGATGGTTGAGGTGACTCGTCAGAATCAGCGAGTTGTCGTGACCGGCGATTTTTCCCGTCACGATATTCCTGGTGTGGCGGAAGGCGCCGATTTTGGAGGGCTTCACGGTGGGACGCTCGTGATGGAGTGTTCGATCGCGCAGATCAAGGCGTTAGATTCGTGGCGTGTCGAGGACGTGCCGGCGCAGCTCGTCGAGCCTGGGCTCTATATCTGTGGCGCGCTGGGTGAGGCGTCGGCAATGTGTGCGCTAGCGGAGTTTGAGATTCATGAGAATCTGGCCAAATTTGTTCAAGGCCCGCGGTTTTTGTCCACTTCCGACGCGATCTTGCGCTTGAGTCAAGGCGCCAAAGTCTTGGTCGGAGGCAAAGAGCTAGCGCCGGGAAGCGCTTCGTGGCAGCTCGCGGCCAGCGTTCTTGAGAATAAGGCAGCCCAGATCGCGTTTGTGAATCGGCCACCCCGCAGAACGGTCGGTGATGAGTTGCTTTTTGCGCCTGCACGAACTCGGATGCGGGCGTTTGGAACGAGCCGAAAACGATGCCGCACTCGAACCATTGAGTTCCCATTGCATTCGCCGCTTTCTGGCCTGCTTGAAACCGTTCAGGAATGCCGTCCTTCCGAGGTAGCGTTAGTGCATAATCAAGAGGACATCCTTTATTCAGTCTGCCGCAAAGTTCGACGACTTGGCTTGAACGCAGTTGTTCCCGTCCTAGATCACCGCTATCCCGCGGCAAACCGGGTTGATGCGCCGAGCGAGCCGGGGTAGAAAAACCGCCAGACCACAAGCGCCGAGGGCTCATGGCCAGCAAATTCGACCTTTCGAAGTTCACTAAACCTGCACGGCAGCATCTGGAGCGGGCGCAAACGCTCGCGCAGAAGCTCAATCACCAGCATGTCGAAATCGAACATGTCGGTCTGGCGATGCTTGAGGAAGACGAGGGCCTTGCGACCGTCACGTTGAAGAAAGTCGGCTTGGATACCAAGGGTCTTGGTCGCGGCTTGATCGACGAGCTAGAGCTGCTTCCTAAGGCCTACAAGCGCACAGAATCGGTGTTTGTGGGTAAGAAGCTGCTCGAGGTCTTGCAAGAGGCGAGCGCTGAGGCAGGGCGGTCTGGCGACCATTACGCGAACTCCGATCATGTCTTGATCGCGGTGGTGTTGATTGGCGGTTCGTTTTTTGCGACCCAGCTCAAGAAGGGCGGCGCGACTGCCGATAAACTTCGCGAGAGTCTGACTCAGAGTCGCGGCGGCAAGCCCATCACGACTGCTGAAGGTCCGACCTCGGAGATCTTGAGTAAATATGCCACTGATTTGACCAAATTGGCTGCCGAAGGACGTTTGGAGCCCGTGATCGGTCGTGATGCCGAACTTCGTCGAATCATGCAGGTCCTAAGCCGAAAATCTAAAAATAATCCGGTCTTAGTGGGCGAGCCAGGCGTGGGCAAAACCGCCATTGTCGAGGCCCTTGCGCAGCGCATGCATGCTGACGATGTGCCCCTTGGTCTGAAGGGCAAAGTCATCATGTCGCTTGATCTTGGATCGTTGGTCGCTGGCACCAGCCTTCGTGGTCAGTTCGAGGAACGAATCAAAGCCATCGTCAATGAAATTGTGGCGTCAAACGGACGGATCATTCTGTTCATCGATGAGCTGCATCAGATTATGGGCGCTGGTGGTGGCGATGGTCCGATGAACGCCAGCAACTTGCTGAAACCTGCGCTGGCGCGGGGAGAGCTGAGTTTGATCGGCACGACGACGGTGGATGAGTACCGGCAGTATATCGAGCCCGATGCGGCGTTTGAACGCCGATTCCAGACCATTACCGTCGACGAGCTTTCGGTCGAACAGTGTGTGTCGGTGTTACGTGGCATCAAACAGCGCTACGAGATCCACCATAATGTACAGATTATGGACAGCGCGTTGGTGGCCGCGGCCCAGATGACAGACCGCTACATCACCGACCGTGCGCTCCCTGATAAGGCGATCGACGCGATCGACGAAGCGGCTTCTAGGTTGCGTCTGGAGATCGACTCGAAGCCCACTGAGTTGGATGAGATCGAACGACGTATCCATAATATGGGCGTCGAAATGTCTGCTTTGGTTGACGAGACGGACTCCGATTCGGTCGCTTCGCGAAAGAAATTTGAGAACGATATCGAGAGTCTTCAAGAAGAAGCCGCGGGCCTTCGTGCCCGTTGGGAGCTCGAGAAAAAAGACCTCGATTCTGTTACTGGAATCAAGGAAGAGCTGGCTGCAGCCCAAAAGGAAGTCGACGAGGCCACCCGGAAGGGCGAGATCGGTCGTGCTGCTGAGCTGAAATACAGCGTGATCCCGAAGATCGAAAAGGAGTTGGAACGCCAGCGTGAGGGGGCGATCGTCAAACAGGGCAAGCGTTTGCTCAAGGATTATTGCGACGAAAGCGAAATCGCCGAGGTCATCGCAAGCTGGACCGGTATTCCGGTGAGTAAAATGATGGAGTCGGAACGTGAGAAACTGCTGAATATGCCCGACCGGCTCAGAAATCGTGTCGTTGGGCAGGACCACGCGATCGAGCTTATCTGTGCGGCCATCTGGCGATCACGTGCCGGACTCCAGGACCGCAATCGTCCGATCGGTAACTTCATGTTTGTGGGACCGACAGGCGTCGGAAAAACCGAGCTTGCAAAGGCGCTGTCTGAGTTCTTGTTCGACAGCGAAGACGCGTTGGTCCGCATCGATATGTCCGAGTACATGGAGCAGTCGAAGGTTAACACGTTGATCGGTTCAGCCCGCGGATACGTGGGCAGCGAGCAGGGCGGAGTCCTGACCGAGGCAGTGCGTCATAATCCCTACAGTGTGGTGCTTTTTGATGAGGCCGAAAAAGCCCATCCTGATGTGTTCAATATCCTACTTCAGGTGATGGACGAAGGGCGGCTTTCTGACTCGCAAGGGCGACGAGTCGACTTCACCAACACCTTGGTGATTTTGACCTCGAATGTTGGCAGTCGGAAGATTCTGGACCTTGCCGGAAAAGTGAATGACGAGGAGATGACCACCGAGGTCAAAGAAATCTTGAAAGACCACTTCCGTCCTGAGTTCCTGAACCGTTTGGATGCGCCCGTGGTGTTCTCGGCGCTGGATAAGGATGCGATCCGATTGATCGTCGATATTCAGATCAAGAAGCTTCGTAAGTTGCTCGGTGAGCAAAAAATGACGTTTGAACTGACCGACGACGCCAAGGAATTCTTGGTCACCGAAGGTTATGAGCCCGAGTACGGTGCTCGCCCATTGAAGCGCGCGATCGGCACCTTCATTCAAGATCCGCTCGCCGTTGAGGTGTTGGAAAGCAAATTTGTCGAAGGCGATCATATTATCGCTGACGTTGCGGATTCCCAGGACAGATTGGTCTTCACAAAAGGCAAGGCGTGAATCCCGGCGATTTTCTGGTCGATGCGACCCGTGGCGAACAACGGTTTCGAATCAAAGAGCTGCTGTTCGAAGGCAAGAGCTATCAAATTGCTTTGGCCACGGACACGTTGATGGAAGACAAGCTCGTCTGCGTTAAAGCCATCGTCTATGAGGCGAGCAAGCTGGGCGATAAGGCCTACGTGGCTTCAAGACGAAAGGCTTTGCACCAAGAGATGCAGTTCCTTGCGCTGAAGGCCCATTTGCTGCCTGAGCCCCTCGATTGGATTCAGCTCGATGGCAGTGATACGGCGCTGGAACGTGAACCGATTCTTGTTTACGAGTACATCCACGGAGAAACGCTTTTTGAGCACGTGACTTCGAAAAGCCCTGCGGGCATGTCGCCGGCTCGGGCTCTTAGGATCGCGGCCGAAATTGGTCGGTTTCTGGGCGAGATTCACGGCGAAAAATGGGTGTTTCGAGACCTTGATCCACGACACGTGATCATCAGTGTTGATGACGTGGTCCATATGGTTGGATGCGGCAACGCGACGCCTTTCGGAGAGCGTCCGAACACCACCAAGATGGAACTGAATCCGGCCTACACTGCGCCTGAAATCCGCGGAGAAGAGTCAGGGCAGTTCCTACGAGGAGCGTCGGATATCTACAGTTTGGCAGCGCTCACGTCGTTCTTGTTGACGGGCCACGAGCCTCGAGAACGTCCAGAAAATCCACTGAGTCGTGAGGCTTACGATGCCTTGAGCGCGATGGATCCTCCGGGTATTTCGTTGTTGATTGCACGTTGCATGCAACCACTGGCCAAAAATCGATTTGCGCGAGTTGAGCGATTTTTGCCCTTCTGCGATATCGCAAATTTGCCGACGCCGCAGACCAAAGATTTTGGCATGCTGCAGTTGCCAGCACCTTGGAGCGGTGCGGAGCGTCCCGAAAATCGGGCGACACGTTCGTCGTTGTCTGCTGGCCCGCTCATCAGCACTGAAAGACGTCCTCAGGCAAAGCCAGACCAGCCTATCGTAAAGGCTCCCACAGGTTGTCGAGGGATTTTGGTGCGTCTTGGATTGGCGTCTGGTGTGCTGCTAACTGGTGTCTCAGCGCTGTTGATTATTGCCAGCTAATCAGCGATCCCGTGCTGTAACCATCATCACTTCCACCGTTTGCTGCGGTGTCACACCAAATATAATCGATGCCGTCACCGTATCGAAAAGCGACTTCGGTATCGGCGGGAAGGGCGGACGTCGTGGTGAAGGAATACAGCGCGTTGTTGCCTGCCGCACCGTCGTATTGCGGCGTCGAAACCATCGGCAAAAATACCGTCATTGGTGGGTTACCGGTCGGTACGACGACGGCTTCGAACACCGCAGTTGCAGGCAGTAATCCCGTGACGTCCGTGAATCCCTGAACAAAGACTTCGGCGGTGATGATCGCGTCGGTTCCAGGCGCCACGGCCATGTCTGCCGACGTGATCCCGCACCAGAAATCCGTTCCGCTGTCCGCGATTTCGTTTTCGAAAAGAAATCCGTCGGTTTGAACAAACGAGCGCTGATCTGCGAGCGGAACGGGAGTGAGCACGGGGTTGCCGCTGCCGTCATCTGTGTAGGTATTGACGCGGGTGACAGTGATATCGACCGATCCAGTGTCAGTGCTCGCGACGACGTCGCACTCCAGACCACCCGCGCTATCGATACAGGTCATGAGCTGAGTTCCAATCGTGACCTGGTCAAGCGCAGCATTCAACGCCCACCCGGCGAACGACACCGTTCCGTTGGATTGATTCGAGGCAATCGAAGGCGACAGTGTATCAAGGAAAAAACAGGTTCCGGCGTTCATAGGCCCGACCTCAAACACATCAGAAATGCTGGTGCGATGAAGCGACATACCCACTGCCTCCGGAGAGATTTCAGAGTCCGGTTGTCCGTCTTCGCCTAGAAGTAGTGCCGTGTTTGCGCCTTCATACAAGACAGAGTCGACGGGGATAGAGGTGCTGGTCACATCGGCCGCGAGCTCAAAAAACAGGCCGATTCCGTCAGACGCGGTCCCGCCATTTTGAAGTGGGCTGGGAAACAGTGTGGCGAGGTCAAATTCGGCAAAGCCGTTGTCGACGGTGCTGGCTGGGCCGCCGACAACAAAACAACCGCCCGGTGGAATCACACCGCTCAGTTGAATCACCGTGGACGCGAGGCTGCTTCCTCCGGCTCCGAGCGAGAAATACTGCAGGTCGATGAAGGTCTGCCCGGAGTTGTATAGCTCGACATATTCAAGGCCGTCGTCGGCATTGACTGCATCGTAGAAGACCTCGTTGATCAGCAGGTTTTCTGTGTCTACGGCAACGATTGAAACCGCGGCAGTGTCAACGCCGTTGGCATTCGTGGCGGCTAAAGTGAACGTCGCAGATCTGGTCGGGGTAAAAATAATGGAGTCGCTGGCCACGTTGTTGGACGTGATGTCGACCGATGTTCCCTGATCGTCGGTGAGCGACAGGGCCGTGGCGTCTGCGGATTCCCAGGTCAGCGTGATGCTCTCGCCTAATCGGATGACGTCACTCGATGACGAAAAAGCCACGACCTGAGGCAGCGTAGGGTTGACGGTGATGCTTTCGGAGGCGGTAGCTGGCCCACGAAACCCTTGGACCGTCATGGTGCACGTGGATGAGCTCTGAAGTGTCACGGAGACGTTGCCGCCGGTCGGGGCAAGTGCGCTGATGTCAACGGGCGTCGAGACAAGGGTTGTATCGTCGGTGCACTCAAGCTCTGAGCTCGTGGCTCCTGGAGCGTTCCAGCTCAACGTGGCTTGCTGACCTTGGTCGATAATCGAGGCCGCTGCGGCAAAAGTCGTGATGACCACCGGTGTTCGCACCAAAACGGCTATTGTCGAGGTCACGCTTGAGGTCAGGCCGCCTGCGGTCAAGGTGTAGGTTGTGCTTTGCGTAGGGTTGAGGGTGATCGAATCAGCGCTGACGAGTTTGGTGCTGACGTCGATCATGCCCGTCGAGCTATTCAGGGTAATGCCAGTTGCGTCGGTTGTGGCCCAGGTCAGTGTAACTGATTCTGCAGCCGCGATTTCGGTCACATCCGTTTGAAAAGCTGTGATGGCGACACTGGTGACCGCGTCGACAAAAACATCGGCAGTGGTCTGTCCGCCTGCGTTTGACGCAGTCAGCGTGAAGGTTCGTGGGCCGGTTAAGGTTACAGTCACGGAGTCCGCGACAGGGGAAAGCGCAGACAGAGCCACTGGATTGCCTAGATCGTCTTCGATCGCAATCGTTGTTGCCCTCGCGATCGACCACGAAAGCCGGGCTGTGCCGCCAATGGCCACCAGTCCAACATTCGAACTGAAGCTGTTGATTTGTGGCGGAGCAGGCAAGAGTGTGACTGTTTTTGTGGCTGTCACCGACTGAGCTGGGTTGGACGCCGTCAGGATATACGTCGTGGTTTGGCTTGGCGCGACTTCGACCGCGCCAGCCGTTGAGGACTGATTTGCGAGGTCGATTGTATTTCCTTGGGAGTCACGGATCCCGAAACTTGTGGTGTCCCCTGATATGGCCCAGGTCAGCGTGGTCGTTGCGCCGGGAATCACGGAAGCAGATGTCGCCTCGAAAGTGTCGATCACCATGGGTGCAAAAACCTCGACGACGACATCTTGCGAGACTGTGCTCTGTTGGTTGGTTGCCGTCAGCGTGTAGGTCAGGGTTTCCCCCGGAGTGACGTCGATGCCGCCTGAGGCGTCGGCCGATTCGAGCAATTTCGTGCCCGCTTGGCTGATGATTAGCGACTCGGTGTTGTTCACCTGCCAACGCAGCTGGGTCGATTCACCCGTCGTCAGGCTGGTTTTAAGTGCTGCAAACAACGTGATTTGAGGGTCGGCATTCAGTACTTCAATCCCGACCTCTTTGGCGTCGTTCGAGTTCAGGTTTTCGACGAGCAACTGATAACGAACGCTTGATTCGGGACTGACTTCGAGGCTTCCGGAGGCGAGGTCGACGGGGTCGAGCGTGACCACGAGTTGGCCAGAGTCGTCCACAATCTTGCCAGATGTCGCGAACGAGGTTTTCCAGGCAAGTCGTGTCGATCCGCCAAGGACAATCGTGGCGGGTGTAGCTGTGAATTCGCTTATGACCGGGTCCTCTTGGGTCACCTCTAAGGTCACACTCGCCTGCGTGGTTGTGGTGCCATCGGACGCAACGAGCGTGTAGTTCGCCGTTGCTTCCACGGTCACTTCAAACTGGCCCGCGGCGAGCTCTGTTATGGGGATTTCGTAGACTAGGGTGTCTTCCATCAGAATTTGCGCCGAGGTCGCAAATTTGGTTTTCCATTCTAAGGAGGTCGTCTGGCCAGGTTGCACCACAAGGTCGAAGGCCGTGAAAGACTCGATGGTCAGTTCCCCGGCTTTCTCGATGCAGTTTTCGACGACACAAACGTAGCCCTCGCCGCAATCAGCGTCTTTGGAGCAATCCGCGGAGTTCGGATCGGTGCTGCAGCCGCCAATGACCGCGACGAGAAACGCGATGAGTACCCACAAGTCTTTCATAATTCATCCACTTACGGGTCGCAGGCGTCCCCGATCATATCCCCATCGGTGTCTAGCTGGTCGACGTTGGAAACAAAGGGACAGTTGTCGCACGCATCGCCGATCGTATCCGAGTCGGTGTCGAGTTGGTCCTGATTATCGATCAAGGGGCAGTTGTCACAGGCGTCACCGAGCGAGTCGGTGTCGGAGTTCAGCTGATTTTGATTATCGATCAAGGGGCAGTTATCGCAGGCATCACCAAGTAAGTCGGTGTCGGAGTTCAGCTGGTTCTGATTATCGATGGCTACGCAGTTGTCACAGGCGTTTCCGTGCGAGTCGCCATCCGAGTTCCCTTGAGTGATGTTGAAAATCGAAGGGCAATTATCGCATGCGTCGCCAAAGGTGTCCGCGTCGGTGTCGACCTGACTTTGATTGGCGATGGTGATGCAGTTGTCACAGGCATCACCAAGGGTGTCGGTGTCCGAGTTGAGCTGTGAGGTGTTTGCGATGGCCGAACAATTATCACAAACGTTGCCGAGGGTGTCTCCGTCGGTGTCGGCCTGATCTTGATTTGTGATTAGCGGGCAGTTGTCACAGGCGTCACCAAGCGTGTCAGTGTCGGAGTTGAGTTGTGAGGTGTTCGAAATCGTCGAGCAGTTATCGCAAACATCGCCCACGTTATCGCTGTCGGCGTCGGCTTGGTTTTCGTTAGTGATGGTTGGGCAGTTATCACAGGCATCACCACGTGTGTCTGCATCGCTGTTGGTCTGATTTTCGTTGGACACCAAAGAACAGTTGTCGCAGGCGTCACCCAGCGAATCGGTATCGCTGTTGGCTTGTCCGGGGTCGGGAATGGCTGGGCAAACGTCCAAAACGTCGTCCGTGCCGTCGCCATCGACGTCGGGATCACAGATGTCACCGATGCCATCGAGGTCGAAGTCTGTTTGCAAGGTGTTGCTGACGTTCGGGCAATTATCGCACACGTTGCCGACCCCGTCGTTTTCTGAGTCTGCCTGGTCGGTATTACTCAGAGTCGGGCAGTTGTCGCAGACATCGCCTCGAGTATCGCCATCTGTGTCGAGTTGGTTGGGGTTGGACGTGGCCGCACAGTTGTCGCAAACGTTACCAACGCCATCATTATCAGAATCAGTCTGGGTCTGGTTGGGTCGGTTCGGACAGTTATCGGTCAAATTAGGGATCGAGTCGCCGTCGCGGTCGAGGTCGCAGACGTCGCCAAATCCGTCGTTATCGAAGTTCTCTTGGCCTGGGTTGGCGACTGTCGAGCAGTTATCACATACATTGCCCAAACCGTCGCCGTCGGTGTCACTTTGGCTCGCGTTGATCACTGCAGGGCAGTTGTCACAGGCGTCGCCAAAACCGTCGTTGTCGGTGTCTGTCTGGTTTGGGTTGTCCACCAAAGCGCAGTTGTCACAGGCGTCGCCAAAGCCGTCTCCATCGGAGTTTAGCTGATTGGCGTTGGGTTTGGTTGGGCAGTTGTCGACGTTGTCGGCGACGCCGTCTCCGTCCAGATCGTTGTCGCAGGCATCGCCCACCCCGTCGTTGTCGGCGTCGGCCTGGTTAAGATTGGGTGTGAAGTCGCAGTTATCTGTGGTGTTTGGAACAGAATCCCCGTCGATATCGGCATCGCAGATATCTCCTAAACCATCGCCGTCCAAGTCGTCTTGCGCCAAGTTGATGTCTGATGGGCAGTTGTCATTGGCGTCCAGAACGGTGTCGCCGTCGATGTCATCATCGCAAACGTCGCCAAGGCCGTCGCCATCAAGGTCTGATTGGCTTGCGTTCATCATGTCGACGCAGTTGTCGACATCGTCATTGATACCGTCGCCGTCGCTGTCTGGGTCGCAAGCATCGCCGAGTCCATCGAGGTCTCGATCGTCCTGCGTCGGGTTTGCAATGAATGGACAGTTATCAGACGAGTCGGTGACGTTGTCGTTATCGTCGTCGCTGTCACAAACATCGCCATCGCCGTCCGAGTCGTTGTCCTCTTGACCGGGATTAGCGATTTCTGGGCAGTTGTCGAAGTCGTCAGGGATACCGTCTGCGTCCTGATCCATATCGACATCAAGCGGGACGTCGATCTCGACGTCGGCTTCCATGTCCTCGGTTATCTCTACGTCGATCCCCATGTCGACTTCGGTTACATCGTTTCCGAAGTCTTCGACGATTGGGCTGCCGGCAAGGCAAATCTTGAAGGTCGAGCAATACTCAGTCGAAAAACAATCTTCGTCGCTTTGGCAGGACCCGTCTGTGAATTCGGGTTTGCAGGCTGACAACGATAATAAGGCCGCACACAGACCCAAAACTGATAGGCGTCGGAAATTCATTTCGTGGTCCAGGAGATCGAAAGGGGGCGAATTTGCCAGATATGTGACGAATTTTTGATGTTCTTAGGATAAAGAAGACCAACAATTTACGCCACGATAGATTCTAGAGGAAATTATGCTGGATGCCATCTTTTCACCTGCACTGGCGAAAATGAACGCCAATCGGCGCCAGGTGCGCATGGCCGTACTCGCCTCGGGAAATGGAAGTAATTTTGAGGCTCTGGTGGAAGCGACACAAACTGGGGTGCTGAATGCTGTCGTCGCAATGGTCGTTTGCAACAACCCCAGGGCCGGCGTGATTGAGCGTGCGGCTCGGCTTGGCGTGGCTTCAGCGGTCGTGGATCACCGTGATTTTGTGACGCGAGCTGAGTTTGACGAGGCGGTTGTTGCCGTCTTGAAAGATGCAGACGTCGAATGGGTGGCGATGGCGGGCTGGATGCGTATTGCCACCGCAGGTCTTTTGGGCCCATTTTCCGGGAGGATCGTGAATCTACATCCGAGTCTTTTGCCCAGTTTCCCTGGCTATAATGCCATCGGGCAAAGTCTAAATGCGGGCGTGAACATCGTGGGATGCACGGCCCATATCGTGTCCGAGGAGCTAGACTCGGGCCCGATTTTGGCGCAGGCGGCGATCGCTATCGAGGTGGGAGAACCGATTGAGAGGGTGGCGGATCGAATTCATGCGCTAGAGCACGCGATGTACCCAAGGGCCGTCGCCCGAGCGATCAGGCTCGTCGACGGCGAATGAGTCCAATGAGGCCCAAGACGACGAGTACGTAGAATCCTTGTCCGCCGGTAGATGAACAACCCGCTTCGGCGTCAGCATCAACGTCCGTCGCAGAAGTTGGGGTGCTCTGTCCCGATGTTTGGGGCGCGAGCAAACCTTCTCCGCACTCGCACACGGGGTTCCAATTCGCCAGATATGACGTGAAGTCGGTGCCTGCATGGTCATCGCTGTTTCCATCTGGGCATCGACACACGTCGTTTTGCGAGCAATCAAGACCGCGATGTTGAGCCGGAAGAGTCTCGTTGAAATTATCCCAACTCGTGCTCATGTTGTCCAAATTCCCATCGCAGTCGTCGTCAAGACCGTTACAAATCTCGGGCATCGGGTCGAAGAGCTGTACACAGACATCGGCGCCATTAATGCATTGGTATTGTCCAAGAGCGCATCGTCCGACCCCACTTCCGGTGCAGTAGGTACCTTCGAGCGGACACGAGTCGATCGTGATTGAATTCGCGGAGATATCGCATTTTTCCCGGTCATTCACGATAAAGAGCGTGCGTCGTTCGTCGATGAAAGCGATTTCTCCATTGGCCTCGCTTAACACCTCGCACGTGGACGGGTTTTCGGGGCCGTCCGGACAGAACCGCACAGTGGCCTCGTCGGCACTAAGCACAGCACACTGGCCGCTTGCGTCGCATTCGTAAGGCATCTGGCGGATGCAGGTGAAAATTCCAAGTACGTCGGTTGGGCGAGTGTCGTTATTGCAATTGTTGCCAAACTGGGTGCCGATGAGGTGGCACTCGATACCGGGCAACGTTCCTTTGCCTCCAGGTGGGTTTCCGAAGTCCATCAATCCGGTTTGGTGAAGCGCGCTGCCTCCGTTACAGGCGTAACGTCCTTGTCCCATTTCGGTTCGAATCTTCGCATCGCTGCGCCCGTCAAAGACGTGCTTGCACACATCAATTGGGGTCTTGATTGTATCGCCGTCGTTGGGTGGGTCGTACGAGCATTCCCCGGTGCCGCCTGCTGCCGACAAGAGGCCCGCAAAAGGAGCTGTCGGGTTGCTCGACTCACGCGCCAACATGACCCACGTAGGGACTGATGGAAGGTCTTTGTTTGGACCTCCTTGAACGTTGAGACACGCCTGTTTCAACGTCTTAAGGACACGCCCATCTGGCGAGTTGTTAGCGGTTTGAGGCAGATCTCCCACGACGTTGAGAACAAGATGTGGCCGTTGCCACCACGTCGATTTCACGGCGGGCAAAGCGGCCGAGCCGGCTGGGAAATAGGCGTCAAAAACGCCTTTGAGGCCAATGTCGTGGGGCCGATATTGGTAGTTGGTGCAAAATGTCCCAGAGTTGTGGACGGATTTCATGTAGTCCTCTACCGGACCGCCTCCGTCTTCTCGTGGGAGAGTGTTGATGTAGAGCGGCAGACCACTCGTTCCGCAGGTCTTGTCGGCAAAAAC
>JBBKVQ010000161.1:0-6480 GCA_037968515.1 Bradymonadaceae bacterium
GAAGCTGAAAACCGACTGCATGTGCAGAAAGCGCTGATGAAGCGCCTGCTGGCCTGATTAGGAGCCTGAAAATGGGTGAAAAAGTAGTACTCGCATTCTCTGGTGGCCTCGATACGAGCTTCTGCGTTCCTTACCTTAAGGCGCAGGGCTACGACGTGATCACGATGTTCTGTGACACCGGCGGCGTAAGCGCCGAAGAGATCGCCTACATCGAGGAACGCGCCATGTTGTTGGGTGCGATTGAGCACGTGACTGTCGATGCCTCAAAAGACATCTGGGACGAAGTCGTCGTGCCGCTAGTGCGTGGTGGGAAATTCTACCAAGACCAATACCCACTGCTCTGTTCTGACCGTTACCTGATTGTGCGTAAATCTCTGGAGCTCGCCGATGCGCGTGGCACCAAGTTTTTTGCGCACGGTTGCACCGGCATGGGCAACGATCAGGTGCGTTTTGACCTGACTGTGCGGGCGCTTGGTGACTACACGATTTTGGCGCCAATCCGCGAAATCCAGAAAGACGTCGATAATGTCCGTGTGTACGAAAAGGCTTACCTTGAGGAGCGTGGCTTTGATGTGCGCGCCAAAACGACCCGCTATACGATCAACGAAAATGTGCTGGGCGTGACGGTTTCTGGCTCAGAAATCGACGACTGGAAGGCTCCAGGACCAGAGACCTACAAAATCACGCGTCCTCGCTCGGAATGGCCGACCGAAGCCAAGCAGGTCACCCTCAAGTTTGAAAAAGGCGTGGTCACCGAACTTGACGGCAAAAAGCTTGACGGTCCGACGATCCTGAAGACGTTGAACGATACGTTTGGCGCGTATGGCGTGGGCCGTGGCATGTACACGGGCGACACAACGATTGGCCTTAAGGGACGCATTGTGTTTGAGGCTCCGGGCATTACCGCCATCGCCAAAGCACACCGCGCTCTGGAAGAAGCCGTGGTGACGAACCGTCAAAATCAGTTCAAAGAATTGGTCGCCAATAAATGGGTTGAACTGGTCTATCAGGGCTTCTTTTACGAGCCACTTAAGGCCGACCTTGAGGCCTACCTTGAGAGCTCACAAACCAATGTGAACGGCACGGTGACGCTAGAAACCTCGGGTGGCCTGCTTCATGCGGTCGAGGTCGACTCAAAACACCTGCTGAAAGCCAAGAACGCCGTTTACGCGCAGTCCGCCGATTGGGGACCGGTTGAGGCCGAAGGCTTCATTAAACTGTTCGGGATGAGCTCAACACTGCACGCAGACGTCAATCGCGGTTGATGTTTTGGAGTTGTCCTTGGAGGCGTTAAGGATGTTCCGTCGGCATCGTCATGTAGTTCCGATTTTCCTTGCTCTGGCACTCGTCGTCACGCCGAACTCTGCCTTTGCATGGGATTATCTGGAGCACGCCTGGTTCACCGACGTTGCGTGCCAGAAAGCCCAACAAATGTTGGCCAAGCGCATCAGTACCGACTCATCCGACGGCCTCAAGGCGCGGTATGTGGCGCTCGGGCTCTTCTGCCCGGTTGACGATACACGGACCTATTGTAAAGACGGGCAAAAGGTCGTGCGGGGTTCGGTGAACTTGATTCGCGATCCGTCTCAGTTCGGAGACTACAGCATCACACTTGGGGATCTCGCGGCACTTCCCGACCATATCTCGCGGTTTGGGCCGCTCAGAAATCTGGCGAATGCTCACGATGATGGGCTCGTGCTGCGCACCATGGAATGGCTGACCGGCGAGGGCACAGCTGGCGGCGTGATCGAAAGCGTGGCCGAAGACGCCTGCGAGACCGACGTGGCCGATTTTGTTGGGGCCAGTGATCAGGTGGCGGAATCGTATCACCAGATTCATGACCACGATGGCCTTGAGCCGATTCCGCGCAGTCTGCTGCTTCCCAATCTGCGCGTCCCGCCTGCCAAAGGCCCGGAAGACCCGACCACGATCTACAGCTTCAATAACCCGCATTACCTGGACCTAGTTCTGCGAAATCACACCCATTTTGGAGAGCTCGCTTTTGGCGCGTGGGTGGGATTTCATAGCGCGGCGTTGAGTGTCTCACAGATGACCTGCGCCGAACTTGTGCCCTCGGATCCAGACGTGATGGAAGATCTCGCCGAGGAGTCGTCCTTCAAGGACGTGGACTGGTCTGAGCTGGGCGCCAAATATGGCGCGACGGCATGCCGGTTGTTTTCGGAGCGCCTTCGTTCGCGGCTGGAATTCTGGGTTAAAAACGCGCCCAAATCCGTTACAGATCCTGTGCGAGACTATATCGAGAACGTCACGCAGGCTCAGTCTGAGGCGATTCTGGTGCAGATCATTGCGTTGGTTTTCGAAGGCAGCGGCCTCCACTTTCTGCAGGACGGGTTCTCGGCTGGTCATATGCGTACGGTGCGAAGCCGCGAGTCGCTGAGCGAGGTTCGTTATGACCATAATGAAGACAATTATCGTGGGGTGATCGCGAACATGGACACTCGGGCGGGGGAGCATTTTTTCTGGGCTTGGGGTGACACGTATTTGTTGTCCAAGACGCCGCTGCCTGCGTGTTCAATGGACTGGCAGACCCTAGGCAACACTCAATTTCCAATCCCCGAGATGGTCACGGCCTGTTCGATTCGTCATCAACGTGGACTGCTGGCGGCGAGCACTGCTGCTAGCATCATGGACTGGGGGACGAGCGGTCCTGCTTTTGATGAAAACGCCCCATGCGGTGAACTTGATACGGTCGAAGGGTGGGTCTGTCGGACTTTACCGATGCGTGCGGCCGTTGTGTCTGGCGCGAATACGCCTCCCCATCGAACTGTGGCGCTGCAGTACGGAACGTTGCCATTGCCGCCGCCAGACTACTCCTACCAGTCGTTGAGCGTGCGTGTTGGGCTCGCGATTCCTCAAAAAGTTACGCAGTTGGGTGTAAAGGTCAGCTTTCTAGAACAGCTCGATCATGTGGGACATTGGATGACGTCTTATCGCTTCGGCCTGCATACAACGCTGGGTGAAGAAGAGAATAATCAGTGGGTTATGGATGGGTCCTATCAGTTTCATTATCGCCTTTCTGCGCGCGGCATGATCGAGGCAGGCCCTTTCCTATTTGGCGGGCTTCGCGACATCAATTCACCATCGTTTTTTGCAGGCGTGGGGCCGTCGATCGGCATGGCGTTCTTGCCCGAGGGTTGGATCAACATGCCGCTGGAGTTTACCGTGACCTATCGCCTGCCTTTGATCATGTTCTCGTCCGAAAACGGATTTTTCGGAGACGATGTGATCGATGGGCATTGGCTTCAGTTCGGACTAGGGCTCGCCTACTCCCATTGAACGGCGCAGGCGTGTGATTGGTCCGCAGGCCCTATGGCCTGCATTGTGATTCGGCCTTCGAACGTCTCCCAACACTCAGTCTGCGGTGACGATTGCGAATCTTCGCCTCGTGAACGATGCTTGGACACATGAACAATTTGAAAATACTCGGTATTTTGGTGGTGGCGGCGTCGGCCCAATTGTCTTGCGACGACCCTAAAGGCGTAGCTCTGGACGGTGCCGAAAAAGTGGTGTCAGGCGCTTTGAAAAAATCGATGAAAGTCCAGATCGAACGGGCATTGAAGGCAAAATACGCAGTCCGATTTGACGTCGTTGATTCGTATTTTGAAATGGGTCTGAACCTCTACGTTTTCACGGCTGCCGAAACGAATAGTCCCAATATTATTTTTGAGGGAAATTTTGACGAACGTAAAAAAGACGTCAAAGAAAAGATCACCTCGGATGGCTATATTAACCAGAAGTTTTCCTATGAAGCTGAAGATTATTTCTCGTCGTTGCTTGACAAGAAATATGGCAAAGCCTTTGGTGCCTCGGTTTATTCGCGCCTTGAACATCGCTTCGGTGAACCTGTTCCAAGCCTCGATGAATATCTAAAGAATCGCATCGAAAAGAGCACCATTCGATCCAACCGATATTTTTTTGAAATTCCGAAAAGCGCAAGTGATCCCGTGGTTACTGAAATCGGAAAAATGCTTCACGGTCTCCATAAAAAATATAGGAATAATTATTCGCTTTATATCGGGTTTTGGCCGCCTGGTTTCCTTGAAGGTAAGAAGCTCGAGAAGCTCACATTTGGGTTCGAAGCGACCAGTATGGAAGACGCCGACAACCTTCTGAATGTGATTCAATACATGGAGCGAGTATTTTTTGTGAAGGTCGTCAACGGATCCATCGATCAGCTCACCAACGAAAAAATCTTTGAATTGATCAAGCCAGCCAACAAAAATGGACCGGATAGCATGGTGGAGATTTAGAATACGGTAAATTACGGAATCCCGCTCCGTTGCTAGGTTGATTGGCCAGTGTCGTTGCCAATCCGCGGCTGTCCGTATACGCTCGCGGAGCCATATCATTTTGGCATGTTTTGGTTTGGGTCGACGCCCTCATCAGTCAGACCCCGGACCTTCATGCCATTGAACGATGTATCTCGTGCACAGTTTCTGTGCGCGCCCTTCTCTATTATCCCATCATCAAACCTGCAAAGCCTCAAATTAAGGGCGTTTTCGCTCGTGGTAGCGACGTTCATGGTTGCGACTTTTGGGTGTTCTGATGAGCCCGTGCCGGCTTCAGATGCCGGTCAGGTAGGGGATCAGGGCGACGCCGGAATTTCGGATGCGGCGGATGCGTTAACGCCCGACGTGGGCTCCGATGCTGCGGACGTGGGCTCGGATGCTGCGGACGTAGGCTCGGACGCTGCCGACGTAGGCTCGGATGCTGCCGACTTGGGCCCGGATGCCAACGACATGGGCATGGCCACAGATTGCACAACGGCGGCAGCTGGAACCCCTTGCGACGACGGTGATGTGTGTCTGATCGGGGCAACCTGCGATGGCGCAGGAACTTGTCAGGGCGGAGCACCGCCTGCATGCGGCGGCGCCGATCAGTGCAATGCCGCCAACACGTGCGATCCCGCAGGTGCCGAAGGTAACTGCGATGTGGTCAACCCCATCAATTTTGGAAACGCCTGCGATGAAGGCGATGTCTGCCTTGTTGGCTCCACTTGCGACGCGACGGGCACTTGTCAGGGCGGCTCTTCGCCAGCCTGCGAAGGCACGGATCAATGCAACGCGGCCCGCACCTGTGATCCCGCTGGCACCGAAGGCAATTGCGATATTTTGACCCCAACCAACGAGGGGCTCGCCTGTGATGAAGGCGATGTCTGCCTTGCTGGCTCTACGTGCCAGACAGGTCTTTGTGCCGGCGGAACTGCTCCAGATTGTTCTGGTACTGGCGATGTCTGCAACGCGGATTCCAGCTGCGATCCCGCAGGTTTGGCTGGCAACTGCGATATGGCACAGCCCCTGACCGACGGAACCCTCTGCGAAGATGGCGACGCCTGTAATACCGACTCCATCTGCACCGCTGGAACCTGCGGCGGCGGCGCACCTGTGAATTGTTCAGCCACCGCTGACGCCTGCAATGCTGCGGACACCTGTGATCCGCTCGGCATCGAAGGAAATTGCGATACTGATTCTGGCCCCATCAACGAATTTGGCGCTTGTATTGACGCAAACCCTTGCACCACCAGCGCGATGTGTTCAGCGGGTGTTTGCGCGGCCGCCACGACTGTGGATTGCACCGGCTCGGCCGATGAATGCAATTTGGCCGGGTCATGTGACCCAACTGGCGCTCCTGGTAATTGCGATATCACCGGCGGCTTCGTCAACGAAGGCGGCGCCTGTGACGATAATAACCCATGTCTATTAGGGACCGTCTGTCAGGCAGGAGCGTGCACCAACGGTGCGGCGCCGGTCTGCACGGGGGCCTCTGCCTGTACCGCAGATAATTCGTGTGACCCAGCTGGCGAGGATGGCAACTGCAATATCGCCAACACCGCGAATCAGGGTCTTGGATGCGATGACGCAGACCCATGCACCGGTGCGGATACCTGCAACGCCGGCACCTGTTTTGGCGGGCTTCCGCCGTGCTCGGCCAACGCTGAATGCTCTGTTTCGGGAACCTCCGCGCTTTGCGAATGCAACGATGGTTTTGTCGGAGACGGCTCCACGTGTGCGCCGATGACAGACTTGTTGCTCTACAACGTCGACGCGGCCAAATTCATCGACTTAAGCACGACGAGCATCGGCACGAAGTTTACGTTCGGACCGGGAGGTCAGGTTCTTCAGCTGACGCCAACGGCCGCGGCCAACACCTTCACGATCACGGCCGATATTTCGCCCGGTGATTGTGTCGACGGAAGCACCGCTCCAGCCTGCGTTAATTCGTACCGACTCTGTGCACAACCAACCAACGCCGGGTTTGAGTGGGCGACCCACGTCGCAAGCGACCTAGCTGGCACCCCGGCCACCTGGGACTCGCCAAAATGTGAATGGACGATCGAGGCCGCCGGTAATGGACAGGTTCGCCTCTCCAATGTCTGGCTGACCGCAGAGTATCCGGTGTTTCGCTACCTGCAGTATTTGTCGACCTACCAGACGACGTTTACTCCCAACCAAAATACGG
>JBBKVQ010000162.1:0-16050 GCA_037968515.1 Bradymonadaceae bacterium
CAACCACAGCGTCGGCGGGTCGTTTGGCCAACTATTTTCTGCGAACAGGAGACTTCGACAAAGCGCGTTCGTTGTACTCTTTAGCTGAAACGCGGGTTTCGCCGACGGACCCGGGAAAACGCGCCTGGGCAATCCTTCAGCGCGGCGTTGTCGAGCTTGAAGCAGGAGAACTCGATGCAGCTTTGGCCTACGTGGCGCGAGCGAACACCACGTTTTCTGGATGGTATCTGATCGAAGAACACTTGGCCGAGATCACCCTTCTTAAGGGCGACACCGCAAGCGCCATCGAAATGTACAAAAACGTGCTGTCCAGAGTGCCAAATGGCGAGTTTTATGCAGCGCTAGGCGATGCGTATATGCAGGCGGGTAAAGAAGATTTGGCTAAAGCGGAGTACGCCAAGGCAACAGCATCATTTGAGCGAGATATCGCAAAGTTGGCCTCGGCTGCCAGCGGTCACGCCATTGATTTTTATTTGGCACATGATGCCAATCGGGCTCTGGAATTGGCCCGACAGAACTTTTTGCTTCGTCCAGGACACGAGGCACGCACCAAATTGGCGCAAGCCCTGTTGGCAGCGGACAATAGGGCAGAAGCGATTGAAGTGTTGAAACCCACCGTGAACAGCGGATGGGCGACCTCGGACTTCGTTGAGACCTCGAAAATGCTGGCGAACTAAGGTTTGACGAGTTTCACAAGGCCCGGGCTAAGTTCGACCAACTGCTTGCGGTACAGGCCGCCGAGCGCGTCCTTATAAACTCTCTTGCTCACGCCATACGCTTCGAAGATATCGTCCGGCGAGCTCTTGTCGGTCAATGTCGAGACGCCACCCCCACGCTGCAATTCCGCCAGAATCTGGTCGCCCAGGCTGGTGCTGGTGATGTTTGGGGGCTGCAGGCAAAGGTCGACTAGCCCACCCTCACGAATCGCCTTGATGTATCCATCGATTTCGATGCCTGGCTCAAGCTGGCCCAGCGAATCGTTGTTGAACACCATTCCCAAATACTCATCATCCACTGCGCATTCCCAGCCAAGCTCGGTTGGACGCAGCACAAAGAGTGTGACTTCGTCGCCCACGTTCACGTCTTGGGAGACCTTACCCATGAACTTTTTGACCTTGGTGCTGGCAGCGATTCGTCCCGTATTATCGACGTAGACGTACACGACGTAGCTTTTGCCCGGTGTCATTTCGCGCTGCTGTTCGCCAAACGGCACAAACAGGTTTTTATCGAGTCCCCACTCAAGGAAGGCGCCGATATCGTTGACCTCGACGACCTCCAAAAACGCACATTCACCGACCTCGGCATAGGGCTTTTCGGTTGTAGCGATCAGGCGGTTCGAAAAATCAGGGTAGATGAAGGCCTCGACCGTCTGGCCCACTTTAGCGCCGTCAGGCACCGAATTGTTGGGCAACAGGATGTCGCCCAGACTTCCGCCGTCCAAGTAGGCCCCGTGTTCCGAGAGTCTGCTGATTTTGAGTCGATTTGTTTGTCCGATCATCGCCATTTTATTTCTCTCGCTGCAGGTCGCTCGGTTTTGCCGAGGACCGTCTATCATATCAAGTCGACGCGTGACATTCGCCAAGGCCAATAACTGGTCGCCAAACCGAGAACCGTGATTGCCTTCGAAGCCCCGCAGGGATTATGAGTGCACAGAATCATTGTCCAGGGTCAACGTGTCGTTCGAATCATTAGGTCTACCCGAGTATCTGCTTAAAACGCTGCTGGCCGAGGCGTACGCCGCCCCCACACCGATCCAGACGCTCGCCATACCGCGCGTGCTTGAGGGCGTTGACGTGATCGGCGTTGCGCAGACCGGCACGGGAAAAACCGCAGCCTTTGCGTTGCCGATTATCATGCAGCTCAACGACGAATCACCGAGTGCGGGAAACGAATCGCTAACGAAAGGCGCACCTCAAGTCCTTGCGATCGCACCCACGCGTGAGCTTGCTTTGCAGGTCGCAGCCGCATTTAAGACCTATGCAAAACTGTCCCCGCGCAAGATTCGAGTGGTCTCGGTGATCGGCGGTGAAGACCTTGAAAACCAGATCAGCGCGCTGCGCCGCGGCATCGAAGTGGTGGTTGCGACTCCCGGCCGTCTGCTGGATCTGATTGAGCGCGACCAGCTTCGTCTGTCTAACGTGAAGACTTTGGTGTTGGATGAGGCCGACAAATTGCTGGATTTGGGATTTGCTGACGAGCTCGACTCGCTGCTGACTAAACTTCCGAATACACGTCAGAATCTGCTTTTTTCCGCGACGTTTTCGCCCAAAGTCGAAGGACTCAGCGCTCGCTTTTTGATAGACCCCGTGCGGGTAGCCGTCGAAGGCGAAGAACCGACCGTTGAAAAAATTTCCCAGCGTGTTTTTGAGGTCGATGCGGATGCGCGGCGTGGACTTTTACAGCATTTATTATCGACAGAAAATTGGAACCAAGTGCTGGTTTTTGTCGCCACAAAAGTAAAAGCTCGCAACCTCGCCCATAAGCTCGTCCAGGCAGGTTTTTCTGCGGCCGATTTTCACGGCGATCTGGAGCAAGACGAGCGCATCGAGGCGTTGAATGGATTCAAACGCCAGACTTACAAGATCCTGGTGGCAACGGACGTTGCTGCCCGCGGAATTGATATCGATAAGCTGTCGTGTGTGGTGAATTTTGACCTGCCGCGTTCACCCAATGACTACGTGCATCGCATCGGGCGTACCGGGCGTGCCGGCGAGTTGGGCGTGGCGATTTCGTTTATCGACCACGATTCCGCGCCCCATTTCGAATTGATCGAAAAACGCGCTGGGATTGAATTGGAACGTGAAGAGATCGAAGGTTTTGAGCTGAAAGGCGATGCGCCACGGCGGCACAGAGGTGGGGCGCCGGTGAAGGGCAAACGGCCTAGCAAAAAAGATCGCCTGCGTGAAGCCGCAGCCCAAACCCTGCTCGACGATTAGGTGAAATTAATTTCCGCTTTTTTCGCGTTACTGATCCATCGGGCTTTCAACACAAGACAACGATGAGGTCAGGATGGAGATGCGCTTTGTGTGCGAAATGAAGTGGGATGACCTTCAGGGCACCGACAAGAGACGCCGAACGTGTGAGACCTGCGATAAACCCGTGTACAACTTGAGCGGAATGCGTCGGAGGACGGCTGTGGCCTTCCTTGATTCCCACGGGGACAAACCACCTTGCGTGCGGTTTTTGTCTGTGGACGGTGAAGTTGTTCATTACGGCGATCCGCTTGCTCAGCTCCTTAATCAACGCCGTGGCACAACGCTCCTGATTGGCGCGGCTGTGGCCGTGCATTTAGGCATCGCGGCGTTTTCCGACAACCCGGTCAGGGCGCTCCTATCGCCGTTTGATGCTTGTGATCATGTTGTAATGGGCGCCTTAGGTACGCCGCTGCGTGCTGAGCCAAATGGCATTCTGCTGGAGCCCGAGGATGTGCCTGCCTACGAGAGCGATATGAAGTCGGTCCAGTTTGCGCGGGCTAGGGTCGACGAGGCCGACAGGATTATTGCCGAGGCACAGAGTGCGACGTCAGCGTACCGTGAGTATCGCGCACTCTATGAGGCTGTTGAGGCGCTGCGTTTTCTGCGCTCACCCGTACCTTCTGATCTGACGGGGATTTCTCGTCGTATGCTGACTGCAGAAGCTGTTCTGACTGCGCAACACTATGAGTTTCGAGCAGCCTTCGAAACCGCAGAAAAACTTGGTCGGCACGACGAAATGCGGAGTTTGTTGAGAACGTATCTGAGTAATTTCAGCGACCGTCACAACACTTGGGCGGAGTTTGCCAAAACATTGGAATAGACGACTTTGCCAAGCCTCTGATCGCCGAGTTCCATCAAAGTCGGGGCAAAGATTGAAGCAAATCTGCGCCTGCACTTTCCTGTGAGCACGCCACGGACGGCGCCATAACTGAGGTGATGTCCATGTCGAATTCAGAACAGGGGCGACGCTCCACGGCGGCACAGAGGTGGGGCGCCTATCAAAGGCAAACGGCCGAGCAAAAAAGACCGCCTGCGTGAAGCCGCAGCGCAAACCCTGCTCGACGATTAGGGGTTTGGACTGGGGTCGTAAGACCCCCAGACATGGCAATTCGATCTGCCGATCGAAGCCCTCGTCAAACGCTGAGTTCAATGTGCTTCATGCAAGTCTTCAAAATTTAACACGATAGCCCATGAGGGGGGATTGGCACGCCTATTGAAAAGAGTATTGGGTTAGCCACTGACTTTCAGTCTCGGAGATCCGCGTGAATCCATCTGCAACCCCGACCTTTTCGACCTCACTGCGCAAACTCGCAGCCAGCTTTGTTTTGGGCGCCTTGTTCCTCGGCGCGGGATGTCAGGGTGAGGTCAGTCAGAACCTTGGTAATATGCAGCTGAGCGTGTCACTCCAGGGGGGGCAGCTAGAGCTCATCGAAATGACAGAGGTCGGCGAGTTGCCGAATCCTCCGGTGGGTGGCGCGTCACTTCGGTACGTGTTTCAGACAGCAGACGGAGCTGAGATCGTCGAAGGAAATATTCGCGATACCCGCATTCTCCGCAGCGAGTTCGATCGTGCAGGGCAAGCGGATCCTCAGCAAGTGATTTCAGAAGTCGGAATTTTTGACGTTCGTGTCCCTGCAGTCGCAGGTCGTCTGGAGCTTTTGGGGCCTGCTGGAGAATCGCTGGGTGCGCTCGATATGGATCCCGAGGCCCGCGTGACTCGTTCTATGGCCCTGATGACGGATGCCGACATCATCGGGCAACCGGTCAAGATTGTGGACAAGGGTGATTCGTCAAAAAAGGTCGATATTCTTTTTCTTCCGGAAGGTTACCAAGAAAATGAAATGGACCAGTTTCACGCCCATGTGGACGAGGTTGTCGCGCAAATGCAGACACACTCTGGCTACCGTGACCACTGGGACGGTTTCAACATATGGCGCCAGGATGTGCGGTCACGCGACTCGGGTACAGGCAGCAATGGCCGTCCGCTTCGCACTGCGTTTGACACAGCAGCCGGTGTTTCCGGTCTTGAGCGGTGTGTCTTTTTCACCAACCCTGCCGGTCTCGGCGCCGCTCGTCGGTTGGCACGTAATATCGGCGCAGACGCGACCGTTGTCTTGGCAAATTCTACGGGGCATGGCGGCTGTGCCTCGGACGGCATTGTCGTATCGGCGCGTCCCCGTTGGGTTGCTGATGTCGTGAGCCATGAGCTTGGGCATGGGCTCTTTGGACTTGCCGACGAATACGAATCACCTAGCAGCAGCGGCTACTGTTCGACGGGTCCCAATGTATCGAGCAGCGCTCGGGCCGAATCGTTGCCCTGGGCTGATTTGCTTAACACTTCGGAATTGCCGACTCCACCGTCGGTAGGCTTCGGAACAATTGGCGCGTTTGAAGGCGGCGGGTACTGCGCGACCGGACGTTACCGGCCAACCCACAACTGCATGATGCGCACCCTGGGAGCTGGCATGTGTCCGGTCTGTCGTCGGGAAATGGCGCGTACAATGGCGTCCCTAGCGCCAGCTGATACCAATATCGGTGCGATTTCAGTCAAAAACGAGAGCGGTGGCGACACCTGGGTGCGTTGTGATGGCGCAACACGCAACTCATGTTCGGACTGGACCTTTGTGACGCAGAACCAAACGGTACAAGTTCGTTCGCCTGATGGTCGATTGATTGTGCACAATATCGACATCGTCGCGCCAGTCGCGTTCGACTTTGCACGAGTCACGGCCACAGGAGCCGCCGTCACCCTGTATCCCAACGCCACAAACCCACTTGTTCCGCCCACGGTGGCAGCTGCAATCTCTACCCCTGTGGGATTGGCGCCCGACCTTACATTTGTTTACCAGCGTGATGTTGAGCTGAAATGGAACGATATCGCGGCCGCGGATGTGTACCGGGTTGTGGTCGAAATCGAGGAATCCGGTGCATGGCGCGATTACGATGATCAGGAGGTCATGACGCCAAGTGTTCGAGTCATGCTTGCTAATGTCGACACACGTTATCGGTGGCGAGTCACGGCTTGTGGCGCTGGGCCTTGTTCGGCGTCGTTGCAGGCCATTTTCAGGGCCAAGGTCGTGACTGCCAATACCGATCCGCCTGCTAGTAACACCGCCTCCACGGTCGTACCGAAGGCTCCAGTTGGGTTGAGCCCCGCGCATGAAGCCGCGGCTTCTGGGTCACCCGTCCGAGTTTCGTGGAATGCTCCCGCGGGAGCTCAGTACTACAACGTGATTGTTCGCAGACTTGATTCCGTCACAAATCAGTGGCTCGATCACTCGAGCCCCAATAATCTGAGCCAGCCGGGCTTGGATGTGACGGTCCCGATCAAAAATACTTGGTATATCTGGACGGTGCAGGCCTGTAATGACCTCGGTTGCTCGGATTGGACCGAGTATTCGCTCTTCTACGCGAATCCCTGATGCTGCTGGGAACCGATTGCGGCTGCATGTGGACTCGAACCAGCCAACCCGCAAGAGACGCTTTGAGATGACGACATTCCAACAGTTGAAAAATCTCTGTATCTCGGAGGATTGGGAAGAGATTGAATTTGCGCGAGACGTTGCAGGAGCTCATGTTTCGGCGCTAATCGACCTGTACGGAGACCTCGAGTCATGGCCCCAAAAAATTGCGGTTATTCAGCTGATTCAGGACCAGTCTGGTGCCAAAAATATAAAATCTGTGATGTTGGATGTGCTCCGCGCGCCCGACGTTGACGATTGGTTTCAGGACACGGTGGAACTCTCAAAGGCCGTCGCGCTGGGTTTCATCGACGAAAAATTCGATACCTTCATGGCGTTCTACAACGACCGCGCGCTTTTGCGCGACGCCGTACAACAGGTGTTGACGGTCAATGGGTTGACTCAGGAAGCGGCAGTTTCGGGCGAGCTGAAAAAACCATCGGGGTCAAAAGCAACGAGCCTGTTGGGTGCCATCATTAAGAATGACTTGGCAGCGATTCGGGAATTTTTAAAAGCTGGCGTAGATCCTAACCAGTACGTCGTCGAGGGAAACACCAAAGGGTGTACATTTTTAATGATTGCGATCATCCAAGAACACTACGACGCCGCATGGCTGCTGCTTGGTGGTGGTGCCTCACCCACCGCATGTCGTCTTGAAAGCCACCAAAATGCGCTAGATTTCGCTGCTGCCCTTGGGCATCGGAAACTCTGTCAATACCTTATGGACCATGGCGCCACCATGGACTGCTTGGACAACTGGGGCGGATCAATTGTTTCTATTGCAGCACGAAGCGGGAACATGGAGATTTTGGAGGACGCAATCCAACGTGGCGCGGGAGTTGACGTTCCTTATCACGACGGCCGCACGGCAATCTGGTTTGCCGCAGAGGCCGGAAAAACCGAGGCTGTATTACGTCTTTTGGATGCCGGAGTTCCTTTGAATATCCATGTGAGCGGGTCGACGCCGCTTCATTTGGCGTGCAAAAACAACCATGCTCGGATGGTGTCGGCGCTCATCAAGCGTGGAGCCGACGTTAACCTGGTTTCAACTTGCGACCGACGCCAAACCCCACTGATGATGGCCGCTGAAGGCGGGTATGTTAGCATCGTAGGCCATTTGTTGAAGGCTGGTGCGGATCCGAGTCTACCTGATAAATTCGGACGTCCAGCCGTGGAGCTTGCTAACGGAAAACGTGCCGACGAAATCCGTGCTGCTTTTGCCGAGTTCCATCAAAATAGGGGCAAAGATTGAAGCGAATCTGCGCATGCATTATCCTGTGAGCATGCCACGGACGGCGCCATAACTGAGGTGATGTCCATGTCGAATTCAGCACAGGATTGGGTCGGAAGTTTTGAACACGATGGATTTGTCGTGATTCGGAGTCTATTTTCCGCGAAAGAAGTCGCCGAGATTCGAGAAGCGTTTGAGCGACTGCAGCACACCGCGGAAAACCTACCAGAAACCTCAACCCATAATGGTTCCGACTTTGTGATTGATAAAGAGGGCAACGGCACTCGCATTCACCGCGTGGTTTGGTGCGGATCGGCCGAGTCGGTCTTGTCCACATATGGAAAAGATCCAAGGCTTGTGGACCTTGCGGCGACGCTTTTAGGTTCCGCGGACCTCGACCAGTTGATTAACCAAGCACACTTTAAAATGCCAGGCGATAACGTTGAGTTTCCTTGGCATCAAGACTCTCGCCATCGTCGGTTCGGCACACCTTTGTGGACCGATGTGAACGGGCGGGGGAGCTTTATCGAAATTGCGATGGCCAT
Organism: Bradymonadaceae bacterium; assembly: GCA_037968515.1. GTDB lineage: Bacteria > Myxococcota_A > Bradymonadia > Bradymonadales > Bradymonadaceae > JBFFMO01. The sequence goes on from JBBKVQ010000162.1 coordinate 8,213, forward strand.
TGATCCGGTCACCCTAGAAAACGGCCCGATTCACTTCATTCCAGGGTCACAAAAACTGGGCCATCTGGAGCCGACCCCGGGTACCAAAGACCTTCCGGAAGGTTCATACGATCCAACTCAGAAGCGCACGCCCGAGCTTCAGCCCGGCGATATCGTGGCGTTTGGTCCCTTCATGATTCATGGAAGCGAAGCGAATCATAGCACCCACCCCCGCAGGATGTTCCTCAACGGTTTTTCGGTGCCCGGTGCGAACCACCGAGTCTATCCCGGGGAAGGTTCGGGACGACGGGTCCATGCAGCGTCCTCGCTCTTTTAAAAGGCCTCTGGCATCAACCAACCGCATTCTAAGTTAAAAAGTCGATGCGGCGGAAGGTCGCACCTGTCCTCACTCGCAACAAATTCCAAGACTTCAACGTCGTTGACGAAGCACTGACAAACAACTTGTGCGTTATCAAAGTCGTAGTCGCACTCGCCCCGATAGTCTTTGCCGTCCGCGCAACCGCCCCATTCGGCGAGTGTACAGTTGCCGTCTGTGTAGGCGGATTCACATTGCACATGATCTTCACAAAATCCGGACGCGCACTCTTGGGTTGACGTGCAATCTGCTCCGGTTTCACAGGCTGCGCCCGAGCCGTTGTTCGACAAATTATTCGTCGAAACGTTGTTGACAGCGTTGTTGGTCACATTATTCGACGAAGTATTGTTGGCCGAGGTCGTCGTACCGTTGTTCGAGGAAGTGTTGTTTGACGAGCTGTTGTTTGATGAGCCGTTATTTGCCGGCAGGTTATTCGAGGCAGCTTTTTTGGTGTCATCACCACAGCCGAAAAGTGAGACGGCCAAAACGGCCAAAATTAGCTTTTTCATGTCCATATACTCCAAATCAAAAATCAAATTCATGCCATCGAGAGCGACGAACACAAACAGAGAAGAACGCCGCGAATCTGACACAGCCTGCACCTCCGATTCAAGTGCGGGGCGTATTCACAATCTTAGCCTCACGAAAACAAAGCCTCTAAGGTGATTCTCCCGCGGCGTATCGCCACATGTAGCGGGTATTTGCACACGCCTGAATCTTCGGGCCTCCAATCGAATCATTTTTGCGCAAACGGCATCTCAGACGGACAGCTTTTTAAAAAGGAGAATTTTATGACTTCGATAAAAACCATTCATCTCGACGACGTTATTGCAAATCAAACGCGGGACATGAACGGGCGAGTTGCCGTTATCACAGGTACAACCAGTGGTACCGGCTATGTTTGTGCACGTGAATTGGCAAAACGTGGTGCCACTGTTGCCTCTAAATCGAGAAAGTGAGCGGTCTTCTGCTTCCTTGAAGAAGCTTCAGGAAGAGGTCGCAAAAGTGACGATGCCCGCATCGTGAATCACCTCTCGATGGCCAGACTGGGGCCTCCTCTGGAAGCGAAGTATTTTGGTAAAAACGGTGGGAATCTGGGCGGCGACGACGACGGAGCAGAGGGTTTTACTGCGCCACGGTGGCAACGCTACCACCAGACCAAACTCGCAAATTGTGCATTCACTTATGGCCTCAAAGCTAAGCTTGATGCGGCGGATATCACCAACGTGAAGTCGCTCGTGGCACATCCGGGGCTTGCACGTACCCAACTGCAGCACACCACCGCAAAACACGGGGGTATGGATGCCGATTCGCCCTTCATGGATCAGGCGCAGTCGCCTGAAGATGGCGCTCTTGGCATTATCCGGGCATGCATGGATCCAGCGGCCAAGTCCGGAGATTTTTATGGACCCAAACAGTGGACAGGTTTCCCAAACCTCATCGAGCCCGAAGAATCCTTGACTGACGCCGATAATATTCGGATCAACTGGGACGGTTGCGAGGCGGCGGTCGGCTCGTTTAATATCTTATGATGCGCCCAAGTCCCATTATACGATCAGCAGTCGTCTCAGATGCGCCTGATATAGCTAAAGTTCATGTGCTCGCCTGGCAATCCGCGTACCGGGGCATCATGCCGGACGAGTTTCTGGACTCACTTTCGGTTGAGCAGAAAACTGCCAACTGGCAGCGAATCTTGAGCATCGACCAAGGTCGGTACGATGTGCTTGTGCAGGACGACTCGCTCGCTGGGTTCATGGTGTCGGGTCCCGCGCGCGACCCCGACCTGCAAAGTCAAAGTCCCGTCGAGTTGGTGGCTCTATATATCGCTCCTGAGCACTGGCGAAAGGGCTTTGGAGCGGCTTTCGTTGAAAGGCTCATCGAGGCATCGAAAAACGACGGAGCAACCCAGCTGGTGCTCTGGACAGCCACCGGGAATATCCGCGCGATCAAATTCTACGAACGGTTTGGTTTTGTGGCAGATAGTACGGAGCGAATAGTTTCAAGGCATTGTAACGCGCCGTTATCCGAGGCTCGCTATCGGCTGAATCTGTAAATATTTTAACTCGCAGAATAGTCGATCCGATTGAATTTGCGGCCTCTAATCGAGATGATGCCGACGTAGTCGGGGAAGGGCTTGGCAACACTCTAGCGGACTCTGTATCCGCCGTGTGCCGCCGCCAATCGATTAAAGTTAGCCCAGCAGGTCAACCACAGACGACCGTCTTCAACCGAGAAGCCAGCATCTGTAAACATCTGCGAGGCAATCATTTCGTTGTTTTTGTCGATCCCATCAGCAACATTCAAACACTCGGCGGGTGTGACCAGCCAGCCTGAATTTGACTGGAATTTGTAAGCAGGCGGCAGGTTGCCGTGGCCGGGAGCATCCAAAACCAGGCTTACCTTCGCGTTGTAGTCGTCCACCACTGTCAGTTCTTCCGCATTTGGCGGCTCAATTCCTTCCTCGACGGCTTCCTTGGGGAACTTCTGGAAAAACATCAGCTCTTTGAGTCGTTCCAATGCGTTGTCGGCTAGCTTCGGAAATTCTGGTTGTGCATCGAAACCTAGGACGTTCGCCCATTCCATTGCCAGCAAAGTGACTGGCATCGCCCTGTTAGTGTAGCGATGATAGTCCGGGGTTGTCGGATTCTGCAGAATCATCCCATCAGGCACTGTTGAGGGAATTTCCACCATTTGCATGTCGTAACCCATTTGGTCTCCAAAAAAAGTAGTGTTCAATATTTACTCGGAACCAGAACAAACGTCCAAACGCATTGTGCTCCCGAACACGATGTGCACATGTGAATGTCACCCAAAACTTGGAGCATTTAGTGAAGTTATTATCGGTGGTCGGGAGTGCGCTGTCTCGCACGGGTTCGGTTTGGATGGAGACCCTGTTGTTTGCAGTGTTCATTGTCCCCGTCATATTGGGCGGCCTTGAGGTGCTTTCTCGTGGCGGGGACGTTCGCATCCTGCAGGCAGCCTTGTTGGTTCCTCAGGCGTTGTTCACAGGATTCAGCGCGGTGGTTTTGTATCAGGCCTTTGATAATCAGCTCAAAGATGAGCCGGTAGAATTACCTATGGGGCGCCTGTTTTCGCTGACCGTGTCCATTTCACTAGCGACTTTTCTGGTCAATATCATTGTGGGAATCGGTAGCTCGTTTTGCCTTATTCCGGGTTTATTTGCGATGACGGCGCTTTTTCTGACGCAGGTCACGCTGTTCAAAGAAGACACCAAGGTGCTCGATGCACTCTATCAGAGCTGGGGGAAAACAGAGGGGCATAGGCTCGATATCTTCTTCCTTCTCCTGCTGGTCTATACGGCGGCAATGATCATTACGATCCCGGTCGTGGCCGGTGCGATCTCCATGCTCTACGCGGATTTAGTGGGCGGAGGCCAAGCAGGCGGCCTTGCCGTTAAAGTCGGTTTGGCCACTCTTTTTGGGGTCGTTATTGCATTCGGATTATCGTTCTCGAGAGCCCTAGAATACACAGTCTACGCAGAGATTTCTCCATCGGTCGACCGTTGGTTGCGGCCCGTGGTGGACTCGGTAGTGCCTATCGAACCCGCCGGCCCAACACAACCTGATGAGCCGCCACGTGAACGTGTCCAACCCGCAATGCGCGCGCCTATCACGGTCGATCAGGATATCGTTTTTGGCCAGGATGCTGAAGACGACAAAGATGGGTGGTGACCCGCCGATTCAGCGGGAACTTAGTTGCAGCCTTGGGTCGGTGGCTGCTTCAAGCCAGAGAGCGTGGGTGCCGTCGTGTTGAAGTAAGAACCGACGTCCCAGAATCCAACCCCGAGGTATTGGGTGAAATTACACCTCGTGTAGCTGGTATTCGCCCAAATCAAATCGAAGGGCCTGGCCGCAGTTTCCCCAAATGCATCGATAACCACGTCGTTGGGGCCTAAGCCTGCCGAGCCGTCCAAGTTTAGGAATACAGCTAGCCTGTCGTCGCCGTTGAACACCATCATCCCAGTCTCTTGGAGGTCGCAGTATTGGGCAGGAATCATCCCTTGTGAGTTACACATTGTCAGCGTTCCCCCCGCAGGAATTGTACCTGTCAGGGCACGGGAAGTGGCGCACGTGGCGTCGGCGTTGGGGACCAAACATAGGTGGATGCCTGCCAAATTTAGCGGGGTAGTGTCGCAGTTATAAAGCTCGACAGCTTTGTCGTTCCCAGCGCCTTCGTAATATTCCGAGATGAAAAGACAAACATCGCATGAGCTGGTGTCCGTCTTGCAGCTGCTATTGCAGCAAACACTGCCATCGCACTGTTCGCCTTGATTCGTTTGCACGATGCCATCCCCGCAATATTGAGCGGTGCCGGCGACCGAGCGGCATTGTGAACACGTCTGGCAGGTCATTTGGCCATAAGCACACGGTGTCGACGGACCATCGCACTGCTCTTGGCCTTGCACAGTGCCGTCCCCGCAAAACCCCGTCACCGTACCAGCCGCCATCTGACAGCTTGAATCGCAATACGAGCACTGTCGCTCGCCGTACGGACACGTCGTCGCCTCACCACCGCTTGGCTCACACGCCTCGGCGCCGTCGACCAGTCCGTTGCCGCAGACACCGTCGACGTTGGTCAGCTGAATGTTCTGAGGTGGCAACCCGTTAAACAGAGCCTCCGTACTGTTTGTAGGCCCCAACACTAGGTTGAAGGTTTGGTCGCCGTCTTTTGTGTTGTCGTCGATGCCAGTCACGACGACCCGCTGGGCGATATTCCAGTTCAAGGCATTATACGTTAAAGACGTGACATCGACCGTTGCCTCGGTCGCGTCATCGATTTTAACAGGCACTAAGACGTCGCCGCCGGGCTGAGCGCTTAACGTGATATCCACCAACGCCTGGGTGCCGTCTTCACGGGTCACAAAGCTGTCAGCTTCGACCACAAACGAGCCAGGTTCATCGTCGTCGATGAAGTTGATTTTCATCGGGCTGACGGATTTGCCAGCAAATCCCGTATCGTCGCTGACCAGCGAAAATTCAATCGTGGCTGTGGTATCAGCTTCGTCTGTCCGGTCGTCAACCGGCGTGACGGTAAGAATTTGTGACGAACTGAACGCGCCAGCCGAAAACGTCATTTCCGACGGTGATACGGTTACGAGGTCCGGATTGAGCGAAACGATTAATACTGTGACGTCGCTCGCTGGTTGGCGTTTAAGCTTTATGGCCGAGGTCTTGGCAGGTCCGCCCTCAAGCAGTTCCGAAATGGGCTGTACGGACAATTCAGCGCTGCCCACGGGTGCCTGACAGTCCAAGCATTCTGCGCCTTTCTTACCTGACTCGGAGTCGCCGCATGCCACAGCAAAAAACGCCAAAATTATCATCCATTTTTTCATTAAATTACTCCATTTGTTACCGACATATCTTAGCGGAGACTAGGCCTTGACACTAGCCGTCTAAACTGGATGGTTCTGTCTGGTATGATCGCCGGATCTATGAAAAACCAATTGGACCATTTTCAAAGGACCCAAGTATGTCAAACCGAACCGATTTCCTTACCAGTCAGCCGGACGGACTTTTCAAGCTGGAGGGATTTGACGCCGACGACGGTGTTTTCCTGGCGGACCCAAATGATGCGGCAGAATTTATCGACGATCTGGACGATATTCTGTCCGAAATGGACTCGCCATCATTCGAAGATGACGAATGGGTCAATGATGACTTCGCGATCATCGCCGTTCTGGGGGCGAGTGAAGCGGATGTCGTTGTTCAACCTCAACTGTTTTTACTTCACTCCGAATCGACCGATGCCGTCCATGTCCTAGAGATGGCACCCGTTGATGTCGCGACGTTCAGCGAGCTCCCGCAGGTGGCGAGCACGCTGGCTGACCTCGAAACCAAGATTTCTTGGCTGTAGTTGCGGGTGAAATCTCTCAACACTCAAGCGTAGAACCGGTCAATTCCCTGCTTTGCGTCGCTCTTCAGGTCGGCGGCCCAACGGCAGTGCGGGTCACACAGGTCAGCGATGCGCTCCATCAGGTCCTGAGTCCATTTCGCGAGAACCTCTTGCTGCGCCGCCTCGTCCTCGGGGTGATAGGGCCTGAAATCGGCGGGCACGATGTCCTTGGGGATGTGCATGGGCTCGCCAAAGCGGATATTGACGCGCCCACCTCGGCTGAAAGGTGTAGGGCCGACAAAGACCTCGCGACAGCCCGAGATTCCGACCGGAACGATCGGTAGTCCGAGTGCAATCGCCGCCTGCACCGCGCCAATCTTCCCTGGCGTTAGCTGTGACGACGTCGCCCCCTGCGGGTAGATATGCTGATGCCGGCCTGCGTCGCGTGCGATGCGGGCTTTGTGCAGAGTTGTCATCATGAACTCGTAGTACGCGTGCCGAATCGCGCCGGAGTACCCATGCGTATGTGGATCGGCCGATGACCCCATGATTGAACGTGGTCGCGCCAGCGCACTAAGGAGCTGGTCGTCGAGTTCAAACCCATTGTCCACATGATTGCGAAGTTGTCGGTATTCGTCCTCGGTCGGCGGGCGTCCAAGCTCGCGGGCAAAGTCCGCGGCAATCAGGTAGCCGCGAGAAGCAATCGGGATATTCCCCATCTTCGATAGCACGTGCGACAGGTGCCGTTTGCGATAATCCCGCGCCTTGATCCACGACACCAGCTCGATGTCGTGTTTGGACAGCGCAAATCGAATGGGCAAGAAGTCGTAACGGTGTGTGTGGTTGGCCGAGACGATGGCGAGCCCGGCCGAATGGAGGTTTTCAAGGCCGACGACCTCGATCTTGGTTTTTCGGGGCAGCCGAAACAGGCCGCGTGACAACACCCGACTTCCGGCCATCCACGACGGTTCACAGATCGGATTTGTGGTTACCAGTTCTTCAAAGTCGAGCACGTTAGACCCCTGCAAAGCGGAAGGCGGACGCCAAGAAATCTCGTCACGGTTTTTCTGTCAACTCTGTCGTTGCCGGTTACGCGTTCTTTATCGAATCAGCTTGAGCATTTTACGACGAGGCGGCACGCTATCAAAATGCTTTTAACCGCCACAAATTTCGCCGTGATTCGCCAATTCATCCTGCGTGACGGGGACCGACAGACGTACTGCAATATGTATAATCATAATCCCCATCTTGCAGGGCTGGGCTTTGATGTGTTTCTTGATCCTGCGGATGGTCAAAAGAATATCAACTGCGACCCGGAACTTGGTGAATTCGACACGATCGTGATTTCAGACCCTCGTGGAAACGGCAACGTGAGCGTCCGGCTTGATGCCGGAAAGTTACAAGTTAAGCCGAAGGAAAAAGAGCTGTTTGAATATTATTTCGCGGCGTTGATTTCTCAGATTTCTCAGGCCACCTAGCCATATTTTTCAACCGCTTGTATCCGCTGGTTGCTGAATTGTCGCAACCAATTGAAACCAGATATTCTGCTCACCGATCGGCAGATGTCGAACCCGGGGAGGCTAATCCCGAGGATTAAAATTGTCCGCCATGCCCGCTAAGCTTCTGGTAT
>JBBKVQ010000163.1:0-11258 GCA_037968515.1 Bradymonadaceae bacterium
GCAGGGGTTCCAGCATTGGCAGGAACACGGAAGCTGTACGCCTTATTATTAGTCGAATCGACCATGGCCATGCCACCGTCGCCATTCCAACAACCTGCCCAAGCACGATTAAAACCGTCGACTGTGATGCCATAAGGTCCACAGCTCAGGCCCGTGTAGAAAGCATCCCATGTCAGGGTATTGGTGTTGAAGCGAGCGATACCGGCCCATGACCAAACGGCGGCGTACAAGTACCCGTTGGCATCGATGGCAATTCCGTAGACTTGGTCATCGCTGCGCAATGCGCCTGTGGCGACCAGGTCGCCGTTGGCGTCTGGACGGTACTCGGGAACATTGATGATTGGGTACCTTACGCTTTCTGCGTAGTTGTTGTTCGGGTCGACGGACTGAACGCCGCCGTTGCCCGCGCCATCGATCGAATACCCAACCCAGATTTTCCCGACGGGATCGACCGCAACACCACGGATACTGGGCTGCTGTGGATTCAGGACTTTGCTGTAAACAACACACTCGTCGGCAAGATAGTTGGCGGTCGTGTTGACCAGATTTGTTCCGGTCGATGTGTCGATGGTGCCGTTCAAGTTAGTGTCCGGGCACGACGATGAGTCCGATATAATCTGTGTGAGTCGACCGTCGTTGCGTCCGCCAACCCAGGCGTTGCCGTTCAAGTCGATGGCAGTTCGGCTTGGATTGGTACCTACATAATAACGTCCGTCTTCGGTTTCGGTGACGCTGTTAAATTTCGAAACCGTGTTCAACGCTGAGTTCGCAACCCACAGGTAGGGCAGGAACGACGTCGTTTTGGTCAGGGTCACGCCGGCTCGGCCGGTTGGGTTATCAGGGTCTGCAGCGGTGATGATTTCGCCGCCGTCCAGCATGTTGTCAAAGCCAGGGTTGGTTGGGTCAAAACCGGTGTAATAGCAGGTCAAACCGCAGGTACCACAGGCGTTGAGCAGGCCGTCTTCGTCCGTGAGCCCGTCACAGTCATTGTCGAGCCCGTCGCAAATTTCGACGCCCGGTCCAACACCACCGGTGCACGCGCCCCATTGGCGCGCAGCGCAGGTTTGTGTTCCGTATTCGCAGGTTCCCGAGCCTCGTCCACACAGGCGAGTCGCGCCATCGGTGCAGCCGCAGCCCTCGTCGGTTTGTCCGTCACAGTCGTTGTCGATTCCGTCGCCAAGGCCAGTTGGTCCGCACTGTTCCAACGCAGGCAGCACAAATCCGGTGCACGCACCGTAATACTCGCCGCTGCACGCCATCGAGCCGAATTTACACGCGCCAACTCCGGCGGCCTCATGGGCGCCGGGGAAACATTGCGCAGTGGCCGAGGTACAGCCGCAACTTTCGTCGACTTGGCCGTTGCAGTTGTTATCGATGCCATCGCCGCAGGTCTCGTTATCGGCAACTGCGCCACATCCGCCACATGCGTTTCTGACGCCTTCGTCGATCACACCGTCGCAGTTATTATCGATGCCATCGCAGACTTCTGCGGCCGGCACACAAACCGAGCAGCCTTCGTCGACCAGTCCGTCGCAATCGTTGTCGAGTTGGTCGTTGCAAACTTCGGTGACTGGTTTGACGTCGCCAGCACAGACTTCCCACACGCCGTCTCCGCCGCAGCTTCGAGTGCCGCCTTTGCAAAGGCCTACCCCAAGTGTTGCAGGAGTTCCGCTGTAGCAAGGTTGGTTTTTACGGGGCAGGTCGGGGTCGTAGGCTGGAACCACGCAGGAGCAGTCTTCGTCGACCAAGCCGTCGCCATCGTCATCCAGACCGTTGCCTTCGCCAGTGGGTCCGCAGTTTTCATCAGGAACTGTCGGGAAATCGGCCAAACATTGACCGATGGGATTCAACAGACCTTCGTCGACCGAGCCATCACAGTTGTTGTCGATCCCGTCGCACAGCTCGGTCTCTGGTCCCACTTCGCCAACACATTCGGTGTCCCATGCGCCTTGAACACATCCTTGAAGACCAGGTCGGCAAGGCATGTTTTCTGTCGACGAAGTCGGGTTGATTGTCGCCGAACACAGCCGGGTTGAACCGGCGAGGCACGGGCAACCGTCGTCGAGGACGCCGTCACAGTTATTATCTTTACGATCACCGCACACTTCTGGGTTGCCCGGAAAACGTTCGCCATCCCTGTCGTCGCAGTCGGTGGCTTCAGCACAGTCACCACCGAGCGCGCCGTCGTTATCGCTATCGACGCATGTCGCCGTGGTCATGTTGTTCGTGGCGTTATTTGTGGCGTTATTGGTCGTAACGTTATTTGTGGGGCTTGTGCTCGTGGTGTCATCACTGCAGGCCGCCAGAAGGGCTGCTAGGGCGATTACGCCTATCCCAAATCGTGTCATAGGGGTGCTCATTTATTTTCTTTTCTGTGATTCGCGCTACCGCCAATCATAGCGGTTGTGCCACGCGAAGCAAATGTCCCGCCTGCGCAAATTGTGTTATATTTTACTCCGTCCTCATGGAGCTCCCGGTGTTAAAAACGACCGTCTTTCTAACGTTGATTTTGGCTTGCGCAAACGCAGAGGCGTCCGTCGGGCTGTTGTTGACGCCTATAGTTCCCGAGGCGAGCGAGACTCAGGTTCTGGTCATTCGCGACGGGACGATGGCGACCGTCGCCACGCGAACACTTGGATCCAACGACGAACGAATTTTTCCGATTTATCCGAACATGAAAAATGTTCGAGTCGGCAACGTCCCCGCCGCCGCCTTCGAAGCTCTAAACCAAACCACCTCGCCGACCCTTGAACGTTGGGTTGAACGCGATCCGTGCGGACCTGAACCAAGCCCGACGACCCGAGCAAATCCCACGCTGGCATCAACGGGAGCAGGCTCAAACGCCAAGCCGCTGAAACTGGCGGATCTTAAAAAGAATCTTGGCACTTCGCCTTTAAGTGAAGAGCAGCTTTCGGCGCTGGAACATGAGGAAAAACTTGGCGCAAAATTTCTAGTTTTAAAATCTGAAGCCGGCCAGGTCGCCTCGGTGACGTACGACGCCGAATTGCTCGAGTTGCCTACCCGCTTGGGCCAACTTAATCAGTCGAAGACCCAGCATTTGCGGGTTTTTGTCGTGGCCGCCGCGCGATTCGAAGTCTCGAATTTTTGGATGAGTTATCTGCCTACAAATATCGAACTTCGACCCGAAACCAAGAGCCTTGTTGAGGTTCATCAAAGTGTGGTGTCAAAATCCGACGAACAAAAACTAAAGGCATTTTGGGTTGAATTTGCCGGCGTGTTGACCGCCCCGGATTCAAGGGTCATTACGCGGCTCAGCCATTCGTCGGCCGCAGGAAAACTGGATGACAACCTGACCTTATCGCCAACCAACCCGCTTGTTGGTGGGACCTCGGATAACAAGGCGGGCGCATTTGGCGGCGAAACGAATGATTTTAGAATTAGGTATTTTTCCAACCAGAAATTTACAGGTTCGGTCGCATGCGCAAAACCCGTTCGTGACCGATGGCAAAAGGTAAACGTCGAATCTGCAGACGCGTGGCCGACGGACGCGCCTTCGATGGATTTAGGCCCAGTCGTTCTGGCCCCAATCCCCGAAATCTACGTCTCCCCGGTAGCTCCACAAGCGCCTGTGGTGGCGGAGTCGGAGCCTGTTGAGCCTGTTGCCCCCAAAGCCGTCGCGCCCAAACCTGGCTGTTCGCTGGCCTCGAGTCCAAACGAAGGCGCATGGTTTTTAAGTATTTTGTTGGGATGGTTTTTTGTGCGTCGGCGCAAATGACCTATCTATTCGCCATCGCCCGATGGTGAGCAATAGTTTCCGCGCGGCCGCCATTTTTTTGCAGCCAGGTCCCGGCCCGCAGATGGTATTTTTTTGCTTGCTCGGCAACCGTGGCTTCTCGAATCACATCCGCCCATTTCGGCTGCCTGAACCATAGGCCGCCCAGATCGAGCCTTAGGAATTCACGATTGACTAGGTGCGAGATCGGATAGTTTGAAGCCGCCACAAAAACCACAAAATCTTTTGGACTGCCGTCGCCGCACACCGCTAAAGCCGCCATCAATGCACGCGCTGCGGGCTCCAGAGTCGCGTAACGACTGAACAACATATTAGCGAGTCGTTTGGGCACAGGCAGCGCCGTATGAAGGTCTAAGAGGCGCTCGTTGACCAGCTGCCATTCTCCATCAAACCGCTTCAAAACACCTGTCTCGATTCCCCATCGGAGGTATTCGGCAGCCACAAATGGGTTTCCGGCGCTGGTTTGATGCAAAAGCGCGGTGTATTTTTTGGGTGCCCAATTCAGCGCCAGCATCGACAGAACAATCTTCGCTAGTTGGTCTTCGTCGAACGGCCTCAGATGGATATCTAGGTCTACGGGAAGGCCGGAAAATAATTCGGTACCCGGGTCTTCGCTGCGAAAGGCGATGATTAGGCTGGCTCCAGGAATCGGCGAGCTTAAGACCCTGGCGATCAAGTTCAGCGACAGCGGGTCGAGCTCCATCACGTCGTCCAAAATTGCCACAAAAGGCAGGTCGGCGGCGGCTTTTCGCATGCGCGCTTCCAACAGGGTAACCGCATCCGGGGAGTCGATAATCTTGGAGTCCAGAACCGGTGATGCAACCGTGCGGCCCTCGGCCAAGCGGTCCCAGGCGCGCAGCAGCGCAGGGCGGTTGCCACGGGCAGACACATGAACGATTTGAACTTTTGGGTCCGCCTCAATCAGCAACTCTTGCAAGAGTCGTGTTTTCCCAACTCCAGATTCCCCACGAATAATCCCAAGTTTCGATTCCTGTCGTGAAGTGTCTTTCACCAACTGTTTCAGCTGGGCGAGCTCAGGTTTTCTGCCGATAAATTCAGGATGATAGACATACTGGGCCGCCGGATACTCCGGAGATGGAAGCCCTAGAATCGCCCGTGCCTTCGAATCGACGTCAAAAATAAATCCGGGTCGGTCTTCTGGTTTCTTGGCCATCATACCCGTCATCAGGGCATCCAGTTCGGCCGGGACATCTGGATTCAGCTCACGTGCCGACGGAATCTCACTACGACTGTGGGCTGTCAGCAGATCGAAGAAGTTTTCCCCATAATAGGGCTGCCGCCCTGTGACGATTTCGAACAGCAGACAACCAAACGCGTAAATATCCGCCCGCGGGTCCACCGTGTCTCCGCGCAGTTGTTCGGCAGGCGCATAGGTAGGCGTTCCGGAGCCACCGAGGTAGTCTGTAAGATGTTCTCGCCCAACCGTGCCGCCAAGTTGGCCGGCAATACCAAAATCGATCAGAACCGGAGTGCCATCGTCGCGAATCACGATATTGCCCGGTTTGAGGTCGCGATGGACCACGCCCAGGTTGTGAATCGAATTCAACCCACCGCAGACATCCAAGAGCAGCGCGACGAGGTCTCGCCAGGTCGTCATGGGCTTGGGGCGTTGTGAGGGCAGCGGTAGCGTGTCTCGCAGTTCGCCGTGCAATATCGTGTCGGAATGGTCGCTGCCAATCACGTCCTTAAGGGTTGGGCCGGACACGTAGTCCATGGCGTACCAGGGGATGTCGTCCCGGAGGCCTGAAGTGTCTAAGACCCGCACTACACTAGGATGTGATATCCGCCCAATGATCTCGACTTCGCGGATGAACGACTCCAGGTAGACCGGGTCGGTCGAGGGCAAAGTCTTAATAGCCACTTCGTTACCAAGGGGGTCTTGCGCAAGGTACACCGTCCCCATGCCTCCCTCGGCGATGCGGCGAATAATGACGTAATGTCCAATTTGAGTCGGGTCTTCCATAGGATCAAGCTAGCGCAAAGACGTTTTGGCGTGAACACTCTCGAGACGTCATCGGATTTTAATGAGCTTGGAAAATATGAAAGACCGACTTCAAAGCTACGGTTTCACTACGGACGAAGAGCAGATCGCTCAACTGACCACCGCGGCCGACGCCGATATCGCCGCGCTGCTAGAAAAACCGAGGCCGGCGATCATTCGAATTGGCGGGTTTTTGTCGGTTGCGATTCCCCACGGGATGCCGAAGTTTTCGATGTTGCCAAGCCCCGTTAGAACCGCCGCCGAGGCGCTGGGATTTCGACCTGTGTGTTATATGCGTTGGGGACACTGGCCGCTTCCGATGATGAACACGCCGCAATGGATTGGACCCGATGGATTCGTAAAACTCGAGTCCTACGGCCGGGCAAGATTTTATATGAACACCTTGTTCACAGATGGCACCGCGATCTCTTCCACAAATGCAACAAGTCCGAGCGGCAACTTGGCAACGAAGTACCTAAAATCCAGCGGTGATTTTCAAGGTGATTATCTGGCGCACTTAGCCGCGGTTCGCGAGCATATGGACGCCAATTGGGTTCGGCCGATTTACCGCCCAGACCGAAAAATGATTCAGAAATCTTACGGTGTTTTTAACCACCTCCAGATTCCCGTGCCGGCCGTGCTTCAGTTTCTTGCCTTCCAGACTTTCTTCTCAGTTATGGTGGCTTACGTTCTTTACAGCCTTTTAAGATAAGTTTAAGTCGACAAGGAATCGAGTGAGCCGGGAAATGAAATATCTATTAATCAGTCTAATTATTTTGTTGCCAGCATGTTGGGGAAAAGGCGGCGGAAAAACCGAGGTATACGAGGAGACCGTCCTTCCTTACCGGCAGCCGGAAACCGACGATCGTCGTGATCCTCAGAAAAACGGCCCGAAGATGATGCACGTGATTCGACGTGGCGGCCTCGATGGCCTGGTATTCCCATCCGTGACCAAACTGCCGGCCACGCCAGAACATCCCGAGCCGCGTGAGTTGGAGTGGGGCAAAGAGTACACCTTAAGAATCAGCCTCACGCGGAACCCAACCTGGGGAACCAGCACTCGCTTGGTCGACGCGCTTTTGAAGGAGACGGACGCGGCAGGAGGCATATTTCGGCTGCATTCAATGTCTGCTCCATTTTTTGGGGCGGACAAGCGGTCGTTTGTCGATGGGAAGGCATTCACTTGCGGGGCCAAGGCTTGTGACGCGTTGGATCGCGCGCTTGCAAAACCAGAGTCGTTTGACCTGCTGATGCAATTTGGTACCCCGTCGAGTGGGCCGCTTATCGTCACGGGTTTGGCCGAGCCTACCCCGTTCCCCAAAAACCTTTAAACGGGAGCGCTGGCAACGTGTTTGGGTCAAAGTTCAAGGTGCTGAGACTTTTTGTTTAACATCAACCATCACTTCGTTGCGGCGCAAAGGACCCGGGGTCCAGGGTGGATCATATTGCGCGACCTTCACGGTCGAGGTCGCAACCCAACCCATCTTGTCGGCTCGCGCCAGTAAATCCTCGGAGAGCTGCTCGATGTCGGCGCTACGTGCATTGCCCGAAAATCTGAGCGCAGCCACGGTAGACGGGCCGATTGCCTGTATCGTAACGCTGTCATCCGTCGGTTTGGGCAGCGTATCGAGCGTGTACGATGGTGGCATCGTGAACACCACAATATAGCCGTCCGAGCTGGGAATGGACTCCACGGGCGTCGTCATCGCGATTTTGGACGATTCGCCTGCACTCGTTAGATTCCCACCAAAAATGAACCCGGCAAGTCGACCGAACCCAGTAGAGGTGCCGCCGCGCCAGTCAGACGTGGACACGAAGGTCTGTGCGACGATGCGCGCAGCGTAGTCTCGGATCTGGAACTGGCCGTCCTCGACCACCACTTCATGCCGAGGCTCGTCGTATCCCGACCGCAGAACTTGTGCCGCCGCAAGTGTTGCCAACAGCCCACCTCCCACAATAATTGCCAAAATAACCATAGGTTTCATGATAAACCTCCTGCCTATAGGATGCGGCAACCATCAGCAGGGTTCGCTGGCATTATGTTGGATGACTATTCAGGGATGCCAGCTTTGGCTCGCTGATAGGCTCGTTGTTCTGGGGAACCGCCGTTTCGTTCCAACCATGTCGCGGCTCTTACGTGGTGCGCTTTGGCGTGCTCAGTGACCGTCGCTTCGCGAATCACGTCGGCCCATTTGGGTTGCCGAAACCAAAGGCGTCCGTCGAGGTCCAAACGAAGCATTTCGCGGCTCAAAAGGTCGGCCAGGGGGCGACTGGTCTGAGCGACAAAGAACACAAACTCTTTGTAGGAGCCATCGCCACAAGCCACGAGTGCGGCCATGAAGCTGCGCGCTTCGAGATCAAGCTGCGCATAACGGCTGAAGAGCATATTCGCTAAACGTTTTGGCACCGGCAATTCCGCGTGCAGTTCGATCAGGCGCTCGTCCACCAGCCGCCAATTGCCGTCGAATCGTTTCAGAAGACCGGCATCAATGCCCCATCGTAAGTACTCGGCCGCGACAAAAGGGTTTCCTGCCGAAACCTGGTAAAGAAGATTCGTGTATCTTTCTGCAGCCCAGCTTAGCGCCAGCATCGAGAACACGATTTCAGTCAGATGTACTTCGTCAAAGGCCCCGAGGTGGATATCGACGTCCACGGGAAGCGCAGCAAACATGCCGGTGCCTTGGTCCTCGCTTCGGAAAGCGATGATCAGGCTCGCGCCGGGGATGGGCGCGGTCAATAACCGGGAAATCAGATTCATCGACAGGGCGTCGAGCTCCATCACATCGTCTAAAATCACCACAAATGGCAGGTCTGCCGCCGCCTTTCGCATTCCGGCTTCTAGAGCTGCGTCCGAATCTGGCAAGTCGAGTTTGGGGTGTTCGAGCTCCGGGACGGCTATGGTTCGTCCCAACTTCATGCGGTCCCAGGCACGCAATACGGCGGGGCGATCGCCGCGTGCCGACACATGTACGATTTGGACTTTGGGCTCGGCCTCGATCAACAATTCCAGCAACAGACGAGTCTTTCCAATGCCGGCTTCACCGCGAACGATCCCAAACATGGACTTTCGTTTATAGGTGTCTTTTACCAGCTGTTTAAGCGCCGCTAGCTCCCGTTTTCGACCCACAAACTCGGCATGATAAACGTATTCGGCGGGCTGATACTGGGGCGCAGGAAGTCCAAGTATAGAGCGCGCAGTCGAATCGACATCAAAAATAAAACCGGGTCGTTTTTTGGGCTTTTTGGCCAACATGCGCCCGATCAGCTGGTCGAGTTCGATGGGGACGTCCGGATTGAGATCGTGAGCCGATGGAATCGGCCCGCGGCTATGCTCAGTAACAAGGTCATAGAAGTTGTCTCCGCGGTAGGGCTGCCGACCCGTCACGATTTCAAACAAGAGGCAACCAAACGCATAAACGTCAGCCCGGGCGTCAACCGTTTCGCCCCGCAATTGCTCGGCTGGAGCGTAGGTTGGAGTTCCTGAGCCGCCAAGATAATCACTGAGCTGTTCCCGGCCGACCATCCCCCCAAGTTGCCCAGCGATGCCAAAATCAATCAGCACCGGTGTGCCGTCTTCGCGAATCACTATATTCCCAGGTTTGATGTCGCGATGGACCACACCAAGGCTGTGGATCGCGTTCAGTCCCCCGCAAACGTCCAGCAGCAGCGAAACGAGTCCGCGCCAATGGCTCGATGGTTCCGCATTTTTTTCGGGCGGAAATGTCTCGTGCATATCCTGTTCAACGATGGTCGCGGAATGGTCGCTACGAATCACTTCCTTGAGCGTCGGACCCGACACATAATCCATCGCATACCAAGGCAGCTCGTCACGAAGACCACTGGTATCCAAAACCCGCACAACACTTGAGTGAGCCACCCGTCGAATAATCTCGACCTCTCGAATAAACGACTCAATATAGATCGGGGCGGTCGAGGGCAAAATCTTGATCGCGACCTCATTGCCTTGAGCATCCCGGCCAAGAAACACCGTGCCCATGCCGCCGGCGCCGAGGCGTCGAACGATGGAGTATTCTCCAATTTTAGTCGGGTCTTTCATGCCCAAAGAGTAGCGCGCCCGGGCATTGTTTATAAGCTGTATCTTCGCCTTACGGGGCGATTTGAGGCTGTGATTCGCACTCGCGGCAGCTTAGGCTCTCAATGTTCTGCCTGCCGCATCGTTGGGTTGACCGACCACTCACACGCGTTTGCGAGCGATTCCCAAAACATGTAAACGTCACGCCGTGTCGCTACGAGCATGTTAAGAATAACATGAAACGTCGGGTCGCCGATTTGGCGCGCCAGGACTGACTGAGAATGGATGAACTATGTGGATAAAAACACTACCCGCGATCACGGCTCTTTTCCTCGTTGCGTGCGGCGGCGACGACTCGACCGAGGCGAACAACACGACGGGGTCGAACAACGTTCGGGTCGAAGACAATAATCGGTCGCCGAACAACGCATCGTCGAACAACGCTTCTTCGAACAACGCTTCTTCGAACAACGTGTCGTCGAATAGTGGTGCGACCAACAACGGTTCTTCGAACAACGGTTCGTCCAATAATGGTTCTTCGAACAACACCTCGGGGACGAACAACACGACAAACAGTAATAACGGCGCAATCGTCACCGAAGCCGAACCCAACGATGACCGTGGTACTGCAAACATGATCTCGTTTGGGGATACCGTGTCAGGCGTGCTTGAGGCCGGCGGCGAGGACACGTTTGTGTTTACGGCAACCGCGGGGCGGATCCTTGAGGTCGAGATTCTAGCGGCTAATCCGTCGCTCAACATCTCGATGTTTGTGGAGGGCGCGACGAGCAACATCGGTGACCGTCGGTTTGATTTCGACAACGTCGCGGGTTCCAACCGTCAATTCTTCCTGCCTAAAAACGACACCTGGTACGTCACGCTGCAATCGATTGAGGCGGTCGACTGGGACTACACGTTCGTGGTTCGAGAGGTCACGCCGGCACCGATGCCGAATGCGTTCTCGGCCGCCGTCGCTGGCGACCTCAACGACGGAGCGGTTGATGTCTACGAGTTGCCAGTCGCCAACGGTCAAGTCGTGGCGCGCCTCGATGCTGAGCGCCTCGCGGATGGCAGTGACCTTGATTCGGTCATGTACGTCTACAGCCCAACCGTAGGGTTTATGACGTTCAACGACGATGCCTCCACATCGACGGACTCCGAGCTCAGCTTCAGCGCCTCGATCGGCACAACTTACTGGTTGGTCGTCGATGCATGGCGGCTTGGGGCTGCCAACCCTTACGAACTGACGATTCAAGTCCCGTAGTGAGAGTTGTGGAAACTGCGCCTGTACTGTGAACAAACCGGCCCCAATAACTTAAATCAGGCAGAAACGAAAAAAGCGGCCTCGCTAGAGACCGCTTTTTCGTTTTAGTGGGCGCAGCAGGGATTGAACCTGCGACCCCATCCGTGTGAGGGATGTGCTCTCCCACTGAGCTATGCGCCCCTAAGGGACGGGTGGAATAGCACTC
>JBBKVQ010000164.1:0-7950 GCA_037968515.1 Bradymonadaceae bacterium
TTTTGTCGTGTTCGATGATCGCCCACGCAGAACTCATGACTCTATCCTTGACGTTTCGCCCTGTTCACGCCGTACGATGACATTCAACGTGCCACGGTGCAAAGCCTAATGATGCCATCCCAAACCATTATCCTACTTTTCGCGGTCCTGCTCTCGGGTTGCCTGGCCGATTTGCGCTCCAACGACCTAGTCGTCGACGGCATCGATCCCGCGCGTGTGACGCTGGCACGAACATCGATGAACCGGATGCTCAAAGCACACGGCGGGCTTGACCGCTGGAAGCAGCATCGTGTGGCCGAGGTCGACTATACCGACACGTGGTTTCGCCCCCTTGAGCGTGCCGTCTCGATGCCCTACCCCGAAAACGGTCAGCATATTTCGCAGACGATATTGCTGGGCAAAAACGCGTCGCGATGGACCTTCGTCGAAGGGCCTTGGGACGGCTTAGAATGGGGCATTCAACGCTGGGCAACCTATACCGCACGGTCGGGTAAAGTGGCGTTCGAGGACAACGACGACATCAAATTTTGGCTGCCTACCAACGCCTACTTTTTCGAAGCGCCTTTTCGGTTATCCGAAGCCACCACGTTAGCCCACATGGGCACAACACGAGTCGACGGTGTGTTGTTGGACATGGTTTTTTTAACTTGGGGACAACCTGAACCCCAAAACGATGTGGATCAATACGTGGCATTCATCGACCGGAAGACCGGCCTTTTGACCTACCTTCAGTATACGATCCGAGACATCTTCCGGACCTTGATCGGGGTGATGCATTATTCCGACTACAAAGAGGTCGATGGAATTTGGGTCGCCCACAAGATGACCGTCGTCACGAAACCCGGCGGACCACCGGCGCTTCACGAGTATCAGATTCAGGACGTCATCTTCGGCGGGGACGTTTCTATGGAAAAACTGCTTCCAAATCCGAATAAAGCGGGTCGAAAATGAAGTTTTCACGTAGGTACTTGCAAACGCGACGCGGGCCCCATAACGATACTCCTGTGCGCTAAACAATATTTTCGGAAAGCCCCATGCGTTCGCTCCTCGTTTTGCTCGTCATGTCCTGCGGTTGCACTGCAACCCCGGCGGCGATCCCGGATCAGTCGGGTAAAACTCCAGTCCAAGAAATCCCCCGTCAATTCGCCGAGCTCGAAGACCGCGTACCGCTGATTATGGAATTTATGGCACCGGCGGACCTCTTTGAACTGCGAGATATCAAGGTTCCCGAACCTGCGGGGCCGTGTGAACTTGAGGCTCTGGCGACACCACTGAAGGGCGACAACGCGCTGGGTAATTATAATCACAGCTACGTCGAGACCTACGATCAGCGAAACTGCCCCGTCTATCAGTCGGCCACACGGGCGGACGTCAGCGGTCAACTGACCCTGACCGTGGACGGCATGTATGGTGAATGGCGGCGATCCATGTGGGCATCCAACGCAAACGGACAGAGCAACGGCTACAGCTCGGGCGAATGGGTGGACACTCCCATGGCCGACTTGAACGAAGAAGCCCAGCCGCTGCAGGAGTTCGACGACCAGGGTCGCCTCATCAAAGAGACGTCCAGTTACGACGGTGTTCGCCATGTAACGGCTTACGATTACGACGCGGACGGGCGGATTCTGGCGATCTGGCAAGACAGCGGCACGGGCCTCAAACGGACCGAGGCCTACGGCTACGGCGATTTCGGAGTCGAGCTCGTCCAGTATTTCGACGGTCAAGGCCAGCTCGCGCGTGAAACGCGCTACGTGTACGACGAAACAGGTGTATTGCGGGCCACGACCATGCGCTCATTGCTCGCGAGCTCTGGTTTTGCGGCCTATACGCGCGAAGAATACGACGAAACGGGGAATCCGGTGTCGTCGACGACCGATCAAAATGGCGACGGGAATATCGACGCGGAATGGCGTCAGGAATTCAGCGAAACAGGGATGACCTATCGTCGTGATCGTTACACTTATGAAGGTGTCGAGTACCTCACAGAATGGTCGGGTACGTACGACTCACAAGGCCGGCTTGTGCGCAGTCAGTCGACCCAGAAAAATAACGGAAAGGTGGAGCGCCGTGAGCTGACGATCGGCAGGCGCGACAACAACGGTACTTGGCGGAATATTCGTATAACCAAGGACCAGGGCGGCTTGTACGGCGACATGGATGTTTCGAACGACGAGCGTTTTCTGTTCTCGTGCCAGCTTGATCTGAAGAGCGACCAGCCCCGTTGTTCTTCGATCACGGCGCAGCTTTACGACAAAGACGATAACCCAACGCAGTACTGCACGCAGGGCGAGGGCCTTAACTCGTGTCAGCGCTATATTTATGGGAAGAATGGGTATGTGCTGACGGAGCTGATGGACGAAGACAATGACGGCATCGCTGATCGTCGCTCCGAATACCGTTACGACGCCGATTATACCCAGCGACTCGTCGCCTACCTCACGCCCAGCCGTTGGGCTCAGATCAAAGAGACGCCCCCGCCGATCATGACGTCTCAAGAAATCGACGATTGAAGGCCTCAAAACGTCCAAGATGTCTGTGGTCTTGCGCGTTTTAATCACTTCCCGCACACTTAGCGCTCACTTATGGGCGTCAAATGAACATCTCGCTCCCGCAAATCGGCGAGCTTTTCGAGTCTCGTTACCGCATCGATGCGGAAATCGGAGAAGGCGGATTTTCGCGCGTTTTTCGTGCGACCGATCAGTCTGACGGCCGGGTGGTCGCGCTCAAGATTTTGGTCCCTGCAAAAATCGATAACGGCAGCGACGTCCCGAAATATCAGGGCGATATCGCAGAACGCTTCTTACGAGAAGCGCGCGTACTTCAGAATATAAAGGAAGGACATACCATCCAGCTTCTGAATCATGGGAACACCGCCAGCGGCGTGCTCTACATGGTTTTTGAGTTTGTGGACGGCAAGAGCCTCTTTGAAACGATCCGTGACGAGGGCGCGCTGCCCGCTGAAATGGTCGCCGACGTTTTGTCCCAGATTCTGCAGACTCTTCAAGCCGCTCATACTCAGGGCATTCTTCATCGCGATATCAAACCCAACAACTTGATGATCACCTTATCGCGCCAGGTCAAAGTATTGGACTTCGGCATTGCCAAGGCGTTTGCCGACGCATCACCGAGCAATGACCTGACTGGCGTGGGGATGTTGGTTGGGACGCCTCGATACATGGCTCCGGAGCAACTCAAAGGTCAACAAATTGGACCTGCCGCCGACCTATACTCGTTGGGTGTGGTCGCGGTTGAAATGTTGACTGGCCGAAAAGCCATGCGTGGCAAAGACCGGATGGACATCATCCAACAACAATTGATGCCGCAATCGATCAGAGTGCCAGATGATCTCGAGATTCCGTACCACCTGCGCGAGATCGTTAACCGCATGTTGCAAAAGGATCTGCGGGCGCGATACGCCAGCGCCGCGGCTGTACTACGCGACCTGCAGTTCTGGAACCAAGAGGTTCCGCAGAGCGACGATACGATTCTTGGTAGCGTTGATATGGAGTTGCTTCGCAGCCCGTCTGGTGACGCGACCGTGTTGACCACCGTAAACAGCGCCGAGCTGCGGCGGCTCCAACAAAGTGCTCAGAACGAAGACCGTACGGTGGCCACAAGTGTTTCCAACTTGCCTGGGGCATGGGCTCCGGCGCCCAATCCCACAGCCACGGCGCCGCCCATCGCGCTGGGAACTAATTTTGGGCCAACACCTGCCAGCGCGGCTTCCACCTCCCAAATCATGCAACAGTATGGAAGCGACCAGTTTCCCCAGCCTCAACAGACCGGACAGTTTTCGCAGCAGTGGGGAACCGGACAGTTTCCTCAGCAGCCACAGCCTCTTGGAATGGGCTCGGGGGCACACCCGATTCAGCAAACTAGCCCGGGTTATGGAACGATGACCCAAGCGCCAGTCGGTTTTTCGCTGAGCAATCAACAGAAGCTTCTTTTGGCCGCTTCGTTCCTCATTCCTGGCCTTGCGCATGTGATGATCGGGCAGACCAAGAAGGGAGTGCTCATCTTTTTAGCGGTCCTCTTCACCGCGGGAATCCTCTACATCGTGTCGCTCGCCGTGGTGTTTGACGCGTACCTTGTTCTGCGCGCTCAACAGTATCGAGTTGTTGAAGAATTCGAAATCCTTCCGGATTCTAAGTCTTTTTTTGCATAATCGGCCTGTTTTGGGGTTTTTCGTTGTTGCTCTGTCGACGCGATTTTATTCCCGGTGTATTGCTCTTTTTCGGGATTTGCGGCCATGTGGCCGAAAACTGACACAGGAGTCCCTAATGAAAGTTCTTGCTACGACACTATTGCTTGCTCTCCTTGCTATGACTGGCTGCGACAAAAAAGCTGACGCTGAAACAGCTCCAGCTGAAGAAACAGCACCAGTTGCAGAAGCAGCTCCGGCAGAAGCTGCAGCACCAGCTGAAGCTCCAGCTGTGGCAGCCGAAGCTCCTGCAGAAGCTCCTACTGAAGTTGCAGCTGAAGAAGCTCCAGCAGCTGAAGAAGCACCAGCAGAATAATCTACTGGGGTAAGAAAATTTTGGGAGAACAAAACACAACGACCTTCCGGTCGTTTTTTTTTTTGCCCCTGGGGTCGGCCATCCGAATGGTCCGCGAGTCTGACGCACCAATCGCAAGTCTTGCACTTGCGCCATCCGTGAAGTAGTTATGCCCACCAGAGTGAATACCGACGAGGAACCATGCGCACAGATGTTGTGATGCCCCAGATGGGCGAGTCGCTTGTTGAAGCCACCTTGACCCATTGGCTCAAGAAATTGGGCGATACAGTCGAGCGAGACGAGCCCCTTTTCGAAATCACCACCGACAAAGTGGATGCTGAGGTGCCAAGCCCGGTAGACGGCACGCTTGTCGAGATCCGCGTGGAACCCGGTCAGACCGTCGACATCAACCATGTCGTTGCAGTGATCGACACGGCAGCCGGCGCAGTTGTGACCGAAAGCTCGGCGACTGGTTCGGCCGCTGCCCCTGCAGCACAAGACGTGGCCGTGGGCAAAGCGGTTCCGGCATCACATGCGCCAAAAGTTACCGCCTCTGCTGATGCATCGATCGAAGACCTTCGTCGCACAAAATCCACACCACTTGTTCGTCGAATTGCGGCCGAGCATGGAATCCAAGATATTTCGGGGATAGAGGGTTCGGGGCTGTCCGGGCGAGTCACCAAAACTGATATCCTGTCGTACATCGAATCGGGCGCACATAAAAATGCGGCACCCGCACGGCCGGCGGCGCAAGCCAGAAGCGGTCGTGACTACCAGCTTCCGGCCATCGACGTGGGAGCACGCGATCGCGTCGAAGCGCTTACACCACAACGTCTTGCTATCGCTCGTCACATGGTTGCCAGCCGCGCGACGAGCGCTCATGCGCAAACAGTGCACGAAGTCGACTTCACCGCCGTTGCAAAAGCCAAGAAAATCCTGACCCCTGAGTTCGCCGAACGTGGCGTTCGCCTGACCTACACCGCGTTCATCATCAAAGCCGCAGCCGAAGCCTTGGCAGCGTTTCCCATGGTGAATTCGAGTGTCGATGGCGATAACATCGTTTATCGCGGAGACATCAATATCGGCATGGCCGTAGACGTCGGCGACAGCCTGATCGTTCCGGTCATCAAGAACGTCGACGAAATGAGCCTGTTGGGCGTGGCACGGGCCATCACCGACGTCGCGGAGCGCGCACGAAGCAAGCGACTCAAGCCCGACGAAGTGCGTGCTGGAACGTTCACGATCACAAACCCAGGTATCTTCGGTTCAGAGTTTGGCGTGCCGATTATCAATCAGCCCCAAACCGCAATCTTGGCTACTGGTGCCATCAAGAAGCGTGTGGTCGTCGATCAGAAGACCGACGCCATCATGATCCGGCCGACCTCGATTTGGTGCATGTCGTTTGACCATCGGGTTGTCGACGGCGCAACTGCCGACCGTTTCATGCTGAAGTTCCGTGAAGTCATCGAGAACTTTCAAGCCTGATCCGAGGCGTTCATGAAACTCCCAGCATTCGTCGAAAAAGCGACGCTTCAGGGTGCGATGGCTTTGCCACCGGCCCTGTTTTTGCGCGCGTTTGGCCCACCACCTGTCAACGACCGGCAGACCTCGTTGGACGCTCACGTTCACGTGCTCTTGTCATTGATGCGCGCCACGCAACACCCTGAAATCCACACGCTGGGGCTAGAGGGCGCGCGCGAAGTCTACGATAACGGCACCATGGCCATGGATGTCGCCGGCGATGAGGACGTGATCCGAGTGCACACGACCTTGCAGGGCAACTCAGGGCCACTCTACGCAAGGCGTTACACAACACGCGACGCCAAGACCGGAAGACCTTGCATCGTGTTTTACCACGGCGGTGGTTTTGTCGTGGGTACAGTCGAAGGTTACGACGGGGTGTGTGCGTTGCTCGCACACCGAAGCGGCGCAGATGTCGTGAGCGTTGAATATCGTTTGGCCCCCGAACACCCTTTTCCAGACAGTATCGAAGACTCGGTGGCGGCTTACCGCTCGGTGTTAAACGTCTGTCATGAATGGGGTTGTGACCCGTCTCGGGTCGCCCCGATGGGAGATTCCGCCGGTGCGAATCTGGCCATAAATGTCAGCCAGCGACAGGTGCTCGACGGGCAATCTCTGCCCGCTTTGCAGATCTTGATCTACCCGCTGACCGACCACGCCGAAAAACACGCCTCACGGGAACGTTTTGGTGAAGGTTTTTTCCTAACCTTGAACGTCATGAACTGGTTTGCACGCACGTACCTTGGTGCCGTGATGGACGCCGACGACCAACATGATCCTCGGGTTGTCCCGATGTATTTTTCGCGCATGCAGGAAATGCCACCGACCTATCTGGTGAGCGCTGGGTTTGATCCTCTGCGCGATGAATGTGAGCTCTACGTCAAGACGTTGGCTGATCACGGAGTGAAAGTTCACCACCGTGACGAAAGCCAGCTGATCCACGGTTTTATCACCATGGGGGGCGTCATCCCCGCCGCACGCCATGCCATCGAAGGCATCGCCGACGAGATCCGCGCCCTACTTTAGAGATATTTTGTTGGGAATACAGAATCTCGCTCCAAATTCAGCGATGAAATAGGAAGGGGCTCGGCTTTCCGCTAAACTAGCCTCAGATTAATCATGACATTGAGGCTAAGATGCGACCAGGAACACGTTTTAAAGTGGGTCTACTCGCCCTGCTTCTTGCGGCAAGTTGTGGCGACAGTGGCGAATCTGGAAATATTGGCAACTGCTACAACGGCGCGGATACTGACGCAGACGGCATTTCCGACTGTGACGAGGGTCGAGCGGAAGACCGAAACACCGACGGCGATGAGTGGCCAGATTGGCGCGATCTCGACTCTGATGGCGATTTCATCCCCGACAGCGTTGAAGGCGCCGTCGACACGGATGGCGACGGTATCCCGGACTATATCGACGACGACTCTGACGGAGACGGCGTTTTGGACATCGACGAATCAGGCGCGGACCTTGATGGTGATGGGATCCCCGATTACCTCGATGAGGACTCCGACGGTGACCGCATCCCCGATGCCGTAGAAGGATCGGGAGATCGTGATGGCGACGGGCTGATCAACTCTCGAGACACTGACTCCGACGGCGATGGTATCCGCGACGCAATCGAAGCCGGTGGTACTCCGCGAAAACCTCGTGATTCCGATGGAGACGGAACCCCCGATTACCTTGATCGCGACAGCGATAACGACAGGATCGATGACGCCGATGAAGACCTGAATGGCAACGGAAGCGTTGACCCATGCATGGGAACCATTTGTGAAACCGACCCCATAAAAGCCGACACAGACGGTGACGGCACCCCAGACCTGATCGAACGCGTGGCCGGCTCCAATCCTCAAGATCCCAACGAAAACATCCCAGCCGGCGACTTCTTTTTTGTGCTCCCATTCGAGGGCGAAGCCCAGAGTGGCCAGTT
>JBBKVQ010000165.1:0-5504 GCA_037968515.1 Bradymonadaceae bacterium
GTGTACCCAAACGTCATGGCTGTCAGCATGCCAAACGCCGTCGCGAACACGCCCGACACACCATTTACCGCCCAGGCCCAAGGGATCAGCTCGTTATGACCGGTCTGTTCCAGCTCCCGTATTCCAAACGGGAAGGCCATGCCCATCAAGATGGCCAACGGGGAAATCATCAGGATGGCGACGATGATTCGAAGTGTGTGTTCGGAGTGTTGAAGGGATTCGAGCCCCAAAGGCACCAGGAACGCGGTCATCAAGATGCCTGCAACCACTGCAGTAAGCACTCCACGAACGCTCCCGTGGCCTATCAGGCGAGCCGACAGCCAGCTTCCAATTCCACCCATCAGTAATAGGGTGAACAGGACGACTGATAACCCGTAAGCGGGGTGGCCCAAAAACACGGCAAATCGCTGCAAGAGTGCCAATTCGACACACATGAATCCCACGCCGATCCCGCCAAAATACATGAACGGGCGGGACGCGTTTTTCCATAATTCTGGGTCAAGTTTGCCGGCTTTTCGCAGGGGGCCAAAGACCATGATTCGCTGCAATACGGCGATGATTCCGATCAAAAGCACAAGAATCAGCGTGCTCAGATTGCCCAAGGCCCAATTATCTTCGCGGTAGGCGACGACCCAGCTCCAGACCGGTTTTGCGACGTTAAAAAAGAACGGATTATCGTCGGTTGGCGGTGTCAGGTTGGCGAACTCGGTCTCTGGTTTAGGAATGCCCTGCACGAACGATTCGACGTCAAAATCCAGCGGCGAACTTAAGGTCGGGTGCTTGGGATAAAGCATCGAAAATCCGCGTTCCTCGGACAGCGCGGCCAGTTGATCCAATTCGGCTTGGGTAAACGGTGCGCGATTTACGATGCAGGTGGCCAAAAACGCGCCATAAGGTGCGGGCGAATACAGAATTGCAAAATGATCTAACGGATTATCGACCCGGCCGGCCAAGGCGGTTGTGGCCACCAAAGCCGTTCGAGCGACCTCTCCAAAATTCTCGCGGTCGTAGAACCGGGAGACCGTCAAGAGCCCGTCGGCCGTGAGGGAATCGTAGTAGAGCTGAAAAGCTTCGACCGTGTAGAGGACGTTTTCCGAGAAGACCAACGACCCGGCAGCCGAGGCCGCAAAGGTGTCGATCATCGACAGTTGAATGATGTCGAACTTCTGGTCGGCATTGGCCAAATGGGCGCGAGCTTCACCAATATGGGTTTGAACTTTGGGTGCCGAATAAGGACTTCCGGAGAAGTCCGCTAGTCCTACTTGGACCGCGTTCACGACTCCCGGATTCAGCTCAGCGACCACGACGTTCTCGGCGTCAAAATACAACGCCGTCAGGATGTCTCGGCCGCCACCCCCGCCCACAACAAAAGCGTTTTCTATTCGACCACGTCGAAGATGATGAGCGGCCGAGGTCACGTCCCATTCCAAGAGGGCCAGCTTTTTCAGGTCTTGCGGACCGTGTTCCAGGATGGGTGTCCCAGCGCCGGAGTCGATCTGCAGGTAGCGAGTTTGTGGGATAAATCCCTCGAATTTCGGGCTCAAGCCCCAGCTTGCTCCCCATCGATTCATCAGCTCGAGGCCGTCTGGGGTGTTGGGGTCGAGTTTTGCGAGCTCCGCCACGGCATCATCGATGCCAGGCGCGTGTTTCAACACGTTCACTCGCGACACATGGTTCCATTCCTCCCAGATGACGTCGTGTTGTAGCATTCCCTTGGCGAACCGCAGCTTGGTCATGCCGGGCTGCATCGCGTTTGCCACAAAAAAGACTGCCACAGCGCTTGCTGCCAAAACGTGTTCTTTGCGCAACGGCCGATTCATCGTGACGCCAGCGGCGCAGCTAAGAAGTCCGCATAGGACGACGAGCTGGGGGCTTGAAAACACATTCATCAACGGGATTGCGATGGCACAACCGGTCGCCGCCCCTGTCAAATCGAGCCAATACAGCCGTCCGACGTCTTTTGGAAACTCCGCAAACACATGTGAAAGCGCGTAACCGCACAAGAAAAACGGCAAGAAGAAAAAACCTGCCGCAGCGATGACATAGATTAATTTTTGGGAATCGGAGGCTAGCAGGCCGATCCAGCTGAATCCGAGCATACCAACGCAGCTGATGATGCCGCCCACCACAAGCGCGGTTGAGGCGTGTTCATAACCAATGGCTGGTTTGCGTTGACGGTGTAAAAAAACCACGCTTCCAGACGCCGCTAAACCGAGCATGACCAATGCAATCACGCCAAACGCAGCGTGATAACCGACGGTCGCCGACAAGATGCGGGACAGCGAAAGCTGTTCGAGCAACAAGACAACGCCTACCAAAAAGATAGACAGTCCTGGCCCTTTACGGGTTGTTTCGGCTTCCATAGAACCTCAGATCGAGTTTGGCGCGAAGCATTACCGATGAGGGTTCTGGCGGCAAGCCGCGCGATTCAGTAGGTCACGATCGTTGGGACGGGGTTGGCCTGATAAAGGCCGTAGTTGGTAGTCGTACCAAGTTGACCCTTATAGTTATTGCCCCAGCAATACACGGTGGAACCGCGCGCCGCACACACATGATGCTCGCCGATCTCAATCGAGGTCACGGTGGCACCGAGGACCGCGATCTCAGCTACGCTCTGGGTCGGAGATGTGGCTGCGAGCTGCCCCGAGTAGTTGTCTCCCCAGCACTTTGCGACGCCGTTTTGGACATAACAGACGTTTCCACCACCAGCAGTTAATTGGGGGTAGGGCCCCGTTGAGTTGGTGACCGCCGTAGGCAAATAGTTGTCGGGGGGCAAATGCGAATACCCGAGCTGGTCGTCTTGAGCATTACCCCAACAGTAGAGCACGTTGGTTTTCACGGCGCAGGTGAATAGGTGCCCCGCCACCACATCAGTGACTCCAGAGCTAAATCCAGGAACCGTGGTCGCGGAGGGATTGGCGACGGCGCTGTGGACGTTGGATGTAATGCCAAGTTGGCCAAAATAGTTGGAACCAAAACACTTCAGCGCGCCGTTTTGGATACCACAAGTGTGTTGTTGTCCCGCGACGACTTTGGTCACACCCGACGACATCCCTGACACGGTTGTTGGCGTTGGGTTGTCGCCGAACGTGGTGTTGTTTCCAACTGTGTTACCGAGTTGTCCTTCTCCGTTTGCCCCCCAGCATTTAAGCGCGCCATTTTGAATCGCACAGACGTGGACTTCGCCGACAGCCACCTGCGTGACACCGCTCGAAATGATGGTGGTCGGGGTGATTGTGTCGGTCGACACGCCGGGCCCAATCATTCCCCATGCTCCGGCGCCCCAACATTTGACCGCACCGTTTTGCACCGCGCACGTTCCTAATCCGCCCGCCGAGATATCGGTGACTCCTGAGGTCAGCCCCGAGGGTGTGGTTGGCGGAATATACGTTCCGCCACTTGTCGACGTGTTTGAGCCCACTCGCCCGTCGGTGTTATCACCCCAACACCTCACGCCGCCGGTCTGAGTTCGCAGACAGGTGTGGCTGAAACCGCCACTGACGATCAGTTTCATGGGTGCCGTCGCGATGGTGGAGTTTTTGGTCGTACCTGTTGAGACTCCATCATTGGGTGTGACGCGACAGTAGATTTGGTCGGCATCCGAATAGTTCGAAAAAGTTGTCCCGGTTCCTACAACCACACCGTTTACCAGCCATTCGACGGTGGATAGGTTCGCGTCGTTGTCGTTGTCTGAAAACGCGTAGGTGCAGGTGAGCAACTGGCCAGGGCTCGTGGGTTGGGCGGGTGAAATCGAAACGTTGCTCACGGCCGGTGCGGTGTTGGTGCATGACGAGGTGAACGATCCGGTAGTTGTCGTAAACCCATCGGTCACGCCAATGCTGGTACTGCATGAGCCGAGCGTTGAACCGCACTGATACGAAATCAGGCCTGAGGCGCCGATGTTGACCGTGAATCCGCAATTGCTGGATACGCGGCTGAAAGTCAGACTTTGAGCGGGCAGGTCTGCGTCGGTTGCGTTGACTTGATAGGTGTTTGATTGGCCCCAATGGGTGGATTGCGAGCCAGGAACCCCGCTCAAGACTGGAGCTTGATTGGTCTCGGCTACGGTCACGGTTGCGCTTTGGCTTTCGGTCGTCTCGCCGTTTGTGCATTCCAATTTGAGCTGACAGGTCGACGCGCCTTGGGATTCAGAAGGGGTCCACCGGTAATCGCCGTTTTGAATTTGGCCGCCGCAAGTGTCCCCAGCGGCGACGTTGAGCATGACTAGAGCACCCTCAGGGTCGTTGCATTGAACATCATAAATATAGGTTTGCCCCTCTTCCGCTTGCGAAGAAGGTGTCGTGTCGAAGACCGGGAGACTTCGAACACATTGAATCGAGAGTCCTTTTTCATCGCGTAGGCCGGCGTCGTCTTCGACCTGCAAAAGTGCCTGACACGACGTGGTTGTGGCCGGGCACTGCCAGGTCATGACTCCGCTTTCCGCGATGACTTGAACATCAAACGGGCAGGTGGTGCTGACCAGAGCAAAACTTAGAGTATCGCCCGCGTTTGGGTCGCTTGCGGTCAGTTGGTAGGTATCGCCTTCACCACGTTTCCCGACCTCTTGCGCCGGAAGATTTGTCAGAATTGGAGCGTCGTTTGGAGGCTCACAAGCGTCTCCTGTGGAGACAAAACCAGTGTTGCACTCGCACACGGCAAGTCCATCGACGACCACGCATGAAGAGTTCTCGAAGCAGTCGACCAGACTGCACGCAGATTCCGCGGTGTCGTTCTGCGCATCGGGTTCGACGCCAGTGTCCGTGTCAGAATCTGAATTGTCGGAATCGAATCCAGCATCCTGCGTGGTGTCCGCGTCGGATTCGTTGATGACTCCCTTCTTGCCTTTGCTAGCGGTATCTCCGCAAGCGCTGGCAAACAGGACTGTGAGCAAAATCAGGATGTACTTGTTCATGTGGGTCTCCGAAATGCTACCGATTGATAACAATTGAAGCGGCGGAATCCCACTGAAAGATCCTGAAAATACGGTGCTAATCAGCTTGAAAGCCAAGATGGACACTCGTTGTATGGCGCGTGTACAAACATTGTCTTCGAGTCCAACGGGTGCCATCATTAGTCCCAGCAAACGTATGTGTTTCCAGCCAAATACCGGTTGGTATCTTTCTTGCGATTCATTTCAAGTTGAATATTGGTTGGAGTGAATATGGAACCGTTTCTTGTATTATTGGGCGTCGCCGCGATGTTGTTTGCGGCGGTGATTCCCATCGTGTTCATCTACCTTGCTTTGATGGTGCCGGCTCTAAATCGACGTGTTCGAGCACTCGAGGAACGGGTGGCCAAACTCAGTCAAGTACAGGCCAAACCAAAGCTCGAGGCCAAACCTTTGACGACGGTGATGGACGCGCCTCGCGCTGCTGCCCCGCGTAAAACAGTGCCGCTGCCTGCACAGCTTCCGTCGCCCGATGGTGCTCAAGAACCGGTAGACCTCTCATCGCCCGATGGTGCTCAAGAACCGGTAGACCTCTCATCGCCCGATGGTGCTCAAG
>JBBKVQ010000166.1:0-9794 GCA_037968515.1 Bradymonadaceae bacterium
TCGGTCTTAGGTTGGCCCCCCTCTCTTGAAGGGCACTTCGTGCTTCAGTGGAACGACATTCGGGGACAGCGCCGGGCGCAAGACGTATTGGAGCGAGCACTCGCCTCGAAGCGGATGCACCATGCCTATCTTTTTGTTGGGCCAAAAGGCGTCGGGAAATTCCACGCCGCTTTGGCCATGACCGCCGCCTTGAACTGCAAGAACCGCCCTGATGGCCAGTTTCAGTCAGGGTGTGGCGAATGTCCAAGCTGTAGAAAGACCGAGTCTAGGCAGCATCCAGACCTGCATATTCTTGAACCAGACGGACAGTTCATCAAGATTGATCAGGTTCGAGCGGTCCAAAAAGTGGCGACAAGTCGCCCGTACGAAGGCAAATTTCAGGTGGTGATCGTCGACGGCATCGACTTGATGGCTGACGCAGCAGCCAACGCGATGTTGAAGATTCTGGAAGAGCCGCCTGAGGCAATGCACTTCTTTTTGATCACAGACCAACCCAATCGCCTGCTGGATACGATTCGATCGCGCTGCCAGCTTCTTCGTTTTGGAAGCCTGCCTGACGACGACGTTGCCGCCCTGATTGCGGAACACGCAAAACAGATGGACCCGAGCCCGCCCACCAAGTACCTGACTGTGGCCGCGCGCTTCGCCGAAGGAAGTCCGGGCCGTGCGGTCTCGATCCTTGAGTCCGGGATTTTGGAACGCCGAGCCGACGCGGTGCATCAGATGCTCATCATCGACCCTGTCTACGTGCGAACGCTGCTGGACCAGGCCGAGATGCTGTACAAGGACAAACCGTACTTCTTTGAGTACATTGATGTCTTAAAAGTGTTCCTCCGTGATGTGATGTTGTTCAAGACACTTGGCGACATGCAACGATGCGTAAATCAAGACCTTCCTGAGCAGATTGAAGCCCTTGCGGCCGCACTGACCATGGACGAGGTGCTTCAACGTATTGACTCGTTGAACCACAGCCAGCGCCTGCTTGAGCGCCCGATCAACCCCCAGTTAATTGCTGAAGATCTTCTACTTCAGCTTGCCCCGCGAGTCCTTGATGTCCGTGCAACCTGAGTTTTTGAATCAGCCCCCCTTTCGGGGAAAACGACGCCTCTACAATGTGGTGTCGATCGAGTTTCGCACGTCATTTCTGAAACGAGACGTCGATGCGCGCGAGCTGATGCTGCATCCAGGCGACGAGGTCGTCGTAGACACGCTCCGAGGCCCCGCGATCGCCATGGTCCGCAGTCCCGTGCACCGCAAGGTGATGCCGCCCGACCAAATGATGAGCGTTTTACGCAAGGCGACAGAGCAAGACGCCCGTCAGCAGGTCAATAACGAAGAGCTTGAAAAACAAGCCTACGCGGCAGCTATCTCTCGTATTCGTGATCGCGATTTGGATATGAAGCTGGTGCGTGTTCAGGTCATGCAAGACGGGTCACGCATTGTTTTTTACTTTAGCTCCGAAGGTCGAATCGACTTTCGCGACTTGGTCAAAGACTTGGCGCACGGCTTTCGAACACGCATCGAGATGCATCAAATCGGTGTTCGTGACGGGACCCGTATGATCGGCGGAATCGGCCCATGTGGTCGAGAATTATGCTGCAGTACCTTTATTGAAGACTTTGCGCCCGTCAGTATCCGCATGGCCAAAGACCAAGGCCTCACGCTGAACCCTGCAAAGGTTTCGGGCATGTGCGGTCGCCTGATGTGCTGCCTTGTTTACGAGCAGGCCGTATACCGACGCATGAAAAAGGGCCTGCCGCGCGCCGGCCGCATGGTGGAAACGCCGGAAGGCCTTGCCAAAGTCTATGAAGTCGACGTGATTAACGAACGTGTTTCGGTGGTCCTTGAGGACATGAATCGAAAGACCTTCCGCGCCGTCGACGTCAAGTACCACGACCCAAAAGCACAGGTCGAAACCGTCGACGAACGCGACGACGGCGACGTCGTTGACTACGTCTGGGAAGACCTCGCGGGTCAGCCCATGACTCCCGATCGTCCTCGGACCGACGACGGACCCGCCAAGAAATCGAGACGACGCCGACGCAAGAAATCTGGCGGGTCGGACAACGCGTCGACCCCGCCAGACACTCAACCTCGTAACGAGCGCAAAAAGCCTTCGGGGCCACGCAGTGTCATGACTCCTGCTGCCAAACAGCCTCGTCCAAAACCACAAGATGGAAGCAAGCCTAGCCCTGCAGCAGACGGCGCCCCTAAAGCCGACGGCTCCGGAGCTTCTGAGCAGGGCGAGCCACGTCGACGACGACGACGCTCACGCCGCCGTAATCCGCAAGGTGGAGGCGACAACGGAGGCGGAGGCGGGTCGAACTCGGGCGGCTCACCCAGCGACTCGTAGACCAAATGCAAGAGCTGATTCCTATCGTTCAAGACTATCTGACGGGCCTGCCAGCGATCGTGCAGGCCGGGCTCGCCGGCATGTTCACCTGGGGTGTGACCGCGCTTGGGGCCGGAACAGTGTTCATGGTCAATACGGTCGACCGCCGCTTGCTCGATGGCATGCTTGGATTTGCCGGCGGGGTCATGTTGGCGGCCAGTTACTGGTCGTTGCTAGCACCAGCCATTGAACTTTCGCTCGCAGACGGCGGCACGGGTTATGGCCCTGCAGTCGTCGGATTCCTGCTGGGCGGGCTCTTCCTGTACGCTGCCGACAAGTTGATTCCTCACCTGCATATTCATGCGCCAACGACCTCAGCCGAGGGCCCATCCACGGGATGGACCAAGGCAATCTTGTTGGTTTTGGCCATCACCCTTCATAATATCCCCGAGGGACTCGCCGTGGGCGTGGGATTTGGCGGCGCTTCGATTGGTGCCGCTGGCGCAAGCATCGGCGGCGCAATTGCCTTGGCTATTGGCATCGGACTTCAGAACTTCCCGGAGGGAGTCGCTGTGGCGATGCCGTTGCGGCGCGAGGGGCTGTCTCGGCGCAAAGCCTTTTGGTACGGCCAGCTCTCGGGCATCGTAGAGCCCATCGCGGCGGTTGCTGGATGCTATTTTGTGGTCGTTGCCCGCCCGATCCTACCCTACGCGTTGGCCTTTGCTGCTGGCGCCATGGTTTATGTGGTGGTCGAGGAAGTCATACCCGAAACCCGCGAAGGGCCCTACGGAGACATGGCGACGTTAGCTTTGATGTTGGGATTTGCGTTGATGATGTCCCTGGACGTCGGACTCGCTTGAACACCGGAAACCCATGAGTCCCCGAAATTGCCCTGATTGCAGAATAACGCTGCGCACAACCACGACCGCCGGAATCGAGATTGACCTGTGCCCAAGTTGCCAAGGCATCTGGTTCGATGCTGGCGAGTTTGACGCCTTGCTGGGCAGACGGCTGGCGGGCCAAGACATCGAGGGCACGGTCGATCGAGCTGTTTTTGTGCGGATGGAAGGCGTGGGTTGTCCGTCGAATCACGGACAAATGCTCGGCTTACCCTTCGGCCCTACTGAATTGGAGTTCTGCAGAACCTGCCGAGGCCTTTGGGTGGGTGCCCCTGCCCGCGCGGTCCTAGAAAGCCTACCGGCGGCGGTGCCATCACAGGCCGCGCCGCAACCCACTTCGGCCAGACACGGCCAAGGAACCTGGATCGTTTGTTATAAGTGTGAGGCTGAGGTCGAAAGGAAACTCGCGGTTTTTGAGCAAGACGCGTTTTGGTGCAACTCGTGTGTGCTCAAGGGCGATTATCCGGGCGCGCGCGAGCTGCGCAATAACGTACAGATGACGAATGACCGCGTCAGAACAGAAACCGAACAAGCGGCTGAACGTCAGAACAAGGCGGGCCATAATCGCGTACAGCACCCCGTGGAGGCTTTCGTGTGGAACTTCATCGATCTGTTTCAGCATGCGCTCTTCCCCTACTGGAAGTGATCGGCAAAAACTGGAATAGGTTCTCGTATGTGTTAGGTTTCCGGGTGGGGAGACTTAAAACATATGATGAAATCAATAAAATTTATCGCCTTCGTATTGGTCCTTCTTGCTGGCTCGCCGGCGATGGGGCAATCACCTCCGTCTAATCTTTCGAAAGACGCGCGGATTTTTCAGAAGAGCTTGGACAAAATCAAAGGCTCGCCCTTTGACGTCGAGCTTGCGGCCAAGCGGACCAGGGCGCGTTCAGCAAGCGCCATCTTTGATTGGGTCAAAGAGAACATCGAGTACGAGCCCTATAATGGCAGCCTTCGTGGTGCCAGCGGGGTCTTCAATGACAAAAAGGGCAACTCCGTCGATCAGGCCGTTTTGCTGGTCGAGATGTTCCGAGCCAGGGGCCTGAACGCTCGATTTGCGCGCGCTCAAAAGACACCTCAGGACATCCAGAAACTGCTGGAAGTCTTCGCGGGCAGCGCAACTTTAATCAATCCAGCATCGATCACCGAAGCCGCGCCGCCCACCGCGAACCCCGTTCAAAATCCACGTTATGCCTCGCTCATCACCGAACACGTATGGGCTGAGGTTGAGGTTAAAGGCAACTGGATCGCAGCCGATCCAGTTCTAGCTGACCAATTGGGGGGCAATGGGCTTCAGGCGACGTCTCGCGAAACCGCATTATGGGATGACCTTCGCGCAAAATTGAGCATCGAGGTCACGGTCACGTTGAAAGACGGTCAAGAAAAACAGCTTGCAGACTGGCACGGTGAGCTGTCTCAGGTTCAAGACGGCGTTCGCCTGACGTTCAATCCGCACTCTAGGCTGCAACATGCGCTGATCCCGGCATTTGAAGTCGGCGACCAGACCCTTAATGGCGATTATTTTCCGGCCGACCAGGTCACGAATATGGTCGCCAAGATTCGCATTCGGCGCGGCATGCTTGAAACCCGCTTCGTGGAAGTGCTGGCGAACAAATCCGACAAAGTCCCGGTATTTTCGTACGACCAAGCCTATTTTTCATTCTCGTTTTTTAACACCTACGGAAGCCCCGAAATCGCTCGCTACGTGACCACTGCGGCGCTCAATGCCTCGGCCGACGCGATGCAGTCATGGGTTGCCGTCATGGATTCTGCCGCCGAGGGAGTCACTCCGGACGCTCGCCCGTATTTGAATCGAGTTCATGACCGACTGCCGCACGCAATCGCGACGTCATATATCACGCACTTCGACACGCTGATGGACGAGCTCGCCTTTGGGCTGGGCGTGCGAACGCTGTTGGTCGAACCGCGATTTGTCACGACAGCGATTTTGCGAAAAGGCGACGCCTATTCAGTACGCATGAACGTGCGTGACTCCGGGCTTGATGCGATGCCACGGAAAGGCGTCCCAGAGGCCGCTGCCGCGGGATTTCTTACCATGGCGGGACGCATCGAAGCGCAACTCCAGGGCAAGATCCTCGCTCAGGTCACAGGAGAAGACCTGTTCACGGTGGACGACCTCTTTGCTGCAGCTGAAAAAGGGCGGGTATCCGTCACAACGGTCGACGCTCGCTCGATCTCGAAACTCAACGGAATGAACGCCGACGCAGCCAGCATCCGAGACGTAATCCGCCGACGCGGAAATGTCGTGTTGATGACTACTCGACCCGTGGACGTCGATGGTGTCTCGGTCACTGGCTATTGGGCTTTGAATCCAGAAACCGGCAGAATCTCGGGATCGACCGGAAGCGGCCTGATTTCGGCGCTGACACCTCTAAATGTGCCCGAAAAAGAAGGTCCTGTCGGCAAAGCGGCCTTTGTCTTAATGAAACGCCTTTTGATTCTATCCGACACCACCGAAGACACCCGGGCTCACCTTGGTGCGGTGTGTGCGTCACGCGCCGATTTGGTCAAGATCTCGGGCGCGTTCTGCGCCACAACAGCGCCAATTCCACTTCCTGCAGTATCGACTTGCCTTGGCGATACCAAGTCAGGAGGCTGGGAGGTCGCCTCAGCAAGACCATGTGAGCTTCGAACCCAAACTATGCGTTGCGGTGTGGCAGTGTCCTCTGCGTTGCTCACTGGCGAGCTCACAGCGTTGTATCTGGCAAGCGAAGACCCAAAAGATGTCCCCAAGCCACGTAAAAAGGCGCCCGCTCAAAACTCACGGGCTTTCGGGCTGACCTGCAAATAGTTGGTCGACTTCGACCAACAGGCCGGACCTCGCACAAAACACGGTCGCGTTGACCTGGCCGCCATTCAAAACTGCCACAATATAGAGGACCTCCGGAAACCGGGGTGTCCTTCTTTTTTGAGCATCGGTAAAAAACCAACCGTCTGAATCGGCTGGGCTTGGAATAGCCTTCCCGTCTGGGTGCGAGTGCGCGATCGCAATGACCTTGAAGCCGAGGTCTTCGATTTGGACAAAAAGAAGCGGATCAATTTCGAAAAAAAACTCGGGATTTAGCGAGGTATTTTCCGCGGTAAAAACCCTCGGACCCGCACTCGATTTGGCAATCACGCAGCACGCTTCGCACGGGTAGGCTCGTTGGAAGTGCGCGACGACCTCGGGAAATACGTTTTTAATCTGGGTAATCAGTTGAATTCCGCTCGTACTTCTTCGAGTCTCTAGCTGCTATAGCGACTGCCTGAATCTGGATTTAGTGCAACAACCGCGCGCCCCTCAGGGATCTCGGCTTGCAATTGTAGGCACTCCAAAACGCATGCAGCGCCTTTCGGCCCGAGCAGCAACCCTTCGTTTTCAAGCACCTCGTCGCGGACTCGCAGGATATCCTCCATGATCGCCTGACGAATAAACGGATTATCTTCCGCGGTCGAAAATGCTTTTTCGATCAAACGCACGCCACGAACCTCCAGCTGTGGCTGACGAGCGCGCAACAGACGAGAAACCTCGCGAAACGTCGCTCCGGTAGTCACCGAGGTCACAAAGCCGCCCAATACGGTCTGCCCAAGGTCCGTAACTATTTCTTGAGCCAAGGTCGCGTACGCGTCTTTGACCGCTTGTCGCCGATACCCATCGACGTAGATTCGTTCAGTGGACTCTCGGGCGTAGCCTGCCGCCTTTTGCACTGCACCTTCAAGGCCTTCTGCATCGTCGGTCCAAAATAGTTTGGCATGTTCTTCGATAATATTGGCTAGCCGACGGCTGCTTGATTCTGGAGCAAAAACAGCGGCGTTTAGCCCATGAACCCCGGCCAAGTATGTGGCCGAGACAGCTGAATCATCAATTCCGGCCAACACCAAAGTATCGCCCTGTTGAATCTGACCCGCACGGAGTCCACGTTCAACGATCTCTTGAATATAGCGGTCGCGGATGCTTCCGCTTGGATTAGCGTTTTCGAGTTTCACAAATATCGGGCGACTTAAGTCTCCGGTCCGAATCAATTTTAAAAGCGGCGTTTCGCCAACATGAGTCTGGCTAAAGTCGCCAACGATATCTTCTCTTTTTCCGATCAACATCATTCACCTTAGCCTAAGGATTCACCTGTCTTAAGAACAATAAGCTCGGCATGACACTCAAGATTATCCAGTTCGATCTGAAATTGATTGACTGTACCTGTGAGCAAATCAAACGTGCCAAAATGAGCAGGGATTACAGCGTCAACGTCAAGCACTTCAGCTGCCCAGGCCGCTTGTTTCGGGTCCATTGTGAAACGGTCCCCAATCGGTAAAATCGCCAACTGCGGCTCGTACAAACGGCCAATCCACTCCATGTCGCCGAAAAATGCGGTGTCCCCCGCGGCATAGATGACGAGACCTTCGTCAAACGCCAACACGTAACCGGCGGCTTCGCCCAAATAGACGATGCGACCGTCTTCCTCGACAAAACTCGAAGAATGAACCGCGTGCACCATCGTGACGCTGATTCCAAATTCGTCCAAACGAACCGTACCGCCTTTATTCATGCCGACCAAACGGTCTTCAGCGATGCCCTTTTGACCAAGCCAAGTAGTCAGGTCAAAAATTCCGACAAACGGCGCTTTTCCACGTTCTGCAACGTCAAAAACATTCCCGATATGGTCGCCGTGACCATGAGTGATGAGCACCAAGTCCGGATTTAGGTCGTGAAACTGTTTCGGACACGACGGATTGCCTGCAAGCCAAGGGTCGAGCAAGGTTTTCTTGCCGTGATGTTCAAATAAAAAGGTGCCGTGACCAAGCCATGTAATTTTAACGCCGTTGAGTTCCAAGAGTTCTCCTAACCGTAGATGTTCCGGACCGCGCGATAGGTGCCCAAATGAGCCTCGATCGAGTCCATAATTGGCTCGGCGTAACCACCACCAAGCGCTAAAGAAACAGGAATATCATGTGATATTAGTGCACCTAATACACACTCGTCACGCTGCATTAATCCCTTGTGCGTCAGATTCAGGTGCCCGAGCCGGTCTGAGTGCAGACCATCGACGCCCGCCTGATAGAGCACAAGATCAGGTCTGAAGGCCAAAACCATGGGCATCAACTGGTGCACAATCCGCAGATAGGCTTCGTCCTGGGTCCCATCCGGAAGTCCAATATCCAAGCCCGATCCGACTTTTTCGAAGGGATAATTCCGCTCGCCGTGCACGCTAATAACAAACACTCCAGGGATGCCGTCAAGGATCGAGGCGTTGCCATTTCCTTGATGAACATCCAGATCCAGAATCACCACTCGCAGAGCGGGATTTTGGCTCTTAAGTCGAAGGGTCACCACGGCTAGGTCGTTGAACACGCAAAAGCCCTCCCCCGCTTCGCGCATCGCGTGGTGGGTTCCTCCGGCGAGGTTCCCGGCGATGCCATGCTCAAGGGCCCAATCCGCAGATTGCACGGCGCCTCCGACCATCGACAGAATTCGGTCCACTAACCCTTGAGACCACGGCAACCCGATTCGACGGATGATTCTCCGCGAGAGCGTTCCGTCCAAAAAAGTGCGGACGTATTCCGGATCATGAGCACGCGTGAGGTCCCCTAGGTTTGCGGGGGTCGGCGCATGCAAATGCCCCTGTTGAAGTATTTCGGCGGCCAAAAGCGATTCACGCAACAGCCGATATTTCTGCATCGGAAAACGATGCCCTGGCGGCAGCTCGACGGAATAATTATCCGAATAAAAAACGCGGAGAGTCACTATTTTCCTTTCCATTTTTTGAACAACTGAAAAACCCCTTCGCCAGTCAGCGTGAAGCCAATCAAGCCGACCAAAAACCACAAATGAGACGGCGAAGTCGTAAAGGTATGGGAAAGCAGCGCGACCAGCGCAAGGCAGCAAGCAATCACCCCAAGACTAGCGATGACGCGGCTGCTCTTGGTGTCTTCAGACTTCACGAAACAGGCTAGGTTAACCATCGCAAAAATGATTAAAAAACTCGCGCTCGCCATCATCGAAATGCTCGAGATGTCCACCAGATTTGCCAACAACAACGCGCCGAAACCGGTGACCAACAGCCCGACTGGTTGCTGCCAGACTTTGCGCTCAAATTGTTTGGGCAGCTCTCCTTCGGTAGCAATGGAGTAACTTAGCTGGGCTGCGCCATACAAAGTCGAGTTGATAGCGGATAACGTCGCTAACACAGCGGCAACGCCAACAATCGTGAAACCAAATTGGCCAAGCGAGGGCTCAGCGGCTTTGGCCAAAGCGAAGTCTTGTGCCGACACAATTTGCTCGCTGCTCAACGAGCCAATCACCACGGTCGAAATCAGAATATAAAGCACAACCACAAACACCACGGAGGTGTAATAGGCCCGTGGCAGCGTGACTTCCGGGCGTTTTACTGTGGCCGCGGTGTTCGCAATCAACTCGAATCCCTCGTACGCCACAAAGATAATCATGCCCGCGCCCGCGACCTGCAGTGGGGACTCCCATGTGCTGGGCGACAGATGTGAAGCGTCAATCCCACCAATCCCGGCGCCAACGACCAGCACAAGAATGGCAATCTTGAAGATGACCACGT
>JBBKVQ010000167.1:0-2518 GCA_037968515.1 Bradymonadaceae bacterium
ATGATTGCCGAGCTGCGCAGCCGGCCAAAAATGGACCGAACCACGATTATCATCACTTCTGACCACGGCGAGGCGTTTGGCGAACACCATCATGTGGCGCACGCCTCGAGTGTTTTCGAAGAACAAGTCCATGTGCCCTTGGTGATCAATCAGCCATGGCGCAAACCTCAGCTGGTCTCGGTGCCCGTCACCACCTTGGGATTGGCGGCCACGGTGGCTGACGAGACGTATGCGAACCGCCCAGACCAGCATTATCCAAGCCTCTTGCAGGCAGCAGACACGGGCATTTATCCCGCGCCGATTGCCTACAACTGGATTGGATTAGCCAAGTTGGCCTGGACCGCTCCATCTGCCGCGTTGCGCGTCGGAGACCAAAAGGTGGTCTTGGATTTTGTGACGAATCGCGCCGTAATGTACGACCTCAAAAACGACCCGGAGGAGCGGGTCGCTTTACCGGCTCCACCTGCATTGGTGAAACAATTAAGGCAGACGCATGGCACGCTAGTTCTTGAGTCGCGGCGCACAGAGCCCTGACGGAAAGCGCATCGGAGCTACGCTGGCTCGGTGATGCAAATCCCGTTGCAGTCAGCGCCGCCATTCTTTGGGTCACAATTGTCGGTGGGATCATCGACACAGGTCAGGCCGCCCTCGCATGGAAGGCCTTGAAATCCACCGCAGACCTCGGGGGCTTGGCAAGTGTTTGGTGTGACGCACCTTCCATAACATTGATTGATAACCTCGGGGACGAGTCCGCCGGGGCAATTCGGCTCCATCGCGCGGCAGGTCAAGGCGCTGCCGTCGCCACAAGTGAGTGGTAGCGCGCAGGTTGTTTCGTCGACACAGCGTCCGTAACAATTATTGATGACTTCCGCGACGTATCCGTCGGCACATTCAGGTTCCATGGCGCGGCACGTTAATTCGCTGCCGTCGCCACATCGAGGCGGAAATTCGCAAGTTGTTTCGTCGACGCAGCGGCCAAAACATCCGTTGACGACTTCAGCCACCATCCCCATCGGGCAAAGCGGTTCGACGGCGTCGCAGGTCAGCGTACTGCCGTCGCCACATGCCGCCGGCTCACAGGTTGTTGCGTCGACGCAGCGGCCAAAACAGTTGTTGACGATCTCGTGGATGAACCCGTCCGGACACGGCGCGGGCAACAATTTGCAGGCGAGCGTGGAGCCGTCTCCACACGCTGACGTCACAGGTTCGCAGGTAGCGGGGTCGACGCAGTCGCCCCAGCACCCGTTTACGATTTTGACAACAAGATCGTCAGGGCATTCGGGAGGCAGCGCATCGCAGAGCACTTCCGAGCTATCACCGCATCCAGTGGTGGTCTGATTATTGGTCGTGGTCTGGTTATTGGTCGTGGTCTGGTTATTCGACCCGTTATTCGTTGTGTTATTCGAGCTGATGTTGTTGGCGTTGCTGGACACTTCAGGGGCGTCGGCGCCACAGGCACTCAGGATCAGTGCCGAAGCCAGAAGGGTAATCTTTATCATTTCAGTTCCTCTCGTAAAAATAAGTCTGGCGATCGAAAACACCATCGTGTGAGCCGAACGCGAACTTTGGTCGTTTGGCCCATCACTTGTTGATGTGCTTCATTGACGGCCTATGTGTTTAAGCGTGTTTGAAGGTACCACCACTCAGACCCAATATCTAAGTTCTGTGTAACCGGTTGATTCTGAGCGTCCTGCAGGCGGTTGATCATCTGAAGCAGCCGAAAAGCAGGCTTGGGTTTTGTGACGAATCACCGGCTGAGGTATGACATCTATTATGCGACCCGTATGGGTCAGCCGATTGTCGTCGAAAGGAGCCCTGATGGTACGCGAGAGCATAATTCACCGAAAAACGTCCGAGACCGATATTCGCGTGAAGCTCACGCTGGGCGCGGGCCCAACGCATATCTCGACCGGGATTGGGTTTCTTGACCATATGCTCGATGCCTTCGCCAAACATGGGCGGTTTGCGCTTGAACTCACTTGTGATGGCGACCTGCATATCGATGATCATCACACCGTCGAAGATTGCGCATT
Organism: Bradymonadaceae bacterium; assembly: GCA_037968515.1. GTDB lineage: Bacteria > Myxococcota_A > Bradymonadia > Bradymonadales > Bradymonadaceae > JBFFMO01. The sequence goes on from JBBKVQ010000167.1 coordinate 2,034, forward strand.
GGCGCTGGGTGCAGCGTTCGACGAGGCGCTGGGTGACCGCAAGGGCGTTCGACGTTTTGCACATTCTTACGCACCACTGGATGAAGCGCTGGCTCGAGTTGTGGTCGACCTGTCGGGACGTCCGTCCCCCAATATTGATCTTGGATTAAAACGCGAAATGTTGGGCGAGTTATCCTGCGAAAATATTCCGCATTTTTTCGAGTCTTTTGCGATGGCCTGTCGCATGTCTTTGCATGTCGATGTGTTAAAAGGCACCAACGACCACCACCGTGCCGAAGCTGCCTTTAAGGCATTTGCTCTAGCGATGCGTGATGCCGTAGAAATTGTATCGAATGAAATTCCGAGCACAAAAGGCGTTCTATGAAGGTGGCGATTGTCTCCACCGGCATCGCGAATATTGCCTCGGTTCAAGCGGCTTTTAGGCGATTAAATGTGGATTCTTTTTTGACCGCTGACCCCGACGAGGTCCGTCATGCCGGGCATGT
>JBBKVQ010000168.1:0-39162 GCA_037968515.1 Bradymonadaceae bacterium
GAAATCATTTTCTTCGAACACGACCATCAAATCGCGCGGATTTAGTTCGTGAGGAGTTCACTCAACTCAGTGTAATGGTCGCGCACCGCAAAAGCGATGGCATCAATAGACGACTGAAATTCGTTGTAGTCCAAGTTCTCGCTTTGAAGCGAATCCACGATCACAACGGCCTCATCTTCAAGACCATACGCGCCTGCCACCATGCTTGTTGCGTTCAACTTCAGCAATCGCGCGAACAATTCCTCGCGATTTGCAGTCGTGGGCACTTCCATCAGTTTCACACGAAACGTAATCATAGGAGGAGTATGAACGACAACAATATTGTCGATGGCATCGGACTGGTCATGGATAAGCCAAAAGCCGTCTTTGACGCGCTCAAAAGGAAGTTCGGTTTCGATCAAGTAAGCCTCGATCTGGTCGTTCGTCATCATATTAGGAGCCTCCCAGGGCGTAAAATCAAGCCAACGTGGCTGGACGCAAAACTTAAGCGCAAAACGGATTGTTCAAGCTGCCGAATCTTAGAAGTCCCGCAAAAACTGTGTCAAGCTGACATTCCTATCATCGAATGCGACTTTGCGCGTTGGCAGTTCAACCGTGGTCACTTAGACTGACTTCTCATCCCCGCACATCGGAAGCCGGCATGCAGCCCAGCAAGCTCTCGCAATTGACGACCGCCATCAACGACGCGTTGGAGGCAACAGATCACGAACTCGCACTTCGTATCCTTCTCAGTAATTTTGATCGCATCGAGGATAGTTCGCCTCTGCGAGAAAAAGTTGCGCTGATTTTGGCGGAGCGCGGCCGAAAACGCGAGGCTGTAGAGCTTTACCAGCTTGTCACGCGGCATTTCGCCAACTCAGGGCATCCTGTGCGTGCGATCGCTGCCGCTCGGCAAATGCTGAAACTGAACCCCGACACGACCGTCGTGCTCGATCATATTGCGACGCTGTACAATATCCGCAGTCCGTTCCTCTCGAACGATGTGGATCGAATTCAGTTCGTTGAACCGATTCGAGACTTCGATCTGACCGGAGCTTCGTGCACGCTGGATGAGAGCCTGTTGCTCGATAACGCACTGGCCAAATCACTCGATAAAAACGGATTGATGAGCCAACCTGGCGCGCTTCCGTCCGTTGCGCTGCTGACCCTTCTGCCTCAAGAAGCACTCCGACGCGTGCTCGACTTGATCGAATATAATGTATTCGATCGGACGCAGCGACTGTTGGAAAAGGGCCTTCGGAACGACGATTTGGTTTGGACCGTGTCCGATGACCTGATCGTGCGCAGTGAAGAAGTTGTGATGTTCATCGAGGCTGGCTCCCTGCTCGGGCTCAACGGTTTCGGCAGCTCGGGACGAACTTCCAAAGTCGACGTTTTCGCCCGCTCCGGCGCAGAGATCCTGCGGCTCAGCGGCGAGTCGATACGCATGCTCAGCAAAGAATTCAGCGATTTTGATAATCGACTGTCTACCTTGCGACGCCACGCGATGACCGAACGAACATTGCGACGCCATCCGATGTTTGACGGACTTTCTGAGGTTGAGCGGGTTCGAATCATGGAGATGTTCACCGGCGTGCGGCTCAAAGCTGGGGACAAGTTGATCGAGCAGGACGTGCCCACGCCCGGACTCTTTGTCGTGCTCGACGGAACCGTCGAAGTCGTGAACACCGAAAACGGCATCTCGACCCAACTCGCGACCCTTCGTTCGGGCGATATCGTTGGTGAAATCGGACTTGTAGCGAACGCACCCGCTACCGCCGCATGCACCATGCTCGAAGACGGCCACGCGCTGCACCTTGGGCGCGAGGATTTTAATGAGCTGGTATCGCGCTATCCGGTGGTCGGAAAATACGCTCGAAGTTTGGCCGAAAGCCGAATTTCAGAAGTCCACGCCGACGATCTTGTTGACTCCGAATGATTTTTTTTGAAATCCAAACAACGGTTTCTACGTTCTTAGTGTGACGAGGGAATGGTTTGTCATCCTTCGTGCGTTAAAGGACTGGAAGAAGATTAACACCACGGACAGGAATCTCATGAAGCGACGATCTATCATTTCACCTCGCGGCGCCGCCCTCGGGGCGTTTGCACTAGCAAGTCTCTTCGTCAGCCACGCGGCTGCGAGCGACCTTCAATCAACGTTTTCCCAATGTCTTTCGGGGGCGACCCCTACGACCCAAAACGCCTCGCCCGTCGGAAATGCTCAGGCAGTTTTTGGCAGTGAGGTTCTGGATACCGATCCTACGGGCGATCAGGTTATCCTCGATTTTATCGATTCAGCTTCCGACGAAGAAGCGAAAGCATTTGCCAGTGCGTTCGGACTGAACGTTCGCCTTAACTCGACCTACGCTGACGACGCGAATATCTACATCGCAGACGTGCCCGAGGGCTTGGTTCCTGCGATTCGTGACTGCCTCGCTGGCAACGCGTTGCTGGAAGGTGTCGAAGAGAACGTCGAATATCAGATGCTCGGCGCTCCGAACGACCCGCTCTATCAGTTCCAATGGAACTTTAAACAGATCAACGCCGAGGGCGCCTGGTCCGTGAGCAGCGGGAAGGATGTCGTCGTCGCAGTCATCGATACTGGGGTAGCTGCAGAAGATGCTCCCGACCGAAACATTAAGGCAGCCAAAGACCTCGCGGGAACAGGCATGGTCGGCGGGTACGACTTCGTCGACGACGACGCCTTCGCATGGGACGGACACGGACACGGAACACACGTGGCCGGCACCATCGCGCAGACAACGAACAACAAATACGGCGTGGCAGGCCTCGCGCACGGCGCCAAAATCATGCCGCTCCGCGTGCTGAACTCCCGAGGATTCGGCCAAGTGGCAGACATCGCCGATTCGATTAGATTTGCGGCCGATAACGGCGCGCAGGTGATCAACATGAGTCTTGGTGGACCCCTGCCGTCTTTGGTCATGAAGTCAGCGATCGATTACGCCCACAAGAAAGGCGTGACCATCGTCGCTGCGGCCGGAAACGGCGGTAAACGTTCGCCCAGCTACCCTGCGGCTTATAATCACGTGATTGCAGTCGCTGCGACACAATTTGATCGAAACACCACGTTCTACTCGCAATGGGGTGATTACGTGGATATCGCTGCTCCAGGTGGGAACACCCGGGTCGACCAAGACAAAGACGGTCGTCCTGACGGCGTGATGCAGGAAACTCTGAAAGACGGAAACACTGCGGTCCACGATTTCGCTCTCTACATGGGCACTTCGATGGCTTCGCCGCACGTCGCAGCTGGCGCCGCGCTTGTCATCGCGCAAGGTGTGACCAATCCGGACAAAGTTGAAGAGATCCTCAAGAGTTCTGCAAACACCGACCAAAAGAAAAAGTACTCGCCCAAAGAATATTCTGAGCGATACGGCGCAGGCTTGATGCAGGCAGACGCAGCAGTGAAAGCGGCGGTCGTTGATCAAGGAAGTACTCGACTGGGTGCTGGCTTGCTCCTTGGACTTGTGGCGTTCTTTGGCTTTGGACGGCGCTCAGCGATGAAGGGGTCAAAATCTCTCTACGCAACTGGCATCTTGTTCGGTGCTAGCGGGCTCTTCTTCCTTCCGCTGATTTTTGGCGACATGGGAATCATCGGAACAGCTGCAACTTGGCTCGCCCGACCTATCGCTGAGTTGGATCAGTTGGCCTTTGGCTGGCACCAGACTCCGGTCTTCGCGAGTGTTCTGATTCCATTGGGCGCAGTGGCGTTCCTACACGGCCACAAGAGCCTGAGGTTCTTGGCCGCTGGCTTAGCCATCGGATTTGCCGGATTCCTTGCTGCTGAGGCCTTCCTGATGACCTCGGACGTGCTTTGGATTCCTGGCGTCAATGTACTCGACCGCGTTTGGTTGGGTGTGAACGGAATCCTGGCCTTTGGGCTCGGCATTCTCGCTTCTCGCGACTAATTACCCTCCATAGTTGAGATTTATGGCCCTTCTAGGGCCATTTTTTTTGGCAAGTGCCGAGGCGGTGATATTTCTAGAGGGCGGAATCAACTTCCGCGAACGACATGGAGGTCGAAAATGAGTGAAGTCAGAAAACAATCACGCGTCGATTGCGACATCATCTTGAACAAAACGGAACGGGGCATGATGAACGTTGCTCGGGCGACGAATATCTCGCTCAGCGGCATGCGCATTCAACGTCTTCTGGATCCGTACGCAAGCGCTGACGAAAATATCCAGTTCGAACTTGAGCTGCCCGGAACTGCAGAGCCACTGGTTTTGAGTGGTAAAAAGGTCTACGAGGGCTCGGACCATTTTGGTGTCCGATTCACCGAAATCTCGCATCGGCACTTCATTCGTCTTCGGTCATGGATCGCGGAACATACTCTTCCCCAGCAGCTGCCAGCATTCCACTGAAGTTTGCTCAAATCGAGAAGTCTTGAAGAGGTGCCCTGTGCACCTCTTTTTTTGTGCCTACTTTAGTTGGGTGACTCACGTGCACGCGCTCGTTATAGTGTCGTCGTGAAAATTCCGAATTTGGAGACCTCTCATGCCTGATCTCGCGACATCGACAATACGAGAATTGCCCCTGTTTAAGCACCTCTCCGACGAATGGGTGAATCGACTTGTTGAAAACGCTAGGGTCTTAGACGTTCAGCCCGGTGAAAAGCTAATCGCTGAAGGAAAAATGGTGGATGAGCTTCTGATCGTGGCGACAGGGATGGTGCGCGTGTGGACGAATGGCCTTGGACGGGCTGTCGAGCTCAAGCAACTAGGACCGGGCAATTATGTCGGCGAGGTTTCTCTTCTTTCGGGTAAGACCGCCACAGCCACAGTAGAAGCGCACGAAGCCACCTCAGTTGTAGCGATCGGACGTCGGGCTATCATCGCTCTCGTCGAAAGCGACGAGACGGTTAGAAAGGTGCTTGAGGGTGTGACATTGGCAAGAGCCAAGGACACGCTTGGAAAAGTTTTACAGTAGTAAGTGAGGGACCGAAATGAATGTGTCGAGATTTACCAAATGGATGATGATTGGCGCGCTGGTCTCGACCCTGAGCGCTTGTGGCACGGATGACGAAGAGCCTTACGTCCGCCCAACAGGTGACGGACCATGGGTATTGGTGGATCTCTATCACACCACAAAACAGAACCCAGTCGACTACAAGATGGACCGGAACACTTACGGCTATCAGGGCGTTTTTGCGTTCTGGCGAGCGTTCGACCATTTGACTACGAATGGAACAAATTGGACGGCTTTTCGGACGGTCCCGATTTCTGCCGAACGCCTCGAGGGTTTTGATGCTCTCTTCATCAACCTTGTTTCGAGCGATAATCCCGACTTCACAGCTGATGAAATCAAGGCGATTCAAGAGTTTGTGTTCAACGGCGGCGGCCTTTTTGTGATCGCCGACCACACCAATGTTTACCGCCACGCCGAGCGAATGAATCCGATTCTGAAGCCGATGGGCGTTCAGATTCACTATTCGATCGCCACCGATACCCCTCCGGAGCACTCCGTTGCAGGAATCGCATGGATCATGGTGAGAGATTTTGTTGCTCATCCCGTCACCGAAGACCTGAAAATGATCAGTCTTCAAACCGGTGGCCCAATGCAGACGCCCAATGCTGCAGGCGGCGTTGCCCTTACCTCGACCGAAGCTTTTGCAGATTTCTGGGATGAATCCGACACGGGCGGATTCTACGGAAACTGGACGTTTGACGGCGACGAGTCCATCGAACCCAAGGGTCCCCTAGAAGTGGTTACCGCGACGAACTACGGCCAGGGCCGGGTTGTGGTAGCAGGCGACCAAAACATGTTCGGAGATTCCTACCTTCACTTCGGAAACAATTTCGAATTGTTCATGAATACGATGGATTGGGTCACGAAGAAGGAAGGCAAACGCCTTCGAGATTACAAACCTCGCGGAACCAACATCGGATTTTATCAGCCTGCGTCTGAATACCGCGCTGGCAAAGGGGGAACCGACGGGTACTTCTCGTACTTCGTGAATGGAAACCGCGACCTCGACGTCACTTTCAAGGGTGCCGTCGAGATGGACGGCCTTGACGACGCCATGATGTTGATGAACCCGACGGTCGCCATGTCCACATCCGAGCTCGACGACCTGAGCAAGTACCTGAAGCCAGGCAAACGACTGGTCGTCACGTTCGAGTCCGATCGAATGAATCAGGTGACGGTCGACCTGCTGAAAAAAGTGGCACCTGCCTTTAATGTGAATGGTGTGGAGCTTTCGGAATCTTCGAAGCTGACCTCCGCGGTTGCGGCTGAACGCGCCGAGATCGCGACACTTCAAGGCCGAGGCACTCTGGACAGCTCGAAAATGGCACTGCTTGGAACGACCATCGCAACCCTGAAAAGTCAGGAAGATCCGATCGAGACCCTTCTTGACACCACCAGCACATGGGGAGAACCACTGTTGCAAGCGAAGATCGGCGGCAAGACTGTCGACATCGCGCGGGTCAAAAAAATCAATGGTGGAGAGCTGGTCATCTTCCTTCAAGACGAGTTTTTCCGGTCGGAGACGATGGGCGGTTACCTCAACCGTCCAAACGACAAGAACAAAGACGCCCATAACCTACAGTTCAGCCTTCAGAACTACCTCAAGACCCCGATTTCAGAATGACGCCACTACGATGGGGGGTAGCACTCCTGATTCTCGCGACCGCCCTGCCCGCCTTGGCGGCAACCGGACGACGTCTCACGTTCGAGCAATTATGCTCCGGTGCAGATGCAATCGCGCTGGTCGAAACGGTCTCGGTTAGGTCGTTCGAGCACGAAGGACGTGTGCTGACCGCCACCACCTTGGCAGTCAATGAAACGTTGAAAGGAGAACTCAAATCCGAAATCGAACTCATTCAGTTGGGTGGACGCACCGAACGCCTCGCCACACGCGTGGCAGGGATGCCTACGTTCGTGCCTGGCGAAAAGGCCGCGGTATTCCTAGAGAAACCCAGCGGTGCGGACCACTTCGTTATCTACGGGCTTGAGCAAGGAAAGCTCGAGGTACAGGGTGACCAGGTGATGCCTGCGATTGTGTCCATGCACCTATTGGGTAAAGACGGTGCCGCGGTAAGGCCATTTACTGAACAAACCATGAGCCTTTCGGCGTTTCGAACGCGTGTTGGGGCCGCCAAAGCAGGTCAACAATGAAGCGCCTTGCTGCACTAAGCCTCATACTCTGCTCTTCGCCGGCCTTCGCATTTGTGCCCACGCTGACTTGCACGGAATCCGGGCAGTATGCGTGCCGCGGCAATGAGGTTCCAAAACAAGTGAAGTGGGCGGATCTGTGTATCAATTGGTACATGAATGACGCCGGAACGAAGGCGATTCCGGATGCTGCGGACGGAAAAGCAAGTCAGGCGCTTGAAGACACAATCAAAGCGAGCTTTGACACCTGGAACGGTGTGGCCTGCCAAGACTTAAAGCTGGTTTACGGGGGGCGGACCGATGACGACCGCGCTGCAACGGACGGAAAAGCCAATATCGTGGTGTTCCGGGACGACGAATGGCGCTACGTCAGCAAGACCGCCTTCGCCATCACCAGCGTAACGTATAATCCCGATACGGGCTTGATCGTGGATGCGGATGTCGAGATGAACGCATTTTATCACACGTTCACAATCGGCGACCAAGCGGTCAATATCGACATTCAGAACACGATCACCCACGAGGTAGGCCATTTTGTGGGCCTAGACCACGCTCCTGAAAACGCTGCCACCATGTTTGCGAGTGCGGCTGTTGGAGAGACTCTGAAACGATCGCTCGAGAGCGACGATATTGAGGGCGTCTGTTCGATTTACCCTACCGATGCCCGCACTGAGGCCTGCACCGCTCCACCACCTCACACGAAGACCGACGACACATCGGATGATGGGTGTTGTACGACGGCCCCTGGCTCGCCAAGCCGCACCCCGATTTATGCAATTTTGGCGGGGATTGGCCTGGTCATATGGCGTCGACGAGCACGCGGGTAAGCGCCAAAAACCCATCAAAGTCAACACGTTCAGGGCGAACATTAGGGTCTAACCCCGCTTGTTCCACTGCCTCGACCGCCATTTCGCGGGTCAGTCCGATCGTGCGTAGACCATTCACCAACGTCTTTCGACGCACGTTGAACGATCCACGCACGATTTTTTCAAACCGTTTGCGTTCAATGAGATCAGGAATTCGAGTCCCAGCAATGGGTTCAAAAACGACCACTGCGCTGTGAACCTTGGGTGGAGGCCGAAACGCTCCCGGCGGCAGCACCATGACCCTCTTCACCTTGGCTCGTAGTTGCATCGCCAGTGTGAGCGCGCTGTAAGCATCATCACCAACATTTGCGCAGATTCGGTCGGCAACCTCTTTCTGATACATAAGCGTGAGGCTCTTGAACGGAAACTCGAGCAACGAAAATGTGATTTCGTTGGCGACGTTATACGGCAGATTAGCCACACACCGCCAAGTTTGGTCGACGAACGAGTAGTCGGCGCGCCGAGCGTCGCCCTGAACCAACGTCAGACCATGCGGGACCAACTCTTTGGTTAGAAACTCCACCACGTCACGATCCAGCTCGATTGCCTTAACGTTGGCGCCGCGAAGCATCAACATCGACGTAAGTGTTCCTGGACCCGGGCCGATCTCCAGCACGTAATCCCCGAGGCTAACTTGTGCCGAATCCAGAATTCGATTCAGGATCGAAGGATCGAACAAGAAATGCTGTCCGAACCGCTTTTTTGCGCGGTACTCGTAGCGACTCAGAAGCTCATTCGGTTCGGGAATCATCGGTCCGCCGGCACAAAAAGCACCGGATATTGAGATCCGAGAAACACCTTATGAGACGTCGTTCCCAGCGGTGACTCGGACGAATAATGACGCCGCCCCAAAACGATCAGGCCAGCGTTCTGCGCCTCAGCAGTTTGTAAAATCACCCGCCAACGTGGACCAATCTCGATATGGTGTTTCACGACCATCTTCTTTTCGCTCCAGGCCGCCAAACGCACCTGCAGCTCTGACTCAGCCCGTTGAATCAGCTTCTGGTAGAATTCTGCGAACTCTGCAGCATCTTCGTCGCCATGTTCAACACCGATGATGGGCTCGATCGCCGTTACCACGTGTAGTGCTGCGTGATTTTGGGTCGCCAATAAGACCGCCATCCGTTCGGCAGCCGCGCTGCGATCGCTGAAGTCTGTTGCTACCAAAACCGAACTAATTCCAATCTCATCCATAGAACCTCCAAAATACTGGGCGATGATAGTCACCGAACCACGAATTTCCACCACAACAGGGTGCATAATCTGCATACCTGTCGTAGGCTACCCCGGTCATGAGAAGGTTAATAATGAGTCGTTTTGTATTGATTGCGTGGCTGTTTGTCGCCGCGTGCTACCCGCCGATCGAAGAAACCTGCGCAGACGTTGCACAATCTCAGTGCGACCTCTGTTTGGAATGCGGCGAAGATTTGAGCAGAGCCTGTGGTCTAGCCACCGGCGACGACTGTTTTAATACTCTAACTCAACGCTGCGAAAATCAGGCGAGTACGCTTGAAGATCCTAAAACTGAGGTTGGATCGTGTGCGGACGCGATCTCGACGTGGGGTTGCGCGGATATCCTTCAGGCTACGGCCCAGGACCGACCCGCCACCATCGATGAATGTTCCTATTTCCTGTGAAGTACCCCATGAAGTCCCAAAAGACCTTAGTGTTCATGTTGGTTCTGGCGTTTTTTGCGTCTCATGTGCCATTCGCTACGTTTGCTCAAGACGACGAGCCTAAGGTCACGTCAAAGAAGAAGAAAAAGTCACGGAAAAAGAAGGAACCTGAGCCGGAACCTGAGGTCGAAGCAGAACCAGAACCTGAGGCCGAGCCAGAGCCAGAGCCGGAGCCAGAAGAGCCAGAACCCGATGCGGAACCCGCTTTCACCGAAAGTATGGCGGACGACGAATCGAATCAGGCCGAGCCGGCAGATTCGGGTGTCGCGCTGACTGACGAGTTTTCGTTACTGCGTTTAGGCTTGGACGCTGCACTTCTAGGTGGTGGAACCGCACTCATCTTGGGGGGACCTTCGACTTTGGGACAAGAATCCAATTCGATCGGTGCGCCATCTCGAGAAAGTCTGGACTACGATTTATCAATTTCGTTTCACGGCGACTTAGAAGACGGGGCACCTTTTCTGTTCGGTGCCGGTGATGTGATTGGCTACGGCCTCGTCGCTATTCCCGGGATTTGGTACGCGTCTTCAGCGCTCAAAGATTGGGCTACCGGAAGTACGTTTCTCGACTCACAGTTGAAATCCCCGAGTCTAGCGTTCGCTGGATACTTTGAGACCATGGCCTACACAGCTGCGGCCACCGGGCTCATGAAAGCCATGTTCGCTCGAGACCGGCCTTATAGAGCGCTCTTGCGTGAGGGTTACGGCTCACTCGAAGACGATGCAAATGACAGCTTCGTTTCGGCATTGACCGCGTTCTCTTTTGCCTCCGCAGCCTACACGTCGCAAGACTTGGCAAATTGGTTGGTCAGGCAAGATGTGTCACCTATCATTGCCTACTCAGCGTCATACCTGGGCCTCTATGGCGCCGCGTCGCTGGTAGGTCTTGGCCAAGTTTACCAACAGGAAGCCTACTTGTCGGACGTCATCGTAGCGACCGTCGTGGGCACGCTCGTGGGAAACCTTGTTTATGCCAACCACTTCGATGCCGACGGAAACCCGGACTCAATGGCGTTTGTACCAACCATGATTCCGACCAACGATTCCTTCGTGGCAGGCATTGGCGTCACCTCAAAGTGGTGAAACTTTAAGCGCCAACGAAAAAGTCAAAAGCTGTATTGAAAGTGAGCGCGGATATCAGTTCGGGCCCAAGCTCACTGGAGTTCATCGCTTCCAGCGTCTTTGCCGACGAAAGAATATCCGCGAGTCCTTCGCGCAGGCCTGAATTCAGCATCATTCTATCTCGAAAAACCTCGTTCGTCTGAACCAGCTCGCGCGCCGTCTTCCCGTCGAGATGATAAGCACCGACAGTCAAACTCGCGAAATAGCCCCCATCGAGGATGGCCTCGAGCGTTCTGGCCTCCGCATGATTGAACAAGACCCGATTTGGTGGGAATCCCAAATCATCCAGACGTTTCATCATCTTGAACGTCATGTTCACCCGCAGATCGGCAGGTGGCGTCACGATAATGGGCAAACCCAAGGTGCTGGCGATCTCGACTTGTCTGCCAAAAACATCCCATTCTGATGCGTGGTCGCGCCAGGCCCCGATCTCGCCGACCGCAACCACGCCCTCGGTGGTCAACAACCGCGGAAGCTCTCGCCAGAATTCATGATGAGTGCGACGCGGACGCTGTTTTGCCAAAATCCCAAGAGCCGTGTAGGTCCGGATTCCCATCCTTTCCAAGCGCGCCCGCTCGACTGTGGAAACTCCGATTAGGTAGCCAATCAATTCATCGGCCGTTTGCACAACGAGGTCGGGATTGCCGGTAATCACAGCATGGGTGGTGCCGAAGTACGCTAGGTTTCGAAGGTCGTCATCTGGCCGCGTATCGCTGCGAAGTTGAGCATCGAAGAAAGGCACGTCAGCTCCATTCCGTGGGCCATTCACGTGCCGGAGGCGACAAATTTAGCCAGTCTCCAGACTTGCCCCCTTCTTTTGTAAACAGATGAATATCACTGACTACCATGGACTTATCGATTGCTTTTGCCATGTCGTAGATCGTCAAACAAGCCGTCGAAACAGCCACCAACGCCTCCATCTCAACGCCTGTTTTGCCGCTACAGGTGGCAGTCGCCTGAACTGCAAATCCATCCGTCATCGCACTAAAAGTGACGTCCACGTGGTCTATGGCCAGGCCGTGGCATAACGGGATCAAGTCCGCGGTCTTTTTGGCTGCCATGATTCCCGCCAGCCGTGCGGTAACCAGCACTGAGCCTTTGGCGATGCGATCCTCGGTGATTGCAGAGAGCGTCTCAGGGGCCATCGCGATAAAACCGCGGGCACGGGCAACCCGAAGGCTTGTTCCTTTGGTAGACACGTCCACCATGTGGACTTCGCCGCTTGGACTCAGGTGGGAAAGCTTGGTCATGATTCGAACACCCTTTGCATGCATGGCCCATCAACGGTATGCCTGCTCCATGCATAGAAACCTTATCATGTACTGCTTGGCCTTGTCCCTCGTCAGCTGTGGCGGGCCCCAGCGCGACTATGTCACCGAGGCCAACCAAGCGCTGGAGCAAGGTCGTGCCGACGACGCTATGCAGCTGGCGACGCTGGCGGTGGAGGAATCCGCCGACAAATACTCGGCTCGGAAATCGTTGGCGAAAGCCCATCGCGTCGTGGCGGCGGGAGCGGAGGCTAGTGGCGACCTCCCCAAGGCCATGGAATCGTTTGGTAATGCAGCCCTGACAGAACCCTCGCCAGCGCTCCGAAGCCCCGACGCGTTGTCTGCGGCAGTCATTGCTGCTCGATTACAGGACAACGACAGCCGCTTGAAATTTGTGCAGCTGGCGGTTCAATCGGACCCCTCCTCGGTCGAAGCACGCACGGCTGCAGCCGCCGCGTATGATGAAGCGGGCGAAGGTCCTCAAGCCATTCCCCACTACCTGTGGCTTTGGGATGCCGACCAGTCGAACCCTCAATATGGACTTCGACTCGCCGCGCTTTACGCTCAAGATGCCCGGCATCGTGACGCGAGCGTCGTCTACGCTAAGGTTCTTGAGATCGACCCAAAAAACGTCCAAGCCTCGTTCGGTCGCATCGAGTCGTTGACAAAGATCGAACAATTTGACGAGGCCGAACGGTCATTCAAATCGTTGATCGATCTCTACCCGCATAATCCCGCCGTACTTTATCGGTGGGCAGATTTTTTGGAATCTCGGGGTCGGCAACGAGAGGCTGACCTGGTGCGCAAAGGCGCTGAAAAAAAACTGCCCGGCGTCAAACGACGACGCATGAGAAAGCTTCACTAAACGTCTTGAATGGCGTCATCCATGATCTCTTTCGCGGACTGGTAGCGCTGGTCGGGGTTCTTCTCGAGCATACGCAAGATCACGCGTTCAAGATCGCGTGATAGTGCTGGATTGACCGAGCGTGGCGACGGTGGCTTCGTGTGTACGTGATGGTAGCTCAGGTCGCCTTTGAAAAACGGGACTGTGCCGGTCGCACATTCAAAAATCGTGCACCCCAGACTGTAAAGGTCGCTGCGAAAATCGATGTTCTTCCCGATGATTTGTTCAGGAGACATGTAGAAAGGCGTGCCCACTTGTTGGGTATGGTCTTTCTGGTACTCACGCATGAATTTGGCGAGCCCGAAGTCCATGACTTTGAGCGCCTTATCCCTGGTGATCATCACATTTCCGCTCTTAATATCGCGATGAATCACGCCTTTGGAGTGGGCATACTGAAGGGCTTTGCAGCCGTTGATCAGAATATAACGCACCTGGTCTTCAGCCAGTGCGCCCTTTCGTTTGATCAACTCTTTGAGGGTAGTTCCTTCCACGAACTCCATCGCCATGTAGTACTCGCCGTCCTGTTCCCCGGCATCGAAGATTGTGACGATATTCGGATGCGACAGCGCAGCAGCGGCACGGGCTTCGCGTAGGAAATACTTAACTGCTGTCTCGTTTTCGCGAAGATTTTCTCCCAAGATTTTGAAAGCTACAATTCGCCCAAGGACAGTGTCACGGGCCTTGTAGACAATCCCCATCCCACCACGTGCCACCTCTTCCAGAACTTCATATCGATGTGGCGAGCTGCCCTCTGGCGCAGCGAAGATGCCGCTGGAGGTCGTTCCAGGGATCGTGCTGCGTCGGCCTCGGCCCAAAAGCGCCTTCACCCGTAGCGAGACGTCTTCGTAGTTGCGGTCCACAGTCAGGATGGCGTTGTAGTGCTCAAGGGCTCCACTGCGGTCCTGTTCCTCTTCTAGCGCCCGAGCCATCTTGTAGAATAGTGGCAGTGTGCCAACGCCACATTCACGATCACCAACCGCAGAACGGTACTTGGAATAGGCTTTCTCGAACCGTCCCTGAGCGCGGAGAACGTCGCCTTGAAGTTCAAGAGCTCGGTGGTAGATCGCATCACGCGAGTCAATCTGAGCAAGGGTCGCTAGCGCGTCGCCGTACCGCCGGTGTTCGAATTCGAGTCGCCCGGCGCGGAAATAATCGCTCTGAGCCTGCAACACCCGAATCTCTCCATCAATGTCGCCGGCCTTACGATACATTTCGGAGGCGTCGTCCAAATGACCCAGAATCTCGGCACAACGAGCCGCATGAGCGTGTCGTTCGGCACGGACATAATACTCAAAGGCCTTGTTGAGCTCGCCCATTTTCTCGAATGCTTCTGCGGCGTTCGGGAAATCCTCAAGTCTTTCGTAAAGTTTTGCAGCTTTTTCGACATCGCCCGCGGCGAGGAACATTTTTGCGGCCGTTGCAAAATCACGATCTGCCAGCGCGGCTTCCGCCCGCATTTTTGCCGCTTGCAGGGCCTCCCCTGCTTCTTCGAGCACTTGGGCAGCCTTGAGGGGTTGATGCGCCTGCAAAAGCAGTTGCGCTGCTTTGGTCAGATCTCCGGTGCTGCGAAGGCAGCTAGCGGCTTCTTCAAAATACCCACCATCCTGAAAAATCTGACTCGCACGATGCAGATCGCCGGCCTCTCGAAAGAGTTCGCCCGCACGTAGCGCAAATTTTCGGTCTTTCTGAATCTCTTCGAGATTCCCGGATGCTTGACTTAGCACGTCTTCAAAATGATTGACGAAATTCTCGGCAGCTCGCATTGGCTCGTTGGCGTTTTCATAGAGCCGGCCGGCTCTGAGCCACACTTTCGCTTTTTCATGAAGCTCGGCTGCCCGACGAAAATCCCCAGCCAGTTCGTATTGTTCAGCGGAGGCGCCGAGTTCGCCTGCCTGAAAGTACTCGGCGGCGGCGGCCATATGCTGCCCAAGATCTGCGTATAATCTGGCGGCTTGTCGTCCGTCTCCGGCCTTTTTGTAAAAATGAATTGCCTGACCAACGTTGCCGGTCTGATGATAACTGCGCGCGGCTTTTCCGAACAGTTTGCCTTCGGCAAACACCTCAGCAGCTTCGTCAATATGTCCGGCACGAGCGAGCAATTCGCCGGCTGTATCATGGTCATTCGCATCGAGAGCAGACTGAATGCGCTCCCGCTGGGAACGCTCAAGCCCCACGGTCGGAGCCGGGGCTTTGGAGCGGTTGGTCTTGAGCCATTTCACCACAAAGCCGATGACCATCACGACCAGAATCACGCCTATGACGCTGCCTGCTCCCGCAATGACACCACCCCAATTGACACTAGTATCGGCGCCTGCCGCGATATCGATATGTGTCCCTGATTGGGCACGTATCGACCATGACTCGAGCGCATCGTGAAATCGCACGCGGCCCTCTCACTTAGAAACGGCCACCAAGTCCCACCACGGCGCCATCAGGCGTCGGTGAAACATTCAGACTCACGGAATCAGATTCCATCGAGTCAACAACCAGCAAGGTCACGCCCGTCGCAGTTAAGACTCCGCCAACCACGTACATGATAACCGAGGTATCATAATACGAGTTTGCGTCTTCCTTGAGCCCTTTCAACTCGGACGGGTTCGCACCGGCTGCCCGCTTATCGTAAGCGTTAGCGTCATCCGTGGTGGATTGTGACAGGAAAGAAAAAGCGGCGCCGGTCCCCAATGCTGCAACTCCAACGCCAGTGGCAATCCACCCCCAAGTTGCGAGTCCAGGACCTTCACTGCGACCTAGTGCAGGCTGAATCTCGACGCCTGCCAGCGGCACGGTCCCTTCCACGAGAACAAATGTCAGCGTTTTTTCTTCGGCCCGAACCGCATCGATGTTTCGAACTGATGTTTCGTGACCTTCTTTAACGACCATGATCGTGGCGCGGCCGGGCTCAACTTCGACAGCACAAGGAGTGGTGCAGATTGGTGTTGTATCCAGACCCGATAGATAAACGGTTGCTTCAGCTGGCGACGATTCGATTTGATAGCGAGCGGGAAGTTCGGCCCTCATCTCTTCGATGCGAGCGCTGACTTTCTTGGCGGTCTTGTCGTCGGGCACCGCGTCGATAAACTGTTCATAATACCGAACGGCTTCGAAGTTTTCGCCGATTTTCTCGGACGAAAGCCCCAATCGGTACAAAAGTGATGGATCTGGGTACAGGGAGTAGGCCTCACGATAATCATCGCGTGCTCCAAGGAAGTCTTCGGCGTCAAACTTTTCGTTTGCGCTGCCAATCAAGCCGAGCACACGTTGTGCCTTGCTCACTTCCTTGTCTTGCGCCAGAGCAATCGACGGTTGAAACACGCCAATGATCAACTGAGAGCAAAGAGCGACCGTGGCTGCTTGCATCGTTCTTCGGGTAAGAACTTTAGACATCCGCTTTCTCCGGCGCCAATCGGCGAGAATGAGTACACGTCAACATTTCGATTGTAGGTATGGTCGGCCAAAAAACGCCGAAAAGCAACTTTCGCGGCGCTGTCACTCGGTGGCGACAACGGCCGGGGCTGGAGTCGCGCTATCAACTTGTGTGACGCCGAGTCCAATGCGTGGAAACGCAACAAAGAACGACAATAACAAAACCACCAACACCAGTTCCACAGGGCTTTCACCCCACCAATCCCATTTCCACTCGCGTTCCATGCCTTCCTCGCCGTTTAGTATCAGACCTAGATTCTACACCGAATGGGGCTCAAGTCACTCGAGTTCACTCAAGATCGTCTCGGCAACCCTCAAACCATCGATTGCCGCGCTCACAATTCCGCCGCCATATCCTGCGCCCTCACCAGCCGGGTACAGATTTGATAACGAAAGCGACCGCAAGGTATCGCGATCGCGAGTCACTTGAATCGGCGCGCTTGTTCGTGTTTCGACTCCGATTAAAAGTGCTGTTTCGCTAATAAAACCGGGCAAAGTCCGTTCAAAGCGCTTGATTCCAGCCTTGAGCAAATCGATGACAAAATCCGGGTAGCAGCTTGCGAGGTCCGCGGGCGCAACACCGGGTTTGTAGGTCGACTTGCGCACTTCCGTGCTCGCCTTGCCAGCTATAAAGTCGGGGACGCGCTGCGCTGGTGCGATGAATCCCCCACCACCAAGTTCGTAGGCTCGACGTTCGGCCTCGAGCTGAAACGCTGCCCCATCGAGCATGCCGTCGAAATCACCAAGTCCCGGTATTTTGCCGAACTTTCCAAAATCGCTCGGCTCAACCGTGACAACCAAAGCCGAATTGGCCCAATGCCCTTTTCGACTCGCGTGGCTCATGCCATTTACACAGATATGTCCCGGCGTCGTGGGCGAGGGAACCACCTGCCCGCCTGGACACATGCAAAACGAGTAAACACCTTTTCGCGATTCACCCTGGCCAAAATTGGCAGCGAGTCGATAATCGGCTGTTGGCAGATTCTCGAGGTCGGCCCATCGCCCATATTGAATCTGGTTGATGAGCTTTTGTTCATGCTCGACGCGAAAGCCAACCGCAAACGGTTTCTGCACCATGGCAACGCCGCGACCGGCCATCCAGCGATACATCTCACGGGCCGAATGCCCGACCGCCATCACCACGCGGTCACACTCGATAACTTCGCCGTCGCGCAAGACTACGCCGGTCACGGACTCGCCGGACACGGACTTATCGACGACAAAATCCGTCACACAAGCGCCGAATCTGACCTCACAACCCTCGGCAATAAGTTGGGCTCGGAATGCCTTACAAAGTGCCACAAGCCGGTCGGTTCCGAGATGAGGTTTGCCTTCGACCAAAATGTCGGGAGGCCCGCCGAGTTCCACAATCGTTTCGAGCACATGTCGCACACGGACGTCGTTGACCCGCGTGTAGAGCTTTCCGTCGGACCACGTTCCTGCGCCACCTTCGCCAAAACAGATATTGGAGTCCTCCCGAAGCTCACCCTTATGCATGAGCGCCGAGACGTGTCGTCCGCGTATTTCGACGGGTTCTCCTCGGTCAAGCAGGACAGGCTTTAGACCCGCTGCGGCCAGGCGATGTGCGCAAAAAAGCCCAGCAGGCCCCGCACCGATGACGACAACCCTTTCTTTTTTTCGTGGATGAAACACCGTAGGCGACAGCGTTTCCGGGTCTGGGCACTCCACGACCTCATTTGGCAGCACTTTCAAGGACTCGCGCAAAACCACATCGACGTTGCAAATGTACTGAGGTCGCTTCCGCGCATCCATGCTTCGCTTGACCAGTTCGAGCGACAAGATGTCGTCGACGCTTACGCCAAGCTTCTTGGCTGCGCGTTGATGAAGGGTGGCCTCGTTTTCGCCCAACGCGCGCACCAGCCCCTGAACCCGAAGTCGTTGATTTGTTTTTTTCATCGTCAGCCTAGATGAGACAAGGCCATGCCGATTTCCCTGGCCAATTGCTGCCCGGCCGCGGTGACTTCCCGGCTGCGCTCTTTCTGGCCGGCCTTGTATAGCGCGCGCCCAAGACGCGCAAGGCCTTCGGCGTGGCGAGGACGAGCCGAACCGTTCGAAGCAAGCCGCTCCACGGCAGCCTCCATGCGGGCCAGCGCCTCATCCACGCCCTCAACCTCCCGCACGGCGAGTTCGCTAACCAATAACTCCGCACCGCACCACAATGGAATATGCCCTAGCCCGTCGGCGAGCCGTCGTGCTTCCATTCCACGAGCCTTTGCGGCGTCCAACTCCCCACACATCATGTGAGTTTCGCCCAGCTCCAGCAAGGCTTCTACACACAGCTCGGGGGCGCCAAAATTTGTTGAAACATCAAAGGCTTCCGCCAGCGTTCGTCGAGCTGCATCAAACTCGCCGGTGACGCGTAAAAACGCACCACGGCCAATAAGTGCCACGGCAAGCCCATCATTAGCTGCGTCGTCGCGCGCCACTGAAACCGCTTCTTCGAATAAGCGACCGGCAGCATCGAGTTCGTCGCGCCAAAATCGGATTCTGGCCAAGTACGACCGAACGATCACTTCTCCAGAGACATTGCCGAAATGTTCGAACTGAGCCAGGCACGAAGTCAGCCGTTTCTCGGCCTCGGCCAGACGTCCTTGCGAGACCATCATTCGAGCCTCGGTCAACCGCACCCAGGGCTGCTGGCCGTGGACCGGCAAAACATCGCGCAGACGTTCTATCCACAGCTCGACCACATTGAGTGTTCCTTGAGCAAACCCAAGGTCGGCCCCAACCATGCAGACCCGGAACATCAGCCAGTCCAAGGTGGTTCTCTCGGCGATATCCCAGGCATCCTCTACGCTGGTTCTGGCCACGTCGATCTTATTGAGCCTCAAGCTTGCTTCAGCCAACTTGAGCAGAGTCTGAGCTTTTTCGGCGCCCATTTGTTTCGCCGCCGCCCTGCCCCAATGTTCAGCAGCGAAGGCCAATTCTTTGGACGAGCGGTTATCACCGGCCATCTCCAACCACACCGCGGCACGATCATGGCCCGCTGCTTCCATATGCCGAGCGATCTCCAATACACTCCCTTGGCCGCGTTTCCAGTTACGCTCAAGCCTCTCTGCAACTCGACGTGAAATGGACCGACGCCATTCAGCGTTCATCGGCGCCAAAATCACGTCCCGCAAATCTCGGTCGATCAGCCGTAGGTGGCGTCCATTTTCGTCGAGATCCAAGTGTATGAATTGTCGCCAACGGAGCATCTCAATATTTCGATCGACCTCGTGAGCCTCGCCGCCTTGAGTCAGCGCGATTTTGCGGAGTGTTGACCACTCGACCGGTCGGTCCATGACCGCGAGAATCTCAAGGAGTTCCCGACCAGCGTGACCAAACCCCGATAATCGGCGACGCAACGACTCTTTTTTCGAACGGGGAAGCGAAAATCCAACAAGGTCTTCCCGCGAGACCAACCATTGAATGGAGGATTGCCGCGACAAGATGCCCGAATCGATCAGATGCCGCGATAACTCCTCGACATAGGATGGGTCCCCGTTTGCGTTGCCAGCAACAGTGGCCATCCAATCCTCGGGCAGCTGTGCAACGCCCAGTCGTGTCTGGAAGAAGTAGGCGACGTCGGCTTCCCGCAGGCCATGAAGTTCAATAATATCGCAATCGCTGGCCCTGCTCAGAGCATCAATGCGCGCCTCGGGCTCAGCCGCAAGCACCATGGAAGGCCGCTGAAATCCGGTCCCGCCGTCGTACCACTTTTTAAGGAGGTCCAGAGTGGCAGTGTCTGCGTGGTGCCCGTCTTCTACAAAAAATACGATGCGGTCAGGCTGCATCATCACGATCATGTCTTCGAGCGATTCACGAATCCACATGCCGTCGCTGGTATCATCGTTTTCTTGAGAGCTGCCCAACCATTCGGCAAGACGACTCAAGAGCGTAACGTTCGGACGCAGGCGTTCTCCGATGGCCAACCCGCGTCCCTCCGCAAGGTCGGTCATCGCTCCGAGCATCGCGAGTGCCATTTCAAAACGCATCATCCCTGGATGGCAGGCAATATCGACCACCACAAGCCCAGCCAGCTTAACGGCCGCGGCCACTTCGTGAAGCAGGCGCGACTTTCCGATCCCGGATTTTCCTCGAACCAAGCGAAGGCGACCCCGCGTTTCCAACGCAAGAGAATCAACGACCCGCTCACAAATCGCGGTCTCCTCTTGCAAGATACCTCGCTCGAAATACCCCCGAAGTACCGGAGGAGCCGCGATATCAAGGTTATTCGCGAGTTGCCCGGTGGTGACCCATTCGAACGCTCCAGAGTCCGCGGCAAGCGCTTGCAGGGCTTCGCCAGCATCCATGTAGATGAGGTCGGCCACTTGGCGCAGCAACACCATGGTGAAGCGGCTCAGGTTGAGGGGCACGTCGGGATTTAGCCGATGGGGATCTGGCGGACGGAAGTCCTCTTCGTTTGTGGGTGGATCTTCTTTGGTGCGCGGACCAAAGGGCAAGACACCGCACATGGTGTAATAGAGCGTTACGCCGAGGCTGTAGAGGTCGGACTGAAACTCGCCCTTCTCGCCTCGGATGATCTCTGGGGCCATATAGGAACGTGTGCCGCCACGGAGGGTGTCCTTCTTGGGGTCGGCGCTTGATAGGCCAAAGTCCACAAGTTTTGCCATGGGGCGTGCGCTGGCGTCATCGAGCCAAAGCAACATGACGTTGGCGGGCTTGATATCGCGGTGAATCATGCCCATGCCGTGCAGGTAGCTCAGGCCATGCAGCAACTGTAGGGTGATGTCGATCATCCCTTCTGGCTGAATAAGGGCACGAGCGTCCTGAAGGCTGAATCCGTCGATGTATTCTTCGGCCAGAAAAACGCCACCATCTGGCAGTGATCCATAGTCGTATACCCGCACCAGATTTGGATGGTCGAGCTTCGACAGAATCTCAAACTCGCGCTTGAGCATCTTTCCTTGAACGGTCGCGAACGCCTCGGCGGAAAGTACCTTAACGGCAACTTGCCTCCCGGGAACCTCAACGTCTTCGCACAGATAGACCGCGCCTCCGGCGCCACGTCCGAGGGGTTTATCGTATGCGTATCGGCCGGCAAAAATCTTGCGTCGGTCACCTTTCAAGTTGCACTCCTGCGGTCGTGTACTTCGCCAGAAACTCTAGCCCATATGCCATGTCGGCCGCAACGCGTAAGGGTTGCCTCGCCGCTGCATCTCGTTCTAAAAGCCAGTTATCTAACGAGGAGATCCCATGCGAGCACTCATTCTAGCCGGCGGGTCCGGAACCCGATTCTGGCCTTTAAGCCGAGCATCTCAACCCAAACAACTCGTGCCGCTTTGGGGCGGAAAACCCATGATTCGTCACACGATTGAACGGGTGCTTCCGTGGGGCGAAAACAACGTGTTCGTAATCTCTGGCCTGGGTTTGAAGGATGCCACGATCGCCGCATCCGGACTGCCCGAAGCCCAGTTTGTCTTCGAGCCTGCTGCCCGAAACACGTGTGCAGCTATCGCCCTTGGCTGCCTGAATTTGGCGCCTTCCGATATCGTGGCAGTGATGCCCTCGGACCACTTTGTGCGCGACGTAGTGAAGTTTCGACAACTGCTCGAGTTTGCGGAAACGCTTGCCGAGTCAGGTTCGATCGTCACCCTTGGTATTGAACCCACTCGCCCCGAAACCGGCTTTGGTTATATTCGTGCAGGGGCAACCCTGCCCGCCGATGGGCCGTCTTCGATGAAGGCACACGAAGTCGGCGCATTTGTTGAAAAGCCGAACCAGGAAACAGCCCTAGAGTACTTGGCAGACGGCAACTATTTTTGGAACGCAGGGATTTTTGTGTTTCGCGTGGACACATTCTTTGCGGAACTCGCGCGGCAAAAACCCGGGATGGCCGCAAGTTTTGAACGCATGCGCCAAGACCCGACAATCATCGCGACTGAGTTTCCCGCCGTAGAGAAAATCTCGGTTGATTACGCGGTCATGGAGGGCGCTAAAAGCATGGCCGTAATTCCAGCGAATTTCGGATGGTCGGACGTGGGTCATTGGGCTGCGCTCGACGAGGTCTCGTCGGTCGACTCCGACAACAACATCGTCACTGGGCAGGCGCGCCTGTTCGAAACGAGCGGTTGTGTCGTGTATGCATCTCAGCCCAACAAGATTGTTGCGGTTTTGGGCATGAAGGACGTCGTCGTCGCGGACACCCCGGATGCGCTGCTCGTCATCCCAAGAGACCGAGCGCAGGATGTGAAGACGATCGTCGAATCTCTGCAAAAAGAAGGACTGGGAGACTTCACTTAATCCAGGCGGAGTCTTTGTCCGTCAAATGCCGTGACAGCGCGGCCATCCAACGATTGGCGCACGGCAAAAAGTGGCAAGTCGAGGTCAACCACGCCTGGATCGGTCGCCGAGGGCACGCGGTGTAATCGAGTTAGGCTAGGACCAGGAATCTTGAACTCGACGTCCGGGTCGCTAAAGAGGTCACGCACCAAGCCTTGGCGGTGCTCATCGAGCAGCCCAGGAGGGCTGGGGATGCGCAGCAGAGTCGTATCGAGCCAGATCGAATCTGTTTCGGGATGCCTACGTGCGATTCCGAGTGGCTCCAGCAGGTGAGTAATCAGGTCATCAACCCAGCTTTCGAACTCAGGTGTGTGAAGCGGATCGGTCATGAAGCTTGCGCGTTGAACCGGCACATAGAGACCCATCTCGGGGTGTTCAAGCACCTGATAGATATGGCTGAACGTCGAAAATGACGCCACGATCTGGAAGAGTTCGGCGATCGCCTTTTTCGAGTACCAGTAGTCTGTGCCCAGCATCGAGACCAAGTCGAGGAACACCAGTTTGGCGGTCCATATCACGCCGTTCACAATTCCCAACTCGGCGATCAGGAGTTCTTCGCTGCTGTCTTCGACGTCCCGCAGGCAGCCCGCGCCGGTGAGCAGCGGTTCTACGCCCTCATAGCGCATCCACACCGGGGTGAACTCCTTGGCTCGGCTCAAGACCTTCAACATCAGGCGACGCCACACATCATCAAGGCCCACTGCCTTCGCAAGGTTCTTATCGACATGGGTGCCCACGAACCCAGTGCACCACTCGAACAGCACGTGACGCACAAAAGCTGCCTTGGGCAAATCTAGAGTGGTCTCGAAGGCTGGATTGCTGAGTAGCCTCTTGCCGTCGACCTTAAAAAGCCCAAGCTGCATGGCGAGTTCAACGTTTTGAACCCAGTGGCTGGCGTCGTGCCCACCGACTTGCTGCAGCCGCGTCAGCGTTTCGGGCGTAAGCTTGTCCGCACTCCATACCAACTCGCCGGCTTCGGATTCGATCACGAGCCATTTCAAGGTCGATTGAAGATCGCCACGCGCAGCGTCGTCGCGGCGTTGCGCAGTTAGACCGACACCTTCGTAGGTATCTGCAACCCAATCGAGTAACCATGTGCGGCCCAAATCCCAGACCTGTTGCCAGAGTTCTTCGGGGACGACCAACATCGAAATATCTTGTTCATCGATCCGAAAAACCACGCCAAGCGACACTAAGGTTTCGGCGATATCGCGTTCCATTGCTCGCTCATCGCGGCGCATGAACGGGACGACTTTGGCATCCACCGGATCGACATTTGGCGTATTCAGCTCGTAGCCAAAAACCTCCTGCCAAAAACAAACCCCTCCGAGCTCGATCGCGACCATTGCGGCTCCCAGATAGTCCATATCGGGCAAACGAGCGATGATTTCGGCGAGCGCCTCAGGTTGGCCGATCGTGTTGGCCAGCGCGAATATCGATGCCATGCGGCCGTCACAGCCTGTGATCTCCCAGGCGTTCGTCATCAAGTCGAGCTCTTCAACCGTGCAACCGCCCAGAAGGGTCAGCAAAGACGTCCGCGTTCCGAGCAGCAAGGGCGTGAGAATCGCCGACCAAACTCCTGGAAAACTGGTATGCGTCCCCTTCACGTCAGCCAACAAACCCAACTTGACCAGGAGCTTACGGGCGCGCAAGGGACTGGGCAAAATGGGCACTTCAAGGTCATGATCAAGGGCGATTTCGGACAACAAAGCGCGAGCGTCCTCATCAATGAGCAGGTCGTCGACGATCTGGCAGACTCGGTCCGCATTGTCGCACAAATACGTTCCAAGACCGGAAGCCTCCGAGGTCGGAGCTTCGTACAACGAAGCGATGCGATCCCTATCCGTTTCTTTCAAAGAATCCAGGTAGGCGATCCAACGCTCAAAATGTTCACCAGAGTATGACAATTGGGCTCCGCGAAGCCGTAATGAAGGCCGGTTAGCTAGCACATTCTTGATACGCTGCGCAAAACCTACGAGCGTGAACATGGTCACAAGACGACGCCGATGCCAATATGAACAAAACAAGGTCTCCACACGTCAAAAGGGTGTTGAGGGAATTTGAACAACGGCGGAGTGTTTGACGTTAGGACCGAAGGAGCCCCATGAATCTACAATATTTGAGAAAACATCAGCGGGTTCTTGGACTTATCACGCTTATTGGATTGACGTTCAGCGGCGGATCGCTGGGAGCAACTCCCGAAAGCGCTTTCCGGTTTTCGGGAGAAGAATTCTATTACTCGATCCGTCTGAACGGCGCCGAGGCCATCCGAGTGGGCGTGCGTGCCGGCGATGTGCAGTATCGCAAAGGCGTTCCCTACGTTCCGATTGCTGGCACTGCTCAATCTACGGGCTTGTTCGACACGGTTTATCCGATCAACGACAAAGCGAACTCCTTTGTAAATCCCGATTCGTTCCACCCCCTCCGCTCCGAGAAATATTTCGACGAAAACGGCGAAACTCGCGAATATAAAGTGGATTTCTCCCATAAGGCTTTCAGCGCGAAGGTAGAAAAAAATAAGGATGATCTTTCCAGAAAGTTCTCGATGGCGATTCCAGGAACCACCCATGACATGATTTCGTGGTTCTACGAGTTGCGAACGATGGACGATTTCACGGTAGGCAGAGAGGTTTCATTCTACGTGTATGATGGCTGGAAGCTCAGTCATATTCACGGAAAGGTGACGGCAAAAGAGGACGTGTTGACCCCGGTCGGATGGTTCAAAGCCTGGCGAATCGATATGACGCGTGACGTCATGAACTCGCGTTCGCAGCGCAACAAAACGCCAAAACTCCATGTTCGAAATAAGAATCAAAGCCGCGCCACCGTGTGGGTCAGCCGCGATGCCAATCGATTGCCGATCAAAATCGCTATCGACACGCCATTGGGTAAGGGCGAAGCTGTACTCATCAAACTCAAGCTGGCCTCAAAAAATTGAACTTAGAGCCTTTGCGACGCGGCAGCAAAGTCGCGGTTATCAGCCCCTCCGGGCCTGTACTCCCAGAACATATTGAATTTGGACTCAAGACCCTTGCGGACTGGGGTTTAGAGGTCGACGTGCTCAATGCCTTTGAGCGACATCACGGTTACCTCGCTGGGCAAGACTCCCAACGCCTATCCGCACTTCATCGGGCGTTTTCGGGTGAATACGAAGCCGTGTTCTGCACTCGTGGCGGGTTCGGTGCCACGCGTATCGTGTCAAAGGTCAGGCCAGCTGCCGCGCCTTGGCTTATTGGTTTCAGCGATATCACCGCCCTTCATCTGAAACTTTGGCAGACGATGCCATGTATCCACGGGCCCGTATTAAAAAGCTTTGAAACCCAGCCCCAAGGCACCGAAAGTCTGCGGACACTGCTGTTTGAAGCCCCGCAAAAGCGCCGATTCGAAGGTCTCGGGATCACAAGCGGCATCGCCCAAGGTCCCGTGATCGCAGGTAATCTTTCGGTTCTAGTTGCCTGCATGGCTGCTCCATGGTTTCCATCGCTCAAGGGGCATGTGCTCCTGGTCGAAGACGTGGGCGAAGTCGACTACCGGTTAGACAGGCTCTTCACGTCTTTGCGGCTTTCGAGCGCCGCAGACGGACTGGCCGGCTTAATTCTGGGTGGGTTCAACGCTTGCGAAGGTGTGTATGTCGACCACGCGTCGATGCCAGGTTTTCTGAATCGCTTGGCCACGGAGTTTGGCATTCCGGCAGTGTCTGGATTCCCAAGTGGGCATCTGGATCGTAATGAACCCGTGCGTCTCGGCTCCCTCGCTCGCATCGACGGCAACACGGGCGTCGTGGAGATCACGTGACCAACCTCAAATCGCGAATTCTTGTCGCCGTCAAAAACGACGTCGCTCCCACTGCGGCGACGGTACCTTCGATAAATACGTGCACGGCTTTGCAGGCTGCTGTCTGGTCAACGGACGAAGCGACTTCTGTGACCCTGGGGAAGTCTTCGCCAGAGGCCGACCACGACTTGACTCCACAAACATTCATGGACATCGCCAGCGTCACCAAACTTTTCACGGCAACACTGGCGCTGATCGCCATCGACAACGGCGAGCTTCGCTTCGATACGAGCCTCGATACAGTTTTTCCAGAGTTCGCCCCACAGTCCCCCACCTTATTGCAGTTGCTGAACCACACGTCTGGCCTACCGGCCTGGGACCAGTTCTACCTGCGCTATCCCTTGGTGCCCACGAACGCGCAGGCCGCCCAAAATCGAGCGGATATCCTGCAAGAGATCCTGCGAGCGCCGAGGCAAACCCCAGGAAACCACGTCTATTCGGACCTGGGTTATATTTTGCTGGGAAGACTGGTCGAGGCGGTACTGGGCGATGACTTAGATATCTTGGTCGAACGGCTGATCACCGGTCCGCTCCAGATGACCAGAACACGATACGTGAACCAACTGCGGGCAGAATCTGCCCTTGACGCGGTCGTGACAGAAATCACCGCTGGGCGCCCAGCGCCAGTTTGTGGCGTCGTGCACGACGAAAACTGTTTCATTCAGGGCGGAGTCGCCGGGCACGCCGGCTTGTTTTCGACGGCAGACGACTTGGTGATCTTTGGCCGGCATATGCTGCAAATTTTTGAAGGCGGACCCGGAATCCTGACCACAACAACGCTCCGACGAGCGTGGTCCGCCGCTTCACGGGCGCCAGACGGTCATCATGTGGCTGGTTGGGACACGCCAAGCGGTGAATTCAGCAGCGTAGGACGAGGTTTTTCTAGAGACCACAGTTATGGCCACCTCGGATTTACAGGAACCTCGTTGTGGATCGATACGTCAGCCCAAGTGGTGGCGACCCTGCTGACGAACCGTGTCTTCCCAACGCGGGACAATCCGCGCATCAAAGACCTCCGCGTGAGGTTTCACGAAGCTGTTTTGCCGGCTTCTGCTGCCTGAGCTTCAGCTTCAGCTTCGGCCTTTGCTTTAGCCACTCCATAACGTTTCGAGACCTCCGCGAAACTCTCTTCGACCTCGTCGCGTGGCAGGTCTCCCGCTTCGAGGCTTTCGTCGGTCAGTTTTCGGATCTCGTCGTAAAACGCCACGCCACGCTCAAGAATCTGAGGGTGCTCGCCGACCACGTCCAAAGCTTTAAAGAGCGCGTTTTCAGCCTGCGCGAACTGACCCACTGCTTCAAAAAACGAAATCAGGTTGATCTGGCTGGTGACATACACGGGCAGGACGGATTCCCCGCCGGCCTCGTAGGCAACTTCAGACTGTGCCTCAGCCACTTTGCCCCACTTCAGGGCGTCCTCATGTCGTTCCTGTTGGAACAACATGACGCTGAGCTGCTGGGCGCCTTGAGCCGCCTGCACCGAGATCTGTTTTTTTCCGTCTTCAGGAAGGCTGTCAATGACCTCCAAGGCGCGGTTCATAGCCTTGTTTGCGGTGTCGAAATCACCCGCACGCCCTGCGATCACCGCAAGGTTTTGGTTAGCCCCGAAGGTTAAGTTCGCAGCCTGCGCCAGGTTGCCGCCCTCAGCCAACAACGCCTCTGCGAGGTCGGCCGCCCGCTGATTGATCTCTTGCCCTTTGGCGAAATCACCCTTTTGAGCAAGGATTCCGGCCAGGTTGATGCAGGTTGCCGCAGCATTGCCACGAAATTCCACGCCCTTCTCGATCAGCTCGTCGCACATCGTAACTGCGCGCTCGTGCAGCGACTGCGCCTCATCGAGCTTGTTCTGTCGTTGGCGAATAAACCCAACTTCGTTGAAAATCTGCGCCCGGATCTTGGTTGCCTCGACATCAAAGTTCTCGACCATATCGAGGACAATCGCAGCCTCGGTCAACGCCCCTTCTGCGGCCGGGATTTGGTTCTGCCTGAGCGCCTGAGACCCCTGCTGAGTCAACGCCCGAGCTGCCTCGACTTGCTTACCTTGCCACTCATTATTCACTGCTTCCATGACCGCCTCACTCTCGAATATTTGGCCTTAACCAGACCTTCATCTCGACATTGCCAAATTTGATAACATCCCCATGAGAAACCTCTTGAGGGACGAAAAATACGAACTTCATTAACGTAGGTTCCGTTGGTGCTTGCCGAGTCCTGCAGACGCACTCGATCGGCGCGAACTAACACCAACGCATGATTCCACGACACCGCAGGGCGGGCCATCACGACGTCGTTCTTGTCACCGGCTCCCACCGTGAGCTCGCCGATACGCATGTTGTAACGGCGATCCGGTTGAGTCGGTTCGTAAAGAAACCCTACGGCGTCGTTGGGCAGGCCTGCTGCATCCACTTCATCAACGATTTCTTCGACCATATCGAGTCGGATTCCGACTGCGGTGATGGGATCGGAGTCGTCTTCGGACTTCTTCCCAAGCGTATGACCGCACGATCCACAAAACGTAGCATCATGTTTCCACACAGAATTGCAGTCAGGACAAACGCGCAAAGGGGTACCGCAAAATGAGCAAAAACGCCCACCCTTTGGAACCGCTCCTTGGCACTCCGGACAATTCATTCACCGCCCTCAGAACAAGCCGGCACCGCAGCAAATCCCAGATCGGCGAGCGTAAATGGCATCGAATCAAGATGCGCTTCACCACCAAGTACGCTTACGCGGAAGATCGACGATTCGCCAAGCTCGGCATCGGTCCGAGCGTCCGCGATGACCACGCCGCAAGCAGCGTCCCAACGAAACACATGAGGCACATCGGTGTCGAACGGCTGGGTAATCACGCGAAAAGTCCCATCAGCACCTGCTCCCTGCCACGCTACTCCGCAAGAGGTCCCGGCGGCGTTGCAGATTTCGACCATGATATCGACGTCATCGCCCTCAAAATCACGCACCGAATAAGTGACATCGACGTAACGCGGCGCGCCGTTCTCGGTAATGACATCAAGTGCCCCAACACTCGTTACACGAGCATCGGCGTTATCAATATCGATCGTCTCAGAGCATGCAGCGAGCCCGCACACCAGTATTGTAATCCAAACCGTCGTTCTCATCGCTAATCCTGTGACAACATGGTCAACATCTGGGCATGAATACCCGTCGCGCCTGCGACGATTCCTTTTGCGGTCACCTGATAGGGCTGCCCAAGGTGATTTGTGACCCGACCGCCGGCCTCTTCAACCAGAAGAAAACCTGCCGCTGTGTCCCATGGGCTCAAATTGAATTCCCAAAAACCGTCTAACCGACCGCACGCTACGTAGGCGAGGTCGATGGCTGCTGAGCCCAAACGCCGAACGTTTCTTGATTGGCCCACGGCACGGATAAAATGAGGAATATTATCAATGTCCCCGTCAGGTTTGGGCGGAGGGAATCCCGTTGCGAGTACCGAATCACCGAGGTCAGTGATCGCCGACGACTTAATCTGAACGCCATCCAACTTGGCACCACACCCCTTTTGGGCGCTGAACAGCTCATTGCGATTGGGATCAAAAATGACTCCCACAACCAACTCGCCCTTAACCGCCAAGCCAATCGACACGCAGAAAACCGGAATGCCACGCGTGAAATTCAAGGTTCCATCAATCGGATCGACAAACCACACACGCTCGCCCACTCCCGAAACCCCACGTTCTTCGCCGTTAAACTCGTCGTCAGGAAAAATCCGCCCCAACTCGGCACGAATATGATCTTCGACCAGCCGATCCACACGCGTCACCACATCGTGGGCCGCTTTGTAATCGACGTCAAAACCGCGGGCGCGCTCGGCGAGCATGATTTGACCTGCCTCGCGTGCGATGGCTTCCACCACCCTCTGTTCTGTCGAGAAATCCGGCATCGGTTTCGTCCGTCTAGGGGCGGCGATTGTTCAATTAGACAAGGGTGTCCGTCAAGGCGCCTTGACAGTGTCAGACGGGTTGACCGGTCGTTTCTTGGCTCGTTTGGCCACAAAACGCTCGACGTCGGCAGGACCAGTGATGGTCAGCTTCACTTCAGCAATTTGGACATCAAGCCAGTCATCGCCGCTAACCGGCTGCTTTCGTGCATCTATTGCCTCTTCCAAGATTCGCCCACTCTTGAGCAGATCGGTTGACACAAGCGAAAGGCGCGCCTCGCTGCGCTCGATTTCCTTCTCGAGAAACTCGGCGTTGTGTTCGATTCTCTGGCGCTTCTCGACATCTTCGACAGCCAGCTTCGCGAGCCCAAGGATCGACTCTGCGCGATCACGCATGACGTCTCCGCGGCGCTGCCGAGCCGACGCATATGTGGCCCACGCACGGCGATAAGCTTGCGCGACTTTTCTGAGGTCAGGACGCTGATTCGCCCAAACAGGGCGCCCGTCACCGCGGATCAGCATGTCCGCACGACCGATCATCTTGCCTTGACTCAGCGGTTCCAAAATCGGCACGCCCTCGACCCATAGGGGCTCTCGCGTCAACGAATTTGAATTCGAAACGACAACCACGTCGGGACGCTCCGCATCGGTTAAAGTCTCGAGAAGGGCCTGGCTATCACGGGCCCCAAGGTTTGATAACAGAACGACCACGTCGGCAGCGCCGATTTCGGCCATCACCGACTTGATTGAAGCAGCCGGATCCTCGACCCGTAGACCTCTTTCCGACCAAAAGCCGTCTCTTGAAGTGTTCTGCCGAGTGATTCCGATGACGGCAATCCGTTTGCCGTCGCGTTCAATGATCTTGTGGCTTGGCAGCAGTCGGCTGCCACCTTTGAAAAGATTTGCGGAAATCCAGCCAAACTTGGAACGCCCGACCAAACTCTCGAACTCTTCAAGACCCATCGCAAAGTCCAACTCACCTGCCAGAACCGCGTCTGGCGGATCCAGATTCAGCACCTCAACGATGGTCTCAGCTTCATACTTTCCAAGGCGCTGTTCGAACTCCGCTGAGCGGTCCAAGGTCGCCGTCTTGAAAAGCAGATCTCCCGCGTCGACCTTGATATGGGACGATGGGTGCCAGTTTCTGGCTTTCCACAAAAGCGGAGTCTCACCCACGTCTGTTTCGAGCGCGACCCGCCTGGCGATTCCGCCGAGGGGGTTCGCTTTGCATCCGCAATCGTCGACCTCACCATGGGTGTTCGCCGAAAAGAAGATGCTGACAACTTTAGCGGTTTCGACCAGGTCGTTGGGCGGGTCGCTTGGCTCACGTTCAAACAGTTGCTCACCGTGTCGAACCGCCTGCCCCACGGCGTTGCTAAGGCCACGGACCACGGCATCTTGAGCCAGTGAATGCACTAGGACGTCTTGCGGACGCTCAGGCCGGACCACTTCATTTTCGACAGGGGGCGCAGGTTTTTTGTCACACGCCACGATCAAGCTGGCAAAACCAACCAGGAGCAAAACCACGAATTGTCTATTGGCAGGAATCATCTTTTATCGTCTTGAGGCGTTGTTGGGCCTGACCCGCAAATTTGGACTTCGAGTAGTCTTTGACCACGGTCTCGTAGAAGAGCTTGGCTTCTTTGCATCGTCCCATCTTGGCGAACGCATCTCCGGTTCTAAATGCGGCGTCTCCAGCTCGCTCCGAACGTTCGTGGCTCTGCATGACCTTCTGGTACTCAAGGGCCGCGCTCACCCATTGTGACTGCGCGTAATAAGTCTCACCATTATAAAAAATGGCGTCAGCGACCAGTTTGTCGCGCGGGAATTTGGCGACAAACGCCTCAAACCCCTTTCGCGCCAAACGGTAGTCTTTGGCCTCGAATTTATCGGCCGCAAATCGAAAGAGTTCTTTCGAAGTTTCAGGCATCGCCGTGCCGCCACCGTCTGAAAAGCGGATATCAACATCTTCTTTGAAGAGCTGAAGATCCTGTTGCATTTTCTGTAAACGGAACTCGCTTTCCTCGAGTTGGCCGCGCAAACGCTGAAGTTCTTGCCTCAAAGACTCGATATCGAGCCCAAAGTCGGCGTTATTGCGCTTCAACAGGTCGGTGGCCGATTGAAGCACACCTTTGAGTTCTGTCACGTCGGCTCGGGCGCTATCCACCATCGCAGACAGTTCGGCCTGCTTGGCTCCCATATCTTGGTTGATCGTCGCCTGCTGGAGCTTCAAGGCATCAATATCATCTTGCATGGCGCTGCCGGTCCACATGGGAACACAGCCCGACATCAGGAGACTCATCAGACCTAACGCTAGAATTCGGTTCATCGGCATTCCAAAAACAGAAAACCCGTCCAAAAAGACGGGCTTGAGAAGACGAGAGTGAAAACGATTAGCGAGTGGTGAATTCAGCACGACGATTGGCGCGATGGCAGCTTTCTGGGCCTTCTTCGCCGCATTCCTTCACCAGGCGCTCTTCGCCGTAAGAAAGTGTGTTCACTGCGCCCTTTTCAACGCCCAAAGACTGCAGGTACTTGGATGCGTTGGTCGCACGGCGCTCGCCGAGTGCGATGTTGTACTCCGACGTTCCTCGCTCATCGCAGTGACCAGTGATGGTGATCTTGAGGTTTCGCTCTTTCACACAATCTGCGTTGGCCTGAAGCGTTCCGCGCGAAGGCCCGTCGACGCTAGCGTCGTCGTATCCGAAGTACACGTTCGACAACGAGCATTGACCTGGAGCCACACAACGGCCGCCGTCGCATTCTTTGCCATCCGAACAATCGCTATCTGCGGAACATTCAGCAGGAGCTACGCAAGCGCCGCCCTGACAATCCATTCCATCACCACATTCGTTGGCGGTTTCACACTCAGCACCGCAACGGTTTCCGCGGCATTTCTGATTGCCGGGGCATTGCGTGGTTGCGCTGCAAAAGCCCGGAATCGCTTCACAGACACCCGCGTTACATTCCAGGGATTCATCGCCGCACTCTGCGTTGGTGCGACATTGCTGACACAGGCCGTTCACGCAGAACAGGCGGCCGTCAGCCTTCCCTTTTTCAGCGCAATGGTCGTCGTTATCGCACTTGGGATAATCGGGACCACAACCGCTAAGTAGGAGAACCGTCATCGAAGAAATCGCCCACGTTACCACTTGGTTAAGTCGCATCGTCACTCCTACTTTATATCAGTGAACAAAAGTTAACATCCAATTCGGCGCGACCGTACAGGAGCACCGCGATCCCCGTCAAGCATCCCTCATTCACCTACCTCGCCCTACTTATCCCATTCGCGCAAAACGCTTGCGTTGTGTGCCTTGGGTGGTCTAGAACCACGTGCCTTTCGTGACACCCGGCGCTGTATGCCTTTTGGAATCGACAAAGAGCGGGCTAAGACCATCTCGGTACTTGCCGCACCAATCGTCATCGCAATGTTCACCCAGACGTTTATCAACGTCGTGGACACAATCTTCGTCGGCAAACTAGACCCAACCTATTCCATCCCTGGTCAGGCGGCGCTCGGCTTTTCGCTCCCTATTCTTTGGAGTATCGGCGGATTTTTGGCGGCGATCGGCATTGGCACCCAGGCGATGACCGCTCGGCGCCTTGGTGCGAAAAAGCCCATGGAAGCCGGCGCGGTGCTTACAAATAGCTAAATCGTAGCGGCGGTCGGCTCGGTGATTTTCACCCTGCTTGGCTGGATGATCATTCCCCAACTGTTTCGGTTCCTAACCACCAATGAAAGCGTCGTCGCCTTAGGCGTTCCGTACGCTCGATTTCGTATTTTGGGCATTTTGCCCATGGTCATGACGACAAGTTATAAGGGGTTTTTCGATGGGCTCGGCAGTACGCGCGTCCATATGTATGCCGCGATCGCGATGAACCTGGCCAATATCGTACTCAATTATGTGTTCATTTTTGGGGCGGGTCCCATCCCGGCCTACTATGTCACGGGCGCAGCGATCGCGAGTGTCATCTCGGTTTTTGTCGGTCTGGCCGTCATGATCATCTGGTCACTGCGTGGCAAGTACCGAAAACCACACCGCTATTATCAACCGAAAAACATCCGATGGGGGCAAATGTGGGAAATCATCAAACTCAGTGTCCCAAGCGGCGCCGCACAATTATTTGTGATGGTCGGAGTCTTGATGTTCCTCAAGATCATCGGGATTCTTGACGAACGGGCGGTTTTGGCAGCGCTGGAACCCTCACCCTTGCACGCTTCCAGTTCGTGGACGCAGATGCAAATGGGGATGCGCACACTGACCGACCACTCGGGACTCATGTTCACGATGGACTGGCATTATCTGGTGACGTCGTCACGACCGCCCATCTTCACGACTGCCGCAAAACTGATCATCGACCTTCTAAGTATTGGTTTCGTGATGTGCATCGCATTTGGCACCGCAGCAGCGACGCTGGTTTCGCGGTCCATGGGCGAGGGCCAGAATGACCTCGCCGAGGCTTATGGATGGGACGCTGTCCGGATCGGGAGCCTGTTTTTTGGCGTCGTCGGCGTGATCGTCGTGCTCAACCCGGTCTTTTTCCTGGACTTGCTCAGCGACGACTCGGCAGTAATCCACGCTGCGGTTCCCGGCCTCAGAATCATGGCAGGCCTCGAGGTATTCATCGCGATGTCCCTGATCCTAACTCAAGCACTGTTCGGCGCTGGAAACACCAAGTTCGTGATGTGGGTGGAACTCGTACTCCATATGCTTTGCCTCGCGCCGTTGACTTGGGTCTTTGGTGTCCACCTGAATCTGGGATTCCTCGGTGTCTGGCTGTCGGCGACGGTCTATGTCACCGCGTTGGCATCGGCAATGGCTTGGAAGTTCTGGGAAGGCTCATGGAAGGGCATCCAGGTCTGACCGAGCTCCCTGCCGTATCCAAGACTCCACCAGTCGAACCTCACGTTCGCCTAGCGGTTGAGCCCCTGACCAAACTGGAGGTTGAACGTCCCAGCGGATCGTCGGGTAGTCAGGAACGATCTTTTGAAGCAGGTACGAGTCGGACGGGTCGAACGGCACGACCAAGATTTCATCTCCCCCATCTGAGCGTTCGCCAATCATCGATTCGCGGGTCAGAGGGTTCAACTTCCATTCGGGATCTTGATGGCATGACCAGCAGCGAGTCTTGAGAACCCTTTCAACGTCGGACCAACGCACGTCAGCCACGGCCTGAATCGCCGGACTGTCTTGGGAAGCGTCAACACGCCACACTTTGCGCTTGGTCGGGAAAAGTGGCGAACCCACAACACTTAAAAGGCGAGCGTTATTGAGCTGAAGCGTGTAGTCCAAGCCATCGATCAACGAACCGAAGGGCCGCCAAGTCAAAGTCTTGGTCACGGCATTCCACGCCGCTCGGCCGCCCACTCGTTTCCCGCCAGAAACCAGCGAAATCACATCGTAATCCACCAAAAGATCGTCTTCTAAATGATCCGAAAACTGAATGGTGATTTCCGGACTTGAAGGAATAACATCTGCATCCGGAGTGATTTGCTCTACGACCAACCAAGGTTCGCCCGCCTCCGGTGATGGGATCGGGTTCCCTTGAGCGTCTAAAACTGGCTCAGGGTCAATCGATCCGCACGCGGATAGTAGGGCAACCAGAAGGATGGAAAAACGCATGCGGTCGAGTGTAGTCAATGCAGAAGTTTTAGAGAAGTCTGTCGCGTCCCTTGACGTCGACGGACGTCTGGCATTGAATAGCCGGCCGCGGGAACCCGCGATCACGTTAGCTCGGAAGAGGATTGGGACTATGAAACGTACGTTGGCATGCTTTGGAGCTGCGCTCCTTCTTTGTATTGCATCGGGATGCAAGAGTTCCAATTCTGAGTCTTCGGGCGCCGATGCTCAATCACCCACGAAAGACGTCGCGGTGAAAGTTGCAGACACTGGGGCTGCGGCGAAACCGGCTGACGATGGCCCGGCAGTGACAATTTATCCAGGTTTCAACTTCGGCGTCCTCAACCCGGCCGAACGAGTCCGATTTGTGGATTTGGCCAAGGCGGAACTCTGCCCCTGCCCTAACTCCACTGTGAGCTTGCACGAGTGCCTTCAGGACGAAGACGCGCGCTGTTCGATGTCTGAACAAACGGCCACCATTGTCGCCATGGGTATCAAGAAAGGTCTCAACCAAACCGATGTTTTGGGAGAAGTTGCCGAGTTCATTGAAGCATCGAAAAAGACCTATGAATTTGACCTGCGGGGGACTCCTTTCCGCGGTTCTGAAAAAGCGAAAGTCGTTTTTGTTGAATTTGCAGATTTCCAGTGCCCACATTGCCGCGAGGCCGGGAAGGTGTTTGCGGAGGTCGAGAAGAAGTACGGCGACAAAATCGCTGTTTATTACAAACATTTTCCGCTCGGGGCTCATCCTGAAGCTCGTTACGCCGCGCAAGCGGCTGTTGCTGCGCATCAACAAGGGAAATTCTGGCCGATGCACGACATCATTTTTGAAAACCAGATGACCCTCAGCAACGAAAAAATCGACAATTTCGCCCGTCAAATTGGTCTGAATTTCGATAAATTCAAATCCGACATCAAGAGTCCTGGCGCTATGGCTATTGTCGAGGCTGACCGAAAAGAAGGCGAGAAGGCTAACCTGACGGGTACGCCCACAATCTTCCTTAATGGTGTTCGATACCTCGGAGACCGCAGTGTTGAGGCCATCAGCGACGCAGTAGACGTTGCTTTGGAATCCGCTGAGACGACAAAATAACAAGTTTTTGAACCGACGTGCCCCTATGTTTGCGTCGGTGACGACGCTGTGGACACGTGTGTGTGATGAAAAACGGAGAAGATTATGGCTGATGCAGTAGCAGGCGAATTGAGCAAAGCGGATCTCTTGTATCGAGTGCGCCACTCGGCTTCTCATATTCTGGCGACCGCCATCCTTGAGATGTTTCCCGACGCTAAATTTGCGATCGGACCGCCCATCAAGGACGGCTTCTATTACGATTTTGAGCTGCCACGGCCACTCACGCCCGATGACTTCGAAGAGATCGAAACCCGCATGACAGCTGTTGTTGAAGGCAATCAGAAATTCCTTCAAGAAGAATGGCCGAAAGAAAAGGCACGCGAATACTTCGCTGACCAACCCTACAAACTTGAGTTGATCGAAGGTATCGAAGGCGACACCGTGTCGACTTACAAGAACGGTACTTTCATCGACCTGTGTGCGGGACCGCACGTCAATTACTCCAAAAAGTGCAAGAACTTCAAAATCCTGAAGTTGGCCGGCGCGTATTGGAGAGGCGATGAAAAACGTCCGATGTTGCAACGTGTCTACGGCACGGCTTGGCAGACCAAGGATGAGCTGGCCAACCACCTGAACCTGCTCGAGGAAGCCAAAAAACGAGACCACCGAAAACTCGGCAAGGAGCTCGAGCTTTTTGGATTCGACAGACTGGCACCGGGCGCAATCTTTTGGCGACCCAAAGGATGGTCAAGCTATCGCTCGCTCCAAGATTATTTCCGGGATCTTGAGGGACGCAACGGATACGAAGAAATCTGCAATCCGATGCTTTATAACAAAGAGCTCTTCGAGCAGTCGGGCCACTGGGACCACTACGAAGAACACATGTTTGTGGTCCATGCTCACGAACAAACCTTCTGCCTTAAGCCCATGAACTGCCCCGACACGATGCTCTACTTCAAGAGCAAACGGCGCTCGTATCGCGAGCTTCCGTTGCGCGTGGCCGAATTCGGTCAACTCCACAGAAACGAGCTTCAAGGCGCGCTTTCGGGTGCGACTCGTGTACGCCAGTTCTGTCAGGACGATGCACATATCTTTGTGATGGAAGAACAGATTCAGGCCGAGATCACCAACCTGTTGGGAATGATCGACGAGACCTATTCGCTGCTCGGCCTTGAGTACGATATTGACGTGGCGACTCGCCCCGAGTCGTTCCTTGGGGAGCCCGAGCTCTGGGATCAAGCCGAGGCAGCCCTGAAGGCCGCCGTCGAGGCCAACGGCAAGGTGTATCGAATCAACGAAGGCGACGGCGCCTTCTACGGACCAAAGATCGACATCCAGCTGAGGGACTGCCTTGGACGTTCGTGGCAATGCGCGACCATCCAGCTCGACTTCCAGTTGCCGCTGCGTTTCGACCTGTCATACGCCACGGCAGACAACGACGAACGCACGCCGGTCGTGATTCATCGGGCCATCGCAGGCTCCTTGGAGCGCTTCTTTGCGATCCTAGTCGAACATTTTGCGGGCGCATTTCCGACTTGGTTGGCGCCGGTTCAGGCGATTTTGCTGCCGATCACCGACGACCAGAATGACTACGCGTGGGAAGTTGCGCGCAAGCTCAAGGCCAAGGGAATCCGGGTCGAGGTCAACGATCGCAGCGAAAAAATGGGATACAAGATCCGAGAAGCCGAAACCCACAAGGTTCCGTACATGCTTGTCGTGGGCGGAAAAGAAGCGGAATCGGGCCAGGTCGCCGTGCGTTCTTATACCGACGGTCAACGTGGAGCGATGGATGTTGACGTAGTTATCGCGGAAATCGTCGAGAAAATCGCAACGCGTGCGCTGGACGTCACAATCTTCAAAGCGGAACTCGCTGAATTCGTTGAAGATGAGGATGCATCAGAGATGGAAGCTCGCGGCTATTGATTTTTTTCGCAGACCCGGCTTGACCAATCGGGTTGCATGAGTAAACTCCCTCTTCCCGCGGCGTCATGCGCCGAGGGAGGGGTGGCCGAGTGGTTGATGGCACTGGTCTTGAAAACCAGCGAGGGTAACTCCCTTCG
>JBBKVQ010000169.1:0-4508 GCA_037968515.1 Bradymonadaceae bacterium
GGGATGATTCAGGCCGGAACTGACTTCACGATGGTCGGTGACGTTGATGACGCCGACATGGTGGTGGTCAACACCTGCGGTTTTATCGACGCGGCCAAAGAAGAGTCGATCGACACCATCATGGAAATGGTCGAGCTCAAGAACCGTGGGAAGCTGAGCAAAGTGATCGTCACGGGTTGTCTGTCGCAGCGTTATTCGGAGGACCTCGTCAAAGAGATTCCGGAAGTCGACGTGTTCCTTGGTACCAAGACCTTCACTTCGATCAACCAGGCGCTAAAAGGCGAGCTGAGCGAGCGGTCTTATATCCAGCCGGGCAGCTTTATCATGGATAATGAGGTCGCCCGTACGAACACGATTCGTGGCGGCTCGGCGTACCTGAAAATCGCCGAGGGTTGTGCGCGATCTTGCAGCTTCTGCATCATCCCAAAAATTCGCGGAACTCAGGTCAGCCGTCCAATTGACGACGTGGTCCTTGAGGCGCAGCGCCTCGCTAAGAGCGGCGTTCGCGAACTTGTGTTGGTTGCTCAGGACATGACGAGCTACGGTATTGACCTCAATCCTAAAGAAAATCAGGACTACCTGATTCGACTTCTGCGCGAGCTCGACGAAAAGGCCGAAGGCATCGAGTGGGTCCGCCTGCTTTATATGTACCCATGGAATTTCACCGACGAATTGCTTGAGTGTTTTGGGACGTTGAACAAGCTTGTGCCCTACGTCGATATGCCACTTCAGCACATTAATCAGCGGCTCTTGAAGTCGATGAAACGTAATATCAAACGCGAAAAACAGGCGACTTTGATCGCCCGAATTCGTGCGATTGAAGACATGGTTCTGCGTACGACTTTCATCGTGGGTTACCCCGGGGAAACCGAGGAAGAATTCCAAGAACTCTACGACTGGGTCAAAGAGGTCGAATTCGACCGTGTTGGCGTCTTTACATACAGCCCCGAAGAAGGAACCTCGGCGTTTGAGCTTGGCGACGACGTTCCAGAAGAAGTCAAAATGGACCGTCGCAATCGGCTCATGGAACTTCAGCAGGGAATCAGCCTCGCCAAGAACAAGGCGTGGATCGGGCAGACGACCCAAGTTATTGTGGACGGCGTCTCAGAAGAGCACGAACTCGTGTTTGAAGGCCGTCACTACGGTCAGGCGCCAGACATCGATGGCGTAACCTACCTGTCGTTTGAATTCGGCGGAGAGATGCCGACTCCGGGAGATATCCTCGAGGTCCAAATCACCGAAGCCACTGAGTACGACCTTACAGGTGTCGTGATTCCCGCTGAGCCGATCGACTTGGTATCTGGCAGCCTGCAGCGCTGAATTAGTGACCCATCACTTTTTCGGCCCTTTGATTTCCACCACAACCGAGCGATAGGTCTGCCAGACAAAAAGCCTGGACATGATCCTGCGCACCTTTCCGTTTTCTTTGACCGGCGAGGTGATATCGTCGGTTAGAAATTGGGATTGTCGGGCGCGTTGGTCGCTAATTATCTGGATAGCGTAGCGTTTTTTGAGCGCATCCACTGAACGTTCGACGCCCTTTTCCGAAAGGGTGAATGAGTCGAACATGACTCGGTCGCCCGCTTTCAGCCTGGCT
Source organism: Bradymonadaceae bacterium (assembly GCA_037968515.1). Classification (GTDB taxonomy): domain Bacteria; phylum Myxococcota_A; class Bradymonadia; order Bradymonadales; family Bradymonadaceae; genus JBFFMO01. Next base: position 1,598 of record JBBKVQ010000169.1, read on the forward strand.
TTTGAGTTGTACCGAATGACTTTACCGTCAAAATAGTGACCGGATTTTTTTTGGCGATAATCGGTTGCGCGAAGCGGCCCATTGTAGCCGCCTTGTTGCGCTGCAATCGCGGCCTCTTTGATGTCTTTAAAGGTGTCTTTAGTCACCCACAGCCCAACCGTTAGAACTAGAACCGAACACGCGACCTGAACACCCGCCAGGACTCGGATGGTTCTTGGCCAGCGCCCAGCAAACGCCCATAACCCGATCACACCCATAACGATCAACGTCGGGTAGATAAAGATCATGTGTCTAATCGAGAAAAAGTAGTGAACGCAGGCGATGAACCAAGTGGCTGCGCTGACGTACAGAAAGCCCAGTCCAGACCAGAACCTCAGACGATTGGGCCTTTCCAATAGATCGGCAAAATACATCAGACACCCCAGGCAGATCACAGGACCTAGAATATAGATTGTCGTAAATGCGTAGCCGCCAAAATGGGCCGAGATGTCCCCAAGATAAGCAGGATCAATGCGTTTCAGGTTCTTACTAAAGGTGCTCGCATAAGAACCCTTTGCCGAGTTCACGACCATTCGCCAATAAATCCAAAGTCCCCAGGGAATCCAGCCCCAGACTGAAAATAAGAGTGACTTCAAAACCGCTGGAAACCCCTCGTTTCTGCGTCGCCAGACATGTGCTAGCAGCAGCAACGGCAGTAGCGGAAGAGCGATGATGCCTTCGGGCCGTGTGAGCATTGCGAGTCCACTGAAAGCCAAGATCCCGCCCAAACGGTTGGTCCGAGCTTCTTGGACCCAGCACACCGCAGCCGCAACGGCCGCGGTAAAAAACATGGTGAAGACCACGTCGGTCATCCCCCTTAGCGACCAGCGAACCAAAAGTGGACTCACCGCCACCAAAACTGCGGTTAGCCACGGAATGGCAGGGCCGAGAGTCGTCGCACCAAGACGCAGCTCTGGCAGAGGCGCGTGGCCTTCTGGATCCTGGCGAACCATGTCGGAGCTAAGCTTTTGCGCCATGTAGAACGCGGGAACGACCGTGAGTACGCCAGCGAGCGAGCTTATAAACTTTGCGGACCACCATGGATCGGCACCGGTCAGGCGCATCAGGGCGATCAATGAGGGAAACATCGGAAGTCTTCGTCCCGGTCCAAAAAACGTCTGGTCCAAGATATACAGCTCGTCGGTTAACGGCGCCGCATACCAATCCAAGAATGGAATCCGAGCAACGAAGTAGACCGCCAGAAAAACCAGCAGCGGGTGTGATCGAACAAAGTGCATGCGACTGTCATACGGATTCAGCAATCGCGTTACAACCCCAAAGGGTCGAGTGTTGTGGCCCCGTGAAATCCCAGAGATTTCCATAAAGGTTTTTGCAGACGTGCCGATAACCGAGTGGACCAAGAAGGGCTTATTCGGAAGCAACGGACATGTTTCAAAAATCACTCATTTTATTCGTTTCACTACTCAGCTCATCGGCGTTTGCACAGGCCGTTCAGGTCGAGCAGTTTGAGCCGAATCCATCACAACGAACCAATATTCTGGGGACGGCTCAGAGCACCGTGCTCGGACACCTGACGCCGTCGTTTGACCTGATGGTGCATTGGGCCGACGCCCCCATTCGCATTGAAGATCGCGGCGAAACCACGGGTTACGTGGTCGAATCGCAACTGCGGACAGAGATCGGCGCGGCAATTGGGCTCTTTGACTGGATCGAACTCGGAGTTGTCCTGCCGATCGTCGCCTATCAGGCAGGCGATGCCGCAGCCGATTTTGGGGTTCCCGATGGCGTGGAGTCCTTTGCTCTGTCCGACCTACGAGTGATTCCGAAACTTTCCGTTATCAAACACGAATGGACCGGCGGATTTGGTGTCGGCATCATGGCGCCGCTTTGGATTCCAACGGGTGACACGGCGAGTTTTAACTCGGACGGAAATGTTCGCGTGGAGCCTCGGTTGGTTATCGACTGGGAATTCGACGGCGGCATCGGTTTTGCCGGCAATATTGGTTACCAGCTGCGCGACCAGCAGAAGATTCAGAACCTTGTGATCGACAACACCCTTCGGTGGTCGATTGGTGCTCATCTTCCCGTGATTACACCGCGCGTTCAGTTCATTTCATCGGTTTTCGGATCGGCGACTCACACGGATTTGGCTGGGGATACCCAGAATCCTATCGAAGTGCAGGCCGGCTTTCGCTTTGATTTGATGGCGGACCTATTGCTTCAAGCCGGTGGCGGCATCGGCCTGAACGAAGCGGTCGGTACACCGGGCTACCGGATCTTCACCGGTCTTACTTGGTCGCCGTCGGCTGCCGACGCAGACAAAGACGGCATCGACGACCGCGATGACCTTTGCCCAGACGTACCTGAAGACAAAGATGGGTTTGAAGACTCAGATGGCTGTCCAGAAGACGATAATGACGGCGACGGGATCAAAGATATTGCCGATAAATGCCCCGACCAGGCCGAGGACTTCGATGGCCTAGCCGACAGAGACGGTTGTCCGGAAGACGATGTCGATGGAGACACCGTGCTCGACACAGCCGACAAATGCCCTGAAGAGCCCGGCCTGCCTGAATTTGAGGGTTGTAACCGCAAAGATCGCGACGCCGACGGGATTTTCGACGACGTCGATAAATGCCCAGAATTGCCAGAAGACCTGGACGGCTTCCAAGACGAAGACGGCTGCCCAGAAGGCGATAACGACGGCGACGGCATCCCGGACACCAGCGACAAATGCCCTAACGACGCCGAAATTATCAACGGCATCGAAGACGAAGACGGCTGCCCAGATGAAGGCGAGGTCAAGGTTCGGTTGGTAGGCGACAAGGCCGAGATCGCCGAGAAGATTCAGTTCGACTACAACGCGGCCACGATCCGCCCCGAGAGCTACTCGATTCTGAACCAGGTCGCA
>JBBKVQ010000170.1:0-3973 GCA_037968515.1 Bradymonadaceae bacterium
TTGTTCACGCCTACATTTTCATAAACGTAGTTCACAATACCGGCTTTTGTCATCGTCATTTTACTGCTCCATGTCACAGAAACCGGTTAATACGGTTTTTTTCCAGTGGTGTTGTAATATCGGCGTCCGCACTGTTCAAGCACGGGTTTTTGAATTGCGGCGAATTTGCGCAATCAGCGGAGTGTTGCCCCGGTACGTTGTTCAACTTCAGCTACAATTCGTGAATCTACGGCTGTGATATCAGCCTCGGTCAGGGTTTTTTCCGTGCTGCGATAGGCCACAGAGACTGCATAGCTCTGTTTGCCCTCGGGAACCTGAGCCCCTGCATACACATCAAAAAGGCTTACACCCTCGATGAGTTCGCTGGCAGCGCGAATGGCCCCCTCAACTTCTGCGTAGGTTCTGTCTTTATCCACCAGAAACGCGAAATCGCGTTGCACCGCTGGAAACTTCGCGACGGCGACATACTTGTGAACTGCTTCCAGCGTTCCCAAGAGTCGGTCCAAATCGACATCAAACACGTACACTGCGTCGTCCACGCCGATCTCACGACTGACAAGCGGGTGGAGTTGTCCAACGTTCGCCACGACTTGACCATCCAGCACCCATTCGGCTTGCACGCCGGGATGAAGAAACGGCTCCAGAATGGCTGGCACGCGCCACTCACCTTGGCCAGCAAATGGTTCCGCCAAAGTTTCCACCACACCCTTCATGTCAAAAAAGTCCCATGATCGAATCTCTCCGACATGACCCAAACGCGACCCAACTGCCAGGCCAGCGACCCGTTCGTATTCGCGTTCGGGAAGGTACACACGACCTACTTCAAACAGCGCGATTCGGTCATACTTGCGTGAGGCGTTGGTTCGAAGGGCTTTCAGGAGGCCCGGCACCAAGCTGGTCCTCATGAACGCCTGATCCGCGGCCAGTGGATTGGCAACTCGCCGAACCTTGGTTCGAGCATCCTCGGCAGACAAACTCAACTGAGCAAGATCGGTCTCTCCGAAAAACGAATAGTTCATCGCCTCGGCAAGTCCGGCTCCCAAAAGCACCTGACGAACGCGCCTAGATAGCGAGAGCCGACGACGCGAGATAATCGTGGGGGGGTGTCCTGATTTTACCTTCGTCCGATGAATATGACCCATCGGAATTCTTGGCAGGGTCGGCGTCAACTTGTCGTAACCATGAATTCGCGCGACTTCTTCTACGAGGTCAATTGTGCGCTCAAGGTCCGGCCTCCAAGGCGGAATACTGGCTTCGACGACATCCCCAACCACCTTGTTAGTGACTCCAATACTGGTCAGAATCTGAGTCACATCGGCCGTTGATAGTTCCGTGCCCAGAATTTGATTCACCCGAGAGCTGGTCACCGCCACCTGACGCGCTATGTATGGTGCGGCTTCTTGAAAAAGGCGACCTTTCCGAACCGAAGGAGTCCCCTGCCCGGCCTGAGCCTTAACCATCAATCCAATCGTGGTTTCCAGATTACGTTCAACTGCCGCTGAATCGATGCCACGCTCAAAGCGATGGCTGGACTCAGTGTGGAGACCCAGTCGTTTTGCGGTCTTTCTGACCGTTGTCGGCTGGAACTGGGCGCATTCAATCAAAACGCGGGTGGTCGCTGACGTGACCTCAGTCCCATCACCGCCCATGACGCCAGCGATCGCCACCGCCTTCGCAGAATCCGCAATTATCAGATCGCGGGCCTCTAAAGTGTGCTCTTTATGATCGATCCCCGAAAGCTTTTCGCCAGGGTTGGCATAACGAACGATCATCCCACCGTCGAGGCGATCGAGATCGAACGCATGCAGGGGTTGTCCAACGTCCATCAACACGTAGTTGGTGACATCGACAATATTATTGATGCTGCGCATGCCGATCGCGGCAAGGCGATGACGCAACCATGCGGGACTTGGTCCTACCACGACGTTCTCGATCACCGCCAAGCCATAACGAAGGCAAGCCTCGGGTTCGCTGACAGTCAGACCAATCGCCGCAGCAATGGGCTCTTCCGAGTCATCGAAAGCAATCCCTGCCGGAGACTTCAGCGGTCGATTAAACAGGGCCGCTATCTCACGGGCGATGCCGATATGACTAAGGCAGTCAGCGCGATTTGGAGTGAGTTCAACCTCGATCACGACGTCACGCGTTTGCGTTGCCTCGTAAGCATTTTGGCCAATGATCAGATCTGGAGGCAGGATCCAAAGTCCGTCGCTTTGGGTCGAAAGCCCCAATTCCTCTTCCGCGCAAAGCATGCCTTCAGAGACCACCCCCGCGACGGGCCTGGATACGATCTCAAAATCGATGCCTGGAGGCCGAGCGCCCTCCAACGCAACCGGAACGATATCACCGGCCTTCATGTTCTTTGCACCGCATGCGATGTTGCGGACGACGCCGTCACCCACATCGACGCGACACATCACAAGCTTGTCGGCTTTGGGGTGATCGTTGATCTCTAGAATTTTTCCGACCACAATTTTGGGGTCGTAAAGTTCTTTGAAACCAGCGACCTCTAAACCCGCCAAATTCAGACGCGCCACGAGGTCGTCAACGAGGATTTCCGTGAGGTCCACCCAGTCTTCGAGCCATTTCCAACTGACTTTCATCGTTCCGACTCCCGTTCGTCAGAATTGTCGCAAGAACCGTAGATCGTTCTCGAAAAATAGACGGATATCGTTCACCGCAAGTTTCAACATCGCGATCCGTTCGACACCCATTCCAAACGCGTAACCTGAGTATCGAGTGGAATCGATCCCGGCTTCTTCCAGCACGTTCGGATCGACCATGCCGCAGCCCAGAATCTCGATCCAACCGGTGCCTTTACAAACGCGGCAACCGACCTGGCCGCAGAACACACAACCGATATCGACCTCAGCGCTTGGCTCAGTGAACGGAAAGAAGCTTGGCCGCAGCCTCACCTGAGTTCCGGACCCGAAATATCGCTCGGCGAATGCATTCAGGGTGCCTAAAAGGTCGCGCATCGTGACGCCTTCATCGATATGAAGTCCCTCGACCTGATGAAACACCGGACTGTGAGTAATATCGCTATCGCATCGAAAGACTCGACCTGGCGAGATCACCATGATCGGAAGATCATAGGAGAGCATGGTGCGTATTTGTACGGGCGATGTGTGCGTACGCAACACGTGACCATCTTCGAGCATGAAGGTGTCCTGCATGTCCCGAGCTGGATGATCATGCGGGAAATTCAGCGCCTCGAAATTATAATAGTCGGTCTCGATCTCAGGCCCGTCGGCCACTTCAAACCCAAGCTCAGAGAAGAGATCGATGAGGTCCCACTGAATCGTGGCAATCGGATGTCCGCCGTGCTGAATATGAGATCGTGCAGGAAGCGTGACATCGACGCGCTCGGCGTCGAGTTTTCGCTGCAATTCCAGCGCCTCAAGATGATCAACTCGCGTCCGATAGGCGTCTTCAATCGCATTTTTACATGCATTTGAAGCCTGGCCCACATCCCGTTTTCCGTCGGGAGGCAAATCACGCAAGAACTTCATCAGCTCCTGCACCCCACCGCTACGTCCAAGATAGCGATTCTTGACCTGGATTGCGTCTTCGATGCGATCGACGTCAATCAGCGCAGCAACAGCTTCTTGTTGAAGCGCGTTGAGTTGCGCAATCAATTGCTGTGTATCCATGGCGACCTCGAGATTCAAGAAACAAAAAACCCCGCAATCCAAAAGTGGTTCGCGGGGCCGTTCGTACAAGCACTAAAGATTCACTTCGCTGCGCGTGCGGCCTCGGCAACCTTGCCAAATGCTGCGGCATCGAAGACGGCAATCTCGGCCAAGATCTTACGATCCAGTTCGATATTTGCGCGGTGGAGTCCACCGATCAATCGACTGTAAGAGAGCCCATGAAGGCGCGCTGCAGCGTTGATGCGGGTAATCCACAATCTACGAAAATCACGTTTACGTTGGCGTCGATCGCGGTACGCATACTTCCAAGCCCGATGAAC
>JBBKVQ010000171.1:0-3587 GCA_037968515.1 Bradymonadaceae bacterium
TGTTGATAGTCGGTAACACACGACCAAACACCACATTCCCGAAGTCGACCGTTTCGCAAAACCGTATTGGGCGACGAAAAATATGTCGAGTTGAGCCCAAAATGTTGGTCAAGAGCAGCTTGCCCATTTGGGCTTTGCACATCCAATGCAACGCTGAAGTTTTTCCTTTGTTCTTTCATGAAAAATCAAATTTTCCGTCGATTCGTATGGTCTGCTTCATCGAAAAATGGCTCGTGTTCGAGAGTTAAGCCAGAAACTCAGGACCGCACGGGCACCCACTTCTCAAAATCGTAAGAGGGCGGTGCCGTGAAATCACCAGCGACCACAACAATACGACCATGATGCGCGTCGAAGTCGATCCGGCCTTGGTCGCCGCGAAATGAAAAGTGATTTCCTTCAATCATTAGACTGCCATCAGTCAAACACGGCTCGTCGATAGTCACTTGACTCACCCCGCGAAAGAGCCAATCACGCTGACTGGTAGGGCCAACCTCTCGCAGCACTAGAGTATTGAGGGACGGGGTGTAAGCCCACATCTGGTTCAGCCGATCTGACTCAATGGTTCCTATCAAGACGAAGTTCGAATCGTCTGGGGTCAAAATATGGATTTCAAGTTTTTGATACTCCGCAAACTCCTCCGAGAGCGACCTAATGGTGCAGTATTGCTCTTCGGTCATGAAGGCTCCACCAACCTTGCGTGCAAACTGAGGCGCCTCCCAAACCTCTTCAATTCTGTCCCGTGCAACTTTCGAGCATATCTGGGAGCCTTTATTGGGTCCCTCTTCGATTTCCACAATGAATTGGTGGCTTATGTACCAGGCCGGCTCATCTCGCCCACATGTCCATGACAGCGTGAATCCTTCTCCGCTGGTCGTAATTTTCATAGGTCTCATATCTCGTGACCGCCTAGTTCCTCGCAAAAACGAATTTTATCACTTAGTCACTCCAATCAAGTCGTTCACCAGTGCGCTCAGATCAGCCCGATACCCCTCGTGGCTTTTTGCAATCCAAATTTAGATAGCGCCTTCGATGTCGCGAAAGCCCTAGTTCTTCTGGCTTACACTGCCGGTGCCGCTGATTTTGAGATCTTTTTGGCAGGTGAAATCCTTCATGGTGAAGGTGGCGGCAAACTCAGCTTCCGTGTTTTTTGTAATATCGACGCTGGCGGTCGAACTCGCGAGCCCATCCACGTGTTTGCAGGTCCCAATATCGGGGACCTTTTGCAACCGCAGTTTCACGCCTTGAGTGAAGGTGCCGGTTTCATTCGGGGTCGCCATCGGGATCACCAAGATGATGCCGGATCCACCCGGTCCGCCTGTCCCCATGATGGTAAGCTTCCCGGCGCCATACTGTCGCAACAGGGTTTCGGCTCCATGGGGTCCTCTGCCATCGATGTTCACTTCCCACTGTTTGCTCGTGGCAACTTCAAGAGCTGGTGTGGTCACGGCAACCGCAGGGGCAGCGCTTGTTTCAGTGGCGGCTTCCTTCTTATCGGAACAGCCCATCGCGACAGCCAGAACCGTTAGACACAGCATCGATAGGCCTTTCATTATCTCTCCGTCGTATTGAATGGGAGTTCTGCACATCGTCGTGCGTGTAGATCTATTTTTTAAGGGTTGCAGTGCCGCTGCCACTTACCTTGGTGGCGGACTTTTCACAGGTGAGCTGCTTGAAAGTGAAGGTCGCGGCAAACACGTCTTTTGTGTTTTGCGTGACGTTGGCAACGACGCTCGAACCCGAGTTTTCAACCCTATGTTCGCAGCTCCCCATCGATGGAACCCCGGGCAACGTGATTTCCACGCCCTTTGTGAACGTCCCCGTTTCATTCGGGGTCGCCATCGGAATCATCAAGATGATGCCTGACCCGCCTGGCCCGGCTGTCCCCATCACGGTCATTTTTCCCGAGACGTGCTGGCGCATCAGCGTCTTAGAACCGTGCGTCCCGCCGCCGTCAACGGTCACTTGCCACTGTTTGCCGGTGGGGATGGCGACAGCAAGCGCTTCCACTGCAGCAACTGCCGGCGTGGCTGGGGCGGCGCTTGTGCCCGTATCGGCCGCGTTTTTATCGGAACAACCTACGGACGCGCTTAGGGCCAACAGACACAGTATCGAAAGGCTTTTCATAAACTCTCCCTCGTTTTGATTTGAATGCTTATCGCATCATTTGAGGGCCACGTCTTCACCGCGAAGTGCCAAGCTGTTCGGCGGACCCGTCGCAATGCCGACGGGCGCAGAGCGCCGGCGAACCCAGCATAAGACCACTGAGAGCGGAAAACCCCAACATAGGCGAAGGACTACTGCGCGTTGCGGATCAAGGCAGCGAGGTCGCTGAGCTTGTTGACCTGTGCGAGGTCTTCGTCAGGGAAGGTTTTGCCGATGTTCTCCTCGATGTATCCAATCATCTCCATGGTCACCACGGAGTCGATCGCGAGGTCGCGCATCTTCATGTTCATGTTGCCCTCGTTGATGTCGGCCGAACGGCCTGGAGCAACTTGGTCAAGGGCAGCTTTGATGAGTTCAATAATCTGAGTTTCGGTCATGGCGGACTCCTAATCGATGCGACGCAGCGCGTACTGCGCAAGCGACTGGTAGTGGTTCTGGAATCCGGTCACACAGGTGCTCAGATACCGGTCGTAGTCGTCAAAAACCTGATCGCCCCAACGGTCACGAATCAATGCTTCGTGAACGCGCATGCGGCGGAGCCACTCGGCACAGGTCTTTTCATAATGTTCGCGACGGGTCTGGATTTCCATGATTTCCCAGTAGGGATTCACGGCCAAGACAATGTCTTCAAGGCGCAACGAGAGTCCGCCGGGGAAGATCTCTTGAGTCACCCAGCCAAGGTCGCGCAGGTGGTCGCGGTTACGCGGCACGCGGTTGCGAAGAATCGTCTGAAGGCCAAACCAGGCGCCAGGATTCGTCCACTCGTGGGCCAGCCGGAAATAGTCGCGGTACATCTTGATATGGTTGCCGTCGCGGACATCTTCAGGCGTCGCGATATGTTCCATCATGCAGATCGAAATCACGGCATCGAACTTCTCGGTCGGCTTGAAGTCGCGATAATCGGTGACGGTCGCATACACGTTCGGGATTTTGCGTTCCACGATTTCGGCGTGCTGTGAGCGGCTGAGCGTGATGCCCGTGGCCTTCTTGACGCCACGAATCTGCGACAAAAACTCGACGTTTGCACCCCAGCCACAGCCGATGTCCAAAACCGAGGATTCTTTGGTCACATGCGCAGCATTGGACAGCCAGTGCAGCTTCAGATTTTGCGCCTCTTCGAGGTTGTCGGTGCCCTCATAGAGTCCGCACGTGTAGTTCATCTTCTCGTCGAGCCAGAGACGAAAGAACTCATTGGAGACATCGTAGGAAACTTCGACTTCATCTTGCGTTGACATATTGCGGTCCTGGTCGTGCGCCGTCAGTAATCAGCGTGTTTTGACTCGATATTTGGCACGTGTCCACATAGAACGCGCCACATGTTTAGCCATCGAGAGTTTTTCGGCCGAGGAACCCGCCTGTCGCGACCCCTGAGTGCCAAGTTCGCCGCGCATATAGAGCTGGCGAGTTTTATTGCGTTGGAGCTT
>JBBKVQ010000172.1:0-3338 GCA_037968515.1 Bradymonadaceae bacterium
GCGTACGCCCCAACAAGCCCGAACCACCCCACCAAAGCCACTACGCCCACGGCGTCAAAAATTCTCAACGCAACCTCATTCGCGCGACCAAAAAAAACCGAGCTTGCTGACGTGCCCGGCAAACGGCAAGATGATGGCTCGCGTACATCATTTGCGTGGCCCTGTTGACCGATTCAAAGTGCGGAGAATACTGGATGTCCAACGAAAATTCGACCCACTTTCAATTCAGCCTCGCTGCCATCGATCTCGAGATTTCAGGTGAACGAGCGTTTGTGGAGCGAATGTATCGGCTCATCATGCAGGACATTGAAGCTGCACGCACGGGAAAGCTCATACCAGCCGCTGTACCACCCAAAAAAGCTGCAAAACCGATGGATATGGGCGCGACCATTCCAAGTCACGGTCAGAAACGCAACAAAACCGTCGCAACCGACTCTCAGGTGGTTTGGGTACATCGATGTTCAGACATGATGCACAAAATCTACATGTCGAGCCCAGAGGAACTCTCGCGGGCGGCGCTGCTCAAGGTCATTGACCCGTCGGCTTTGGCGGTTGTTTTTGCCGAAGAAGACGTCGTCGACGTGATGTTGCCCAAGGTCGAGCAAGGCCACACGCTGTGGGCCGAACTGACCGCGAAGGGCCGCAAGAAAATCCAGAATCCTGACCAAGCTTAAACTTGGTGATTAGGTGGGAATTCCGTAGATGCGACAGGCATTTTCGGTCGTTTGCGCGCCAAACTCCTCGAGCGAAATCCCGCGTGCGTTGGCGATCGCTTCGGCCGTGTGGCGGACATACGCGGGTTCGTTCTTTCGCCCACGAAATGGAACCGGGGCAAGGTAAGGACTGTCGGTCTCGATCAGAATTCGGTTCAGTGGAACCACTTCCTTTGCGATCTCCAGCAAATCAGCGCCGTTTTTGAACGTCACAATGCCTGAAAACGAGATATGGAAGTCGAACTCTGAAACTAGGGTTTCGGCCATCTTCCGACTGCTCGTGAAGCAGTGCAGGATGCCGGTCGAAACACCGGTGTCACGCAGTGCCTGCAGCGTGTCTTCTTCGGCCTCGCGGCTATGAATGATGACCGGCTTGCCAAACTCCAATGACATCTCAAGAAAGGAATGAAACGAGCGCATCTGATTGCCCCGGTCTGCCTTATCGTAATGATAATCAAGGCCGGTCTCGCCGATCCCCACGACTTTGGGTTGTCCTGCAAACTCATCGCGAATCGTCGCGAGGACCTCTGGCGTCATCATATCCGCGTCGTGCGGATGAATGCCGGCGGTGCACCAAATCCGATCGTGAGCCTTGGCGATTTCGAGCGCACGGTAGTTGCTTTCAAGGCCGCGGCTCGCGCCAATCGTCACGATCCGTGTGACATCTGCGGCATCGGCCACAGCCACGACATCGTCGAGTCGTTCGGTCAAAGTCGGGAAATCTAGGTGGGCGTGAGTATCAAAAAACATCTTTGTGCTCCCAATGAATCAGGGTTTCCGCGGCTTGCTGCCGTTGTTCGGCGTCGTCATGAGACTGGGCGACTTTGGCCACCAAGGCGCGCGCATCTTCGTCACCATAGAGCCTCAACGCAAGCAGCGCCGTGTCGGCATGGTAGTCGCTGGACATCGCCAAACCGTCGATCATCGCGCGAAGCTCGCGAATCTGAAATTTGCCGGCATTGATCAGCGCCCAACCGCGGGCGTCCTTGCGTTTGCCCGACGCGTAAGTGCCCAAAAGCTCCAATCCAAGCTTATCGCCCAGCCCATGCAGGGCCAAGGCGGCCTCGACGCGATGGATGGGATGGACGCGGAACGACTTTGTGACACGAATCAACTCAGCGATGGCCCTGTTATCCCCAAGGCTCACCAACGCTTGGCTTGCGGCCGAGGCGGTCTCATCGCTTTTGAGGTTATCCACCAAATCACGCAAGACTTCGTCGACGACCGTTTCGCTTAAGGTTAAGCCAGCGGCCGTGAGTTCGGCCAAAACACAGGCGAGTTGAAAGCGGTCGAGGTTCTTCCGGAAGATCCCCCGTGCCAGCTCCAAATACCGCCCGGTCAAAACCTCGCCGGCCTCCGCCCACTTATTGGTGGCGCAAATCTGGGCGCAAACGACCAACACACCATGGTCTTTTTCGGCCCTCAGGCGCTCCAGAACGATTTCGCGAGTTGATTCATCCGGGTAGTCAGCCAGACCAACAAAAGCCGCGTAGCGAACGTCTGAGTCGTTGTCGCTCGCCATTTCTTTTAGAAATTCGGCGCCATGTTCGGTGCCGCTCAGCGCCAAGCAAATCGTCGAACGCAGTCTCGCGTCGCCCTTCCTCGCCCTGTCCACAAGGTCTTGCGCCAATTCGTCATTCATACGAATAGAAAGCGCGTCCGCGGCAAGCGCGCGCAGAGCTGGATAGGGATCAGCAAGTGCGTCGATGATCAGGCTTAATGAAGCTGTCGGTTCAATGCGCTTGAATTCGGCCGCACGTGCAGCCGAGTTCCCAATCTGAGCTAACTCCTCGTAATTTTGCATTATGAGATGCGTGTACCAGGTTTGACGCGGTCCGAATAACGCGCCAATTCAAGACCTCCGTCTTCGGTTTCAACGGCGAGCAACATGCCTTCGCTCAGGATTTTGAAGACCTTGCGAGGCTGTAAATTACCGACCATAGCCACGCGTTGCCCAAGGATTTCCTCGGGCGAGTAGCTCAAGCCAATTCCGGCAACAATAGTGCGTGTTTCGGGCTCACCAGCATCGACCGTCACCCGCAACAATTTGTCAGAACCTTCCACGCGCTCGGCGGCGACCACGTGAGCCACCTTGAGCTCGACCGCAAGAAACTGGTCGAAAGTAATGATGCCTTCCGCGAGTGGCTCGGCTTTCTTGGCAGCTTTTGGCGCCTTTTCTGGAGCTTTCTCGACGACGACGGCTTCTTCGACTGGCATGTCAATCTTTGTAAAAAGGACTTCCGGAGTCTCGATGATTGTCCCCGCGACAAGGCCACCCCATTGAAGGTTCGATAGGTCAGCATCTGTGCGGCCAAACGCTGCCAGAATTTTGCCCGAAGCTGTCGGCAAAAACGCGGCCCCCAACTCGGCGACCCAACGGATGCCTTCTAGGAGGTGATACATCACGTGCACTAGCCGGTCGGTTTCGCCCTTCTTGTTCAACGACCACGGCTGCGTGATGGCGACGTATTGATTCAAATCGCTTGAAAACTCCATCACACGCTCGATGGCGCGGTGGGTTTCCCTAGCATCCATCGCAGCAAAAACATCGTCTCGGCAAAGGTCAGCCTTCGCGCGAATATCGATGTCCTCCTGGTTATCGCTTTTTGCTCCGTCGGGGACCTT
>JBBKVQ010000173.1:0-7139 GCA_037968515.1 Bradymonadaceae bacterium
GATATCGACCAGCAGATTGAAGTGAATCGCAGCGTACAAAACTCCCAGGCTAAACAGCGTCAAGCCAAGTGCGCCCAGCTGTGCGAGGTCGAATTTCCACCACTCAGTATCAGTATTCCGGCCGCGCCAAGCCAGCAGTAGGAACCAGAAAAGAATCGGCAGCCCAGCGACAACCGGCAACTGCGAAAGGCCGATCACCAAGAGCAACCACTCCCAGGTACGAATTGGGATTCCGCTGATTCGCCCAAGCAACAGTGCCATCAGGAGCAAGATGGCGAGGTGGCTCCAAAACAAGATTGCAGGGCCCCACGCCGGTCCATGAACCCAAAGCAGCCAACGGTCTTCGCCCAGACGAATCCTCGTCGACGAGTTCACCGCATCGCTGGACAATTTCACCGCCGGCGCCACTTCATGAACGCTTCGCTCCCAAGGCTGCTGCCATTTCATTGCAAAGAGTTGATTGCCGGGTTTGATCGGCAGACTCACGACCCGTTTGACGGGCCGGATGGTGCGGACCTGACCATCGACGGTGACTTCCTGAAGTTCGGCACCTTCTGGCAACGTCACTTCGTGGGTGCCGCCCGCCGAAGCGCGAATGCTCAGCTTCAACTCGGCCAAAAGGAGGCGTTTTCCCGGGGTCACGATGTAGTCGACAGAATCGACCGTAACGGCCTGACCGGGCGCGCCGCTCGGGCGGCTGATTGAAATTTTGAGAGTTTCGCCTGGCCAGGGTTTCCAGAGCGGCTGATAGACGCCGTCAGTGATATCATCCAGACGCGGCACTCCGGTGAAGTCACAGCGCCAGATCCGGCTGCATTGGACGTACCAAGTCTCGGTGAACGGCTCGGTCGTGGTGGCCGTCAAAACGACCTGCGGACCGCTCGGGATTTCCGAGGTAAATTCCACCACTGAGGTTCCCCGACCAAAGTCGACAAGCGCCCGGTTGGCCTCGATGCGAACGTCTTCGCTGATCACCTTTTCATTGGCCAAAAGCGGCACTTTAACAAGCTGAGGACGGCCGTCATCAACCCGAGTTACTCTGGTTTGAATTCGCCAAGGCAGACCCAGTTCCAAGCGACGTTCCACCGCAAACCAAGGCGGCAGGTCGGTGGACAAGGCCGCATCTTGTGCGCCAGCCTCGACGCGTTTGGTCAGCTGGATCGAATTGTCCGGAACTCCATCGGGTCCGATGCCATCGACCGACCATTCGTTGGACTTGAATTCGACGTACTGCGGACGCGTTTCGTCGCGAAACTGCAAGGTCACAACGTTTCGGTTCACTAGCTTGCCCGTGACCTCGACGGTATGACGACCCGCCTGTAAACGGACCATCGCCAAGCCGCTCTCGTCGCGCCGAATCTCATGAGAAACCACACCATCGACTTTGACTTCATCAATTCGAAGCGGGTCGGACGGCCCCGGAAGGTGCCACGCGGTGAGCTTTTCGGCGTGAACTTCGGCGGTCATTTCAAAATCGTCGCCATTGACTTCGATCTTCGCCCGGCTCGCCACCGCACACGGCCCCTGACATAGAGTTTCTTGAATCAGGCGCCGCCTAAGCTCATCCAGCAGGTTAGCTGGCGTCGTAACCCCAACAGGCAACTGCATATTCTGTACATTTTGCATGGCCTGCACGGCCTGGATTTCGTCTTGCGCGCGCGCCATGCCGGGGAAAAACGCGATGGCAAAAAGCACCGGCGCCATGCCCAGCAATCGGGTCCAAAAACCCTTTTTCAGGCGAATCGGTTCGGACCAGTACATGTCCTTGGGTGCTAACATCAGCAACGCCAGCAGGACCAAAAGTAGCACGCGCAACGCGGCTAAGACCCTATTCATCATCGGGCTGAGCAGCCACAACTCAACCGTATGGTCTTTTCGCACCGGGCCAGTCCAACGAAGTTCCCAATTGCTCCAAGTCCACGTGGGAAGCCCTGGGCCGGTCTGAACAACCGCATTGGGGTCCACCTGCTGAAGACTCTGGCTCTTATAATCCCAATCATTCTTCAGGCTCTTTCGGCTCACCTTTCCGGACACGATTGAATCGAGCACCGCTCCACCACGACCGTATTCGCCGCCTTCGAAATCCCGGCTCTCTTCCACCATAGGTTCGGGCGCATCCACCGGAGCCATCGCCGCAGTCTCGTCGGCCGCAAACCCCTGATTCATAGGGCTAGATTTATTCACCGAAGCCGAGAATCTCGTCTCGGGTTGGCCAACCTGAGGGTGCAAGGAATGACGGATCTGGTCCCGCGCATACGGGGCCAAAATCACCGCTAACGCAATCAACATCCCTGCTCGAACAAGTACAAAACTTTGCCTTATTCGGCCTTGAGGAAGCACTCGGATCAGGGCGAGCGTGACCAGCAGGCCGATCCAGATCCACTCGGGAGCGTCCGAGTGGCCGTGGGCCAAACACAGGGCGACCAGAGTGATGGCCGACCAAGGCCATCCAAATAGTTTCCCGAGGGTCAGCGCCACCATGAGCACAAAGAAAAAATCAAAGAGAGTCCACGATTCAAGCCACGTGCCGGGCATCCGGTCCACACCCTGTCCTCCAAGTAACGTCCATCCGGGCGGCAACTTCAGGTCCGCCGACAACGACTGCATATCGTGGTCCCATCCCACCATAGGAATCGCTGCACGGACTCGATCCAAACGCAACTCGGCGCTTAAATTGAGCTCAGGACGGCGAATCTCAACGCCAGACAGCGTGGTCGAAGGGTCAGCTGTGATAAACAGGTCTGAACTCTCGGTGTTGTCGTAAACACGGCCAAGAGTCCCGGTTGGACCGTAATTTAGGCGCCATCCCTGATGCATATCCCCCGAAATTGAGTCTCGAACTGTATAACCCTCGCCGTCCAAATCGAGCCAAAGTTCTCGGGATAATTTGAGCATATTGGGCGATGGTTCAGCCATGCCACGACGGGTCTCGGCGATGGCCATCTTGTTTTCACGGGCCACCAGATAGGTTGCATGGCCGCGCCAATCGGCGGGCAACGATGTGCGCTCTGGGTCAACGGCATTTAACCCATCGATCCGAACGGAACGCACCTGTTCGTTCGGAACCCAGACCCAGACTTCTTCGGCGTCGTAAAAATTGGGCGTGGCTGCTGGCACCAATATCGTCTTAACGGGCTTGATGATTGCGGCTGTGATGAAAATTTCGTGTGTGCCGGGACGCACAAATACACTGACGTCGCCTTCGGGCGGTAAACGCACGGGAAGGCTACTGTCGATCTTTGTGGGCACGGTGTCGGCAAGCAAGATTTTGCCGAGCGAGATTTCGCGGGCGCGGCCCGAGATATTCAACTGCACCCGGGTCACAACTGAGAGCGGCACGCCGTCTTCGAACCGCCGGTAGATCGTCGCACGAACGGTTTCTGTCGAATCCTCTTCACCCACTCCGGATTTCCCAAGCCAAAGTCGACCTTGTTCTACGCGGGGAAAGTCGACTTCTTCGTCCAGAATACTCAAGCTCACGCGGCCAACCGCCTGGGGCACCGGCAGAACTTCGGGCGTTGAAGCCCACTCAAACCCACCAGCAATAAGATGTTGTCCTCGTGGCAACGTAATGACAGGTTGATCGGCTTCTTTGGACACTAACCCTGGTCCGCCATTCACCAGCACACGCTGCGGCCAGAAATCTTTACTGCCCGGCAAACGAATCTGGGTCTGGCGGTCTACAAAAACACGGTAGGCAAACGACGCTCCGGTGGCCTTGACGGTCACTGCGAGTTCACCGGGCCAAATGCAATGGCGCACGCCGTCAAGCGATGGGCAAACCACGTCGGGCGAATCGTACAAAACCCAATCAATCCAAGGAGCCAGCTCGGGCGGAACCGACAAACCACGAGCCTCTGTTTGGCTCACGGGCACCACTGCAGCTAAAGGTGGTGCCGCCACACTTTTCGAAATCCCGGCCACAAAAAAGACGGCCAAAAACAACGCGATCGTTGTGCTGCGCATGAATGCTCCTCTGATTAAGGCCTGACGATCCGTTCCCTTCGGCACAGTGTCAAGTTACTCACATCACGGCTTTTGTTCGGACACGCTGACCTTTAGAGGCTGTCTAATAGACTTTACACAAGAACTATTGGGAACGGTTTTCGGTCTTTCTGCAATTTTTGTGATTCTGCGCTTGGTGCGCAGGCCTTATGGCCTGCATGAGATTCATGATATCATTCAGACACATGCGAGCTATAGGGCTCGCGGACCCATCACATACGAGCCATAAGGCTCGCGGCCCAATCGCAAAAACAACCTCGTCATCGATCCCTATGCGACAGCATCCTTTACTCCGCAGATTGCTTCAAACCCTCGGATTTTCGCCGCTGAAGGTAGCGGAGACTCCAAGCTGTGTCCGAGGTCAGAGAATTGGTCTGATCCCAGACCCCACCCGATAGCAGAGCGATGACCAATTGTTCAAAATGACTCGTTTGTTGGTTTGGATCGTCGGCCCTGTGAATCAGGTCGGGCAGGACGCCATCGTACCAAGCCTCAACACACGCTGACATTACTTTAAGGCCCGCAGAAAGCGGTTCATCGTATTGTGTGTCCCAACAAAAACCGGGGTCCGCCATGGCGGCCCGAATGGCCTTCGCTGCCCGAAGTGCGGACTCCGTAGCAATCGCGACCCCGGACGAAAAAACGGGGTCCAGAAAACCCAGACTGTTTCCGACCAAACAGAAACCTGGACCCGACGGTTTAGCGAATGGGCGGCGGTAATTAAAAACGGAGTGTGGCTGAAACCGCACCGTCTTGGCGTCGCGGAAACGCTCTCGCGGGACACGATAGGAGTTCATCAAATTAGAAAAACGTTCTTCATCCGTTTCCCCGCTGCCGCGAATATGCTCCGCGATCCCCACAAAACCCACAGAAGCCGTGCCGTCGCTAAACGGGATAATCCAACCCCAAGACTTCGTTTCGTTTGAGTTAATCCAAATCGCCCCGCCCTCAAAACCTTCTGGACGCTTGGCATCCTCGAGGTGACAAAAAACCGAACCAAACGACGTCAAAGAACTAGGGGTCGGTGCAGGTTGCGCGTCCGCAAATTTGTTGAGTAGGCCGGCTCCCGACGAATCCACCAAAAAGTCGCAGCGCAGGGTCCACGGACCGTCGGGGCCGGTGATTTCGAGCGTCCACTCTGAGCCGTTCCACTGCGCGGAGCCCATCTCAGAATTCCAGAAAAAGGGGACGCCGCGCGCGGCGACCTCATTGGCCAAGAGCAAGTCGAAGTCAGCGCGCTGCAGGTTGAACGCATGCGAGGCCTTGGAGTGCCACGCCTTCGAAAAATCAAGATGGCTGGTGTGAACGCCGTTATCAAAAACCGCGCCGTGCTTCACCACAAAACCCGCGTTCATTACAGGTTCCAAAAGCTTGGCTTCTTCTAGGTGGGCCAAAGTGGCAGGCAGCAATGATTCACCAATCGTAAAACGCGGGAAAGTTCCGCGCTCCACGATGGCCACTTCTATCCCCATTTGTTCCAACATCGCGGCGCACACAGTTCCACCCGGCCCTGCCCCGATGACCACCACGTGAAACTTGTCAGCACTCATTGGATGACCTCTTCGCATTGCACACTTTGGATCTCCAAGACGTAGCCTTGAGCATGGTTTGTGATCAGAATACGGGCCGGACAATTGCGGCCATCCCACGTGTACTCAATTTCGGTCTCATTATCTTTAACTTTGCGGCCCACAATTCGGCCACCTGCAGCTGTATCGTAGATGGGACCAACCGCCGATTGCAGCTCGCGTTTCTCGAAGTCGAGCGGCTGCAGCGGAGAAATAAACAGAGCCAATCCTATAACCTGCATTACCCACCGCGGATCAAACGAAACGTAATCCAAATGCGGACCAGAAGCCGTGAACTCGGTACCGCTTTGCTCCAACACTACTGCCGGTCGCATGGCCGGATCCAGAAACACTGTGCGGATGGTTTTCCCGTCGTATTGAATCACGGCATCAATTGAATGTTCCTGGTCGCCGTGGGTAACAAGGACCGTCTGCCGAACAAAAAAGGGTTTGATATCGGGAGACGGAATAATCAAATCTACCTGGCCCGTGGGTTGCGGTGAGCGCTCCGGCCCGCCACAGCCCAAAACCATAAAAAATAGCACTAAAAAGAATCTAGCTCTCAAAATTTCCCTCCGCCCTTTTATGGTTCAACAGGTCAGACAAGGGCAGCAGCAATATCGCAAATGTTGCCCCAATTGCGATCGTCATGCCAAAACTCTTCAGAAGTGGATAGGACGAGAGCCCAAGGGCCCCAAACGAGAGTAACGTGGACAAATAAGCCATCAAAATACTCAGCGCCGTGGGACCAATGTCTCGATTATGCGATGCCAACATCACGCCGTAATCAGCCCCCAAAGCAATCACAAACATGAGCCCCAGGCCATGAATGGGGCCAAATTCGATCCCCATCAGTCCAAGGAGGCCGAGTGTTCCCAGACTTCCAAGAACCGGTGGTCCGAGCGCAACCGCGACAAGGCGGCCTTTTCGAAAGCCCCCGATAGTAATGAGAGAGATGAGAATCAGGCCAAATATTGCGGCGCGCGTCGTTTCATATCCCAGCTGGCGCCACGCGATATCCAACGACTCGTGCTGTCTAAACCAAAACGCACCATCCACAGCAGCGACGCGGTCTTCAAGCGCTTTTGCGTCGTTTACGTGTTCAAGATAAGTCAGCAGCACCGTCCCGTCGTTTCGCGCGTCGAACAGGTCCACCAAAGAACCAAGCTCGCTGTCACGCAGGTCGGTGAGTCGAAGATACTTGTCAGGATGAATAAATTGGTTGGATTTCACAGGTTCCAGAGCCGATGCTTCAACCCCCGCGGCGTCAAACGACGAGCTCATGCGACGGATGAGCGAAGGCCCTTGAGCATCCAGAAACTTACGATTCATCGACTGAGTATGTTCTGACCACAACAAATTATTGAGCGACGCGTATCCTTTCACTTCGCCCTGTTTCACCGCGGCGTTCAGTTCAAGAGCCAGCTTATCGTTTTGTTGCAACGCGGCCTCGGCGTCCGCGCCCCGTATAATCACAACGCTCGAACTCTGGTCTCCCGATACTTTTTTGCGGACCGTTTCATCATCCGCACGCAGCTCCGGCAGCGGGTCACGGATGGAGCTCAT
>JBBKVQ010000174.1:0-8132 GCA_037968515.1 Bradymonadaceae bacterium
TATGAAAAAGAAGATTTTGGTCGTCGAAGACGATCCGGTGAATGCGACGATGGTATTCGACTACCTGAGCTCACAAGGCTACGACGTCGCGATTGTGATGAACGGCGAGGACGCTGTGACCAAATCGCAGTCGTTGGCTCCTGATCTAATGATCGTGGACGTTCTGCTGCCCAAGAAAAACGGTTTTAACGTGTGTCTTGAGGTCAATCGACTGTCGGACAACTCGATTCCAATTTTGGTGATGAGCGCCATCTACAACGATGACACCGCCCGAACTTTTGTCGAAAACGACCTGCACGCCGCAGGATTCCTGCGGAAACCTTTCAAACTCAAAGAACTCCTGCAAAGAGTCCGTGCCGTGTTTAATCCCGATGAAGTTTGAAGCGCCATGGGCGCCTTATATCAACGGGCTCGACCGCGATGAAGTGATGCGAAAGCTCGAGTACGGCGTGCCGGCTGGTTACGCTGTCGTTGCCGGCTTTGTGCTCATTATCGCGCTCTTTTGGGCCATTGGGCTGATGCCGCAAGCGCCGTACATTATTTTCGGATTGGCCCCAATAAAGCTAGTTATGCGCACTGTCTCTTGGTGGGCGTTGCGCAAAAAGCATCCCAGTTACATGACTCTAGCGATCATGGGTCAGGCCTCTGATATTTTGCTTTTGACGGGTGTAGTCTACTTCACCGGCGGTCCAGCAAGCCCCTTTATCGCGTTCTATTTCATTGCCTTGGCGATCACTGGGACCATGACCGATGTTGCCGTTACAGCGACCACAGCAGCGTTAATGTTCGGCAGCTACTTCATCACTTTGGTCCTCATGTCGGCGGGCGTAATTCCAATTTTCCCAGCATTTTTATCCAGTGCGTATCAACACGAGACTTTCTCTGCTTTTTTTGTGGCGATCGAAGCCATGAAGATCTTTTTCATGTTCGCGATTCTGGTGACCGCCCTGGCCTCAGCGCTTCGTCTAATTGCAACCCAACGAGACCAGCTGGTCCGTCAGAACGACGAATTGAGGGAGGCCAGCCGTCTTAAAAACGAGTTTGTCGCCAACGTCACTCACGAACTTCGAACCCCTATTCACGGGGTGCTTGGTTTGGCCGAGATGATCGACGAGGGCATCTATGGAGAGATCAACGACCGTCAGAAAAATGCCCTGAATAATATCCGAACCAGCGGGGAAAACCTGCTTCATATCGTCGATGATTTGCTGTCGTTTGAGCGTGTGAACAAATCTCGCCTGTCGGTCACCCTGAGCGGCGTGGATGTTCAACAACTGCTGTGCGAAGCCAAACAAGCCGGTGAGTGGATGGCCGGCAAAAAGCAGCTCACGTTTGAAACGTCTGGGGATGCGGTATTTCTGTACGCCTCGGATAAGACGATCTTGCAACACGTGCTGACTAATCTTGTTTCCAATGCGGTGAAGTTCACGCCTGCAGGCGGTGGCATCTCGTTAACCGCGAGGTGCGACAACCAGACCGCAGTGATCACGGTCAAAGACAGCGGTGTAGGCATCCCGGCGGAATTTGTCGAAAAAATCTGGGAGCCATTCCGACAAGTTGATGGCTCGTCATCACGTGAATTTGGTGGTGTGGGGCTGGGGTTGGCGGTCGTGTCCCGCTTCGTTGCCATGTTGAATGCAACGATCGACGTCGAGAGCTCACCCGAAGGCACCACCTTCACCTTGCAAGTCCCCAACGCGATGATCCCAGGCTGACCGCCGGCTATGGCTATTCGTCGATACGTACGATGTGCTTCCTGACCGTGCGTCGATCAAGTCCAACCCTGCGGCCAACTTCCTCATAACTACCCAGCCGTTCGTAAAGCAGGGTGCAATACTCGCCCAAAAGTTCGTCGGCAGTCATATCCGCCGCTTCAAACCGCTCCGCAAGACTCGTCGACCGCTGGCTCGACGAAGGTTTGTACTCCCGAGTCAGAATCACTCGCCGAATACACTGCTCAAGCTCACGAACGTTGCCTGGCCATGCGTAGTCTCCTAGTGGAGCGACCGCGCTCATCACATGATCGACGATGTTGGGATGAGGGCTGCCCAGAATTCGCCCCACCAGATGTTCAACCATTCGCTCAAGTTCCGAGGGGTTTTCTGAAACCCGACGTCGCAAGGTCGGGACTTCGATCACGTCCGAACAAAGTCGGTAGAAGAAGTCGTCCCGGAATTTCCCGGTCTCACGAAGCTCGTCAACTGGGCGATTTGTTGCAGCGATGACACGCCCCGAGAATTTCATTTCTTCGTGACCACCCACCGGCGAATAAACTCGCTCCTGCAGAACCCGAAGCAATTTAATCTGCACCGGAACCGACACGTCTCCGATCTCGTCCAAAAAGATTGCGCCAAGCTGCTGACAGCGTTGAAACACGCCATGATGCGATTCGATGGCGCCTGTGAATGCCCCCTTTTTATGGCCAAAAAGCTCGGATTCGATCAGGTTTTCCGAAAACTGGGAAAGATTTACTGAGTTAAATGCGCTCACAAAACTGTGTTCAAAGCGCGAGGTGCCTGGGTTGTATGGGATATAGCCCGACCGCCCAATTGCCGCCGCGGCTGCCCCCTTGCCTGTGCCGGTCTCGCCGACCAAAAACGTGCTGAAATCCTCCATGCGATTCCACAGCACTTTTTCGTACAGCAACGCGTCGTGGGTAAAAATATTTGTCCACAACTTTTCGCGAAGCCGACGCATCGATTCGGAATCCCCGACCAGCGACTGGGCGATGAAATAAAACGCGCGTCGCATCTGGAACATCAGGCCCAACAGCCTTGTGGCACGCGACTCTGGGAACCCCTGTTGCACCATGTGAGTCATGACGGCTTTCCCCGAGTCGAACACGATCGCACGCTCACCAGCATCGAGCTGGCTCCGAATATGCGCGTCGATATCCGGCGAGAATCGATGGAACGTAGAGAACAACGCAGCGGTCTCAAACAGCTCGACATCCCGTCCCGCAAAATCACTTCCGCGTCGTTCTCCCAGCCGATGCAGCCGAATCCACAACTGGTTCAGCATCTGTTCAAGCACCGCAGCCCTTGTGCTTCCTGGACTTGCGGCCGCAAGCAGTGCGTCTACGTCAGCTCGTTCTGTCGAGAACGGATTGATAAACGTGGCTTGGCTGATGAGTTCGAAAAACTCACGGTCTTCCTGAGAAAGCGAAATCGGCATTGCGAGTCCTTTGTACGTGCAGTGTCCATTGCTGAACATTAATTGCACATTGTGCCGGGCGCGTCCATCCGAAAGTTCAATGCTCCGATAAGGGTAAGTTGTTTAATTTAAACAGGTTGTTTGGTTGGTTTTTGGCTGGCATAGCCTGTGCGATAGCTATGTACATCGAGTCAACAAGGAGACAACGATGAGTGAACAAAAAGACACAAACGCATGGATTCTTCAGGTTTGGATTTCATTTGCCCTGGCCATGGGCTCCACGGTGCTGGGCGTTTACTACCTGCCCGTCGATGGCTGGATCCGAGGCTTTATGGGCATGAGCGTGCTCTTCACGGTGGCCTCTACTTTTACGCTGGCCAAAACCATCCGCGATAATCACGAGTCTCAACGCTTGCGAAATCGCCTGACGGAGGCCAAAGCCGAAAAGATCATCCGAGAATTTGAGTACTCCGACGCGGCTTAAGCAGTGAACAAACGACCACATTCGACTAAGGTCGCCCAAATCACATTTGGATTTCAGCGCATGAACAAACTTCTTATTATCGTCGCGGCATTGGCCGTCTCTTGCAGTTCCGGCAATTCGGACACCAAAAAGACGGTTGAACAGCCGGTCGAAAAAAAGACCGCCACGCTTCAGTCTCATCCCGATCTTCCGCCGAAATTAGAGATGAACACGACGGTAAAACCTGTGATTCAAAACGACCCGGTGCAGATCGCTGCCACCGAATCGTTTTGCAATAAATCCCACTGTTTCGTGAAGGTCGAATCCCAGCCACAGACGGCCCGGCGAGTCGGTTTTGGCGAGCAGCCGCATGCTGTATGGATCGAGCCTGGGATCATTCGCATCGTTGGGCCGAATCTTCCAAAATCTCTTGGGTTTCAGGTCGTGAATCCGTCTGCAGATTTCGGAAACCCTTGGGGTGCTTCTGCTTACGGGAATGTCACGGTTTCGATTGCCGACAAGCTGCCAAAAACACCGAACCTTGAAACCGAGTTCTGGGCGAGGATTGGTTCCGAATTTATGACCTTCGGGCCCCGCGACGAATTCGTGAATTTTGCGCAGCTGCAACTCGCTCAACGCGCGGCTGGCTCCAATGCGGCTGCCCGCAACCAAAACCGTTCAGAGCTCTACGACCTGATGTCGTTGTATACCGGGATGACCTCGATCAACGAGGCTTTGCAGGCGGACCGCGTGCTGAATCCAGGCGTCGCGACCGAAAAGGCCGATATCCCGCTGGCCAGTGTCACTGGTGTTCCCCTTCCAGCGCACCCATGGCCTGCGATGATTAAGGAACTGGGCGTCAAACCGGTCATCGAGCCGATGGCGTCCTATATCCCCGCAGACATGGCCTACGTTCATTTTTCGGACCTGCGTGATTTTGTGAAGTTGGCCCGGGATTTTGACGATTGGATTACGCCTGCGGCGCAGTTGCTGGAAGCGCGCCCCGGAACCTCGCATTTCATCGAGCGTTACGAAAAAATGCTCGTGATCGAAAGAACCGGCCTGGCAGAAGCCCTCGGCCATGTGGTCGCCGACGGCGTGGCATTGACCACCAGCGACCCTTACCTGCGCGAAGGTTCTGACCTTTCACTGGTGTTCAAAGTCAAAAGCCGACCCGCCCTTATCGCCGCGCTGAGTCAATTTGAAGCCAACGCCCGCAAGGTCCATCCCGACCTCGAAGAAGCGTTTTGGAAGGACGGCACGACGATCGTTCGCCGTATTTTCACGCCCGATGGAGAAATCGAGCAGAACCGCGTCGAGATTGGCGATGTCCTTATTATTTCGAACTCTCGCGGAGCCATTCGCGCATTCCTGGAAGCACAGAAACCGGGCGGTCGCAAACTCGCCGACGAAGGGGACTTCCAGTATTTGCGCGCTAAATACCCGTTTGATGCAACCGAATCTGGCTTCGTCTTTCTGAGCGATGCGTTTGTGGCACGTGCGGTCTCGCCAGAAATCAAAATCCTCGAATCACGTCGATTGGTGGCGAAAGCCGAGTTGGTGTTGCCCCAATACGCGACGCTTTTGCACGGTTTTATGGAAGGCAAACGGGCAACTGACCTCGAAGACGTGATCAAGGCCGGATACCTGAAGCAGGCAAACCTGAAACACAGCGATGGGCAAAAGATCTCGTTTACCGCTGAAGAAGGCTCGCTTTCTGCTTGGGGCCGCACAACTTTCCTGACCCCGATTCGAGACCTGAGTCTGAAGACTGTGACGGCTACAGAAAAAGCCAGCTACGAGCGGTTTAGCGCCACATACCAGTCTTATTGGAAGGCTTTCATCGACCCGATTGGGATTCGTATTACCAAGGCCGCCGACGGTAAAGGGTGGGATATTGACGGTCGGATTTTGCCGCTCATTGAAAACTCAGATTACGACGAATTCATCCAAATGGTCGGGATGGCAAAAGTGCAACAAGCCCGCGTAGAATCCGGGGTTCAATATGTTTTTGCAGTGGGCAAAGACGCCCGGCTTCGGCGAGAAATTGACCAAGCATCTGGCGCGATGTTGCCAGGGATGGGTCTGAGCATCAGCTGGCTAGGAGACTGGGTGACCTTCGGCGCCGAAGACCGCAGCGGCCTGTGGGACTTGGCTATGCTCTCTTTATCGACTGGCGGCTCAGATGAGGTGACACAAACCCAGATGATGGAAGTGATTTCTCGCGCGCCGGTCTATGTCGGAGCACAAGTCGCAAACTCCGTTGCTTTGGCTGCGTTTTTGACCGGTCTTAAAAAGGTCGCGTCAAGTGCTGCACCGGGCATGATTCGCTGGGAAGAATCGGCCCACTACCGCGATATCCCGGTCGTTCGTGTGGGCACCAGCCCTGGGTCCCCAGAGGGCGACTTCGCCGTTCATTACGCGGTTTACCAAGACAAGTTTGTGCTCGCCGTTGAACGGGCCACGCTCGAGATCCAACTCGATCGAATTCTTGACGGGGCTTGGCCTGCGATAGCAGCGGGTGACGATTCGGACACACAGACAGCGATCGAAGCCCGATTGGGAAGCTCCTGGTTAGCAAAGAGCCTACTGGCGCTGTCCGAAAAAGAGATTCACCGCGCCAACGCCATTAGCGTGCGCGCTTACGAAGAATTGGTGTTTGGCCTGCCTGGCACCATTAAAACGACTGAAGACGCACGAAGATTGGGACTGGTCTACTTGGGTTACGAACCCATCAACGCCCACGGCGGCGCGTTCAGCATGGAAGATGGCTACGTGATCCACCCGCTGTATGGGTCGATGGTTGCGCCTAATCAACCGATGGTCCCAGTACAAGAATCGAAACTCACCAAGGCAGTTCAAGCGACTCAGAAGGTCGGTGGAAGCTTGGATTTTGAAGGCGAGGGCAACCATCGCGGATTGCGATTCAGGTTCTCACTTTCGCGCTAAACGTCGCCGCGACCGGTCCGCAGGCCTTTATGGCCTGCATGCGATTCTTACGATCCAAACACATGCGAGCCATAGGCTGCCTGCATTGCGATTCCTGACAACTGACAACCGACAACCGACAACCGACAACCGACTACCGCAGCGGCACGCCCAGCAGTTTCGCCAGCTCCACAGCCTTAGACTCAAGTTCCGCGATTGGCGTC
This sequence comes from Bradymonadaceae bacterium, assembly GCA_037968515.1. Classification (GTDB taxonomy): domain Bacteria; phylum Myxococcota_A; class Bradymonadia; order Bradymonadales; family Bradymonadaceae; genus JBFFMO01. The sequence continues at coordinate 6,769 of JBBKVQ010000174.1, forward strand.
CCCGACATGGTGTTCGCGGTGACTTGCTCAAGCACGTGCACACCACCACCGTCGTCGATGAGGAAAACCTCGGCGGTTTGGTATTCCGCATTCCTAGTCTGTCCGACATCCGCGCATGAATTGAACCCGAGCTCAACCACGTGTTCTTTAATCTTGTTGCGGGCGTTCGGGTCCGAGATCAGCCTGTCCAATGATGGGATTTTGGAAAGCGTTGCGCCCTCCAATAGGGCGTCTTCCATCGATTGGCTGCGCCCGGTATTAAGCTGGGCCCACACTGCGACGGCGGTTATTCCTACGAATAGGATGCCAGTTGAAATCACGATTAAGAGCATCTTTGGTCCTTCTGTCGACAACGACGTTTTTAATCCATCCAAAACATCAACTCTGCGCTCACACTCACGATGTACGCAGTCTCACGCCGAAAAGCCTGGCGAGTTCGATGGCCTTTGCTTCGAGTTCCCCGATTTCACGTGAGCAATCAGGAGAATCTCACCCCATGATTTATAGTGTCCGCAGCGTCACGTCGAAGAGCTTGGCTAGTGCGATAGCCTTTGTTTCAATCTCCAAAACCTGATCAAGTGACGTCACAAAAACTTTCTTGAGGATATGGACACCACCACCGTCGTCGAACAGGCAAATCTCGGCGGTTTGAAACGAAGCATCTGAACCAGTGCTCGGGTCAAACCCAATCGCTACAACATTTGCCCTGATCGCGTCACGGGCTTCGGCGTCGTTGAGGAGGTCGTGCAGGGGTGGAATATCGGAAAGCGTGGCCCCTTCCAACAAGGTGTGTTCGATGGACGGGATGCGGTGGAACGAATACGAGACGGCGCCATATCTGAATATTACGGCGAATAGTAGACACGCCAAGATTACGGCATAGAGCATGTTCTACCTGGATTGAAATTCGCCCTCAGACAATTTCGCCAACCTACGGTCCTGCTTGCGAGTATTCAAGAACCAATACTCAGGTCTGCAAATCCATCTCAAGAAGCCTCGATAGGTCGATCGCTGTATGCTCAATTATCAGGTGAGTGGTCACAGTACTTTTCTTTTGGTCGCTGATGCACGCAGCTTCGTACTTGAAATTATCTGAACATGTGTTCAGATGTTTTGATGTATGTCCCACTATGGTGCAAATCAAATTACTCGTTTCTTGAGGGTGCCAGCCACCCCGAAGAATACGTCGAAGCCTGGCACAAAGTAGCCGGGCAGGGCGCCCACATCGCGATTACAGACCGTGATGGCGTGTACGGGGTTGTGCGAGCGTATTCACGTGCCAAAGAGCTCGGGGTCCACGTGATCTATGGCTCCGAGATGTCCGTGGCCGACGGCACCACCATCGTATTGCTCGCCCAGACCCG